>NZ_CP095187.1:1537500-1845000 GCF_022965755.1 Pseudoxanthomonas sp. F37 | reverse complement strand
CTGACCGTCACCGCCAGCACCAACAAGATCACCGAAGCCGTGCCCGGCCTGACCCTGGACCTGAAGGCCAAGGGCACCAGCACGGTCACCGTGTCCACCGACACCGCCGCCGCCAGCAAGCTGATCCAGGATTTCGTGACGGCGTACAACACCGCCATCAACGCGATCAACACCAGCACCAAGTACAACGCCGAGAGCGACGAACCTTCGGCACTGACCGGCGATGCGCAGATGCGCAGCGCATCGGGCCAGCTGCGCAGCCTGATGGGCGACCTGCTGGGGGGGCTCGCCGCGCAGGGGCTGGACGCCAAGACGCTGGGCCTGCAGACCAAGGGCTATCCCACGTCCGACGGCACCCTGGTGTTCGACAGCAGCAAGTTCACCGCCGCACTGACCGCGGATCCGGAGAAGATCCGCACCGCCTTCACCGGCGACACCGCCTTCGCCGGCCGCCTGCAGGCGGCCGTGGGCAGCTACATCGGCAGCGACGGCGCGTTCACCCAGCGCACGAACGGACTGAACGCCCAGATCAAGGACGTCGCCAGCCAGCGCACCGCCCTGGACGCGCGCATGGAAGCGGTGGGCAACCGCTACAAGGCGCAGTTCGTCGCGCTGGACAGCATGATCGCGCAGATGAATACCACCAGCAGCGCTCTCGCTCAGCAGCTCGCCTCCCTCACCGCCCAGACCGGATAAGACCGCCGGGCCCGCACCCACGCCCATCGCGTGCCGCAGGCCCCAGGAGAAATGGAATGTCACTTCAATCGTACGCCGCGCAGTACCGCAACACCGGCCTCAGCAGCGCGGTGATGGAGGCCGATCCGCACCGTCTGGTCGCCCTGCTGCTGGCCGGCGCCTGCGAGCGCCTGCGCCTGGCCGAAGCCTGCGTGGCGCGCGGCGACCTGGCGCGCAAGGGCAAGGCGATCGGCGAGGTCAGCGCGATCATCGGCCACCTCAACGGCTCGCTGGATCACGAAGCCGGCGGCGACATCGCCGGCAGCCTGTCGGCCCTGTACGACTACGTGCAGACCCGGCTGATCGAGGCCAACCTGCACAACGATGCGTCCGCCCTGCGCGAATCGCTGGACCTGCTGGGCGAAATCGAAGCGGCGTGGAACGCGATCCCGCCCGAACAACGCCACGTGCCGGCGATGGCCGCCGCGCGATGAGCGCCGCGCCGGCCCTCGACGACCTGTTCGCCCAGCTCGACGCCATGCGGCGTGCCCTGCACGCGGGTGAACTGGAGGACGTCGAGCGCCTGCTCAACCGCCACGACCACGACGTGCGCGCCTTCCTGCACGCCGATGGCGGCCGCGCCGCCGGCGGCGACGCCCTGGCATCGCTGCTGCGCGCGCAACTTGAACTGCAGAAGACCATGCAGGATGCGCGCGAGCAGGCCCGCATCCGCATGCATGCCAGCCAGCGCGCCGACCGCGCGGCGCGCGCCTATCTGTCCGTCGTGGAGGGGTGAACCATGACCACACCGACCGTCCTGGTGGAACATCCGGCCGAACATGTCCTGTTCGATGGCGCACTCACCTGCGACGTGGTCCTGCCGGCGCGCGTCGAAGCCGGCGCGCGCGTGCTGATGCAGGCGACCTCCGAAGCACTGCTCAAGGGACTGGCCGTGGCCGAAGACATGCGCGGCGACGACCCTGAAGAACGCAAGGAAGCCACGCCCACCCAGCAGCGCATCGAGGCCAAGCTCGACCTGGTGCTGTCGCTGCTGGGACGCCTCGCACGCCGCCACGAAGGTGCCCCGCCGCCCACGGCGATGCGCTGGTCGCACCGCGGAATACGGCTGGATGCGGCCTCGCCGACGGCCTGCGTCGAGGGCGCGCCCGGCGTGGTGCTCGTGCAGCCGGCCGCCTGGCTGAGCGACCAGATCGAATTGCCGGTGGTCGTACTGGCCCAGGTGGAGGGCTCGCAGGGCCTGCACCATCTGTGGCTGCAGTTCGATGCCCTGAACGCCGGCCTGGCCGAGGCGATGGACCGCCATCTGTTCCGCCTGCACCGCCGCCAGATCGCGGAAGCCCGGCAGTCGCAGTCGACCCGCCCGTAACGCCGTTCCGCGCCTCGCGGCCCCACGTCCATCGCAACGCGATGGCCCGTCACGGCACCTGGCGGCGGTAATCGCATTCTGGGCAGCGCCCAGGACCGGTCAACTGTGACTGGCGTCGTGGTTTCACACCTCCGTCGCGATTCTGAATTGGCGTGGCCCCGGCCCGCCGCTATCGTGACATCACCTTACGACGCGACAGCAGCTGAATCCTCCCGTGCGTGTACTCATCGTCGACGACCATACCCTGGTCCGCGCCGGCATCGGCCGGTTGCTGCAGGCCTTGCCTGACGTCGATGTGGTGGCCGAGGCCTGCAACGGCCAGCAGGCACTGGACATGGCGGCGATCCATCGCCCCGACCTGATCCTGCTGGACCTGTCCCTGCCCGACCGCAGTGGCCTGGACCTGCTGCCGCTGCTGCGCGAGTCGCTGCCGCAGACGCGGGTGGTGATCATGTCCATGCACAACGACCCCACCCAGGTCCGCGTGGCCCTGGACCGCGGCTGCGCGGGCTTCGTCGTGAAGGAAGCCGCCCCGATGGAGCTTGAGCTGGCCCTGCGTGCCGCCGCCGCCGGACAGGTGTTCCTCAGCCCGCAGGTGTCGTCCAAGATGCTGGCGCCCATGCTCAACTCGCAGCGTCCCACGGGCGTGGCGGCGCTGTCGCCGCGCCAGCGCGAGATCCTGCGCCAGCTGGGCAGTGGCATGAGCAGCAAGGAAATCGCCGCGCAGTTGGGCATCAGCGTCAAGACGGTGGAAACCCATCGCGCCCGGATGATGGAATCGCTGGGCTGCCGCCGCGCCAACGACCTGCTGTTGCTGGCCGCGCGCCACCAGAACGAACTGGCCTGAGCCTTGCAGGTACACCCGGGCGACGCCCTCTCCGTGACGGAATTCCGTGTTCGCAGCGCCCCTCTCGGCGCCTTCCTCCGACATTGAACCGACGCTGTAGGGAAAACCCTGACAGCGGGTCGGGCGTGCCCGCATCACAACCAGAAACGCCCTGATTTTTTTTCCGTCACCCGCCCCGCAAAGTGTCAACACGATGTGAAGCCGACCACGGCACGCCATCGAATCGGGGACACGGGAATGAAGACGGGACTTTCCACCCAGCTCGGGCAACAGCTCCACCTGACGCCGCAACTGCTGCAGTCGATCCGGCTGCTGCAGCTGGACGGCCTGCAGCTGGAGCTGGAAGTGCGTCGCGCGCTGGACCTCAATCCACTGCTGGAGGTGGAAGAAGCGCAGGACGCCGCACAGGACGGGGAAATCGAGGCACTGCCCGCGCAGGACGTCGCCGCCAGCGAAGTCGCCGCGTTCGACGAGCTGCCCGAGTCCAACCTGTGGGACGTGCCGGGCGCCAGCTGGCAGGACGGCGACGACGACCGCATGCAACGCGTGGCCGCCGGCGAATCCAGCGACCCGCACGTGCGCGTGCTCGACCGCCTGGCGCTGGAGCTCGACGAGCGCGCGCTGGACGTGGTCGCGTTCTGGCTGGAGAACACCAACGAAGCCGGCTATCTGGAACAGGCGCCCGAGACCCTGGCGCTGCTGGCATCGGCCCGCTTCGACCTGGCCACCGGTGCCGTGCTGGCGCTGCGCGATCGCCTGCTGCGCGGCGAGTTCCCCGGTCTGGCCGCCGCCGATGTGCGCGAGTGCCTGCTGGTGCAGCTGGACTGCCTGCATGGCCGCGTGCCGGCACGTCATGTCGCCCGCCGCATCGTCACCGACGGCCTGGCGTTGCTGGCCGCGCACGAATACGACGCCCTCGCCCGCCTGCTGGACCTGGACATCGAGCAGGTGATGGAGGGCGTGCGCCTGGTGCTGTCGCTGGATGCGCGCCCCGGCGCGTCGCTGGCCCCGGCGCCGACCGGCTACATCGTGCCCGACGTGGTGGCGTGGCATGCCGACTGCGCCTGGCGCGTGGCGCTGAATCCGGCCACCACCCCGCGCGTGCGG
Source organism: Pseudoxanthomonas sp. F37 (assembly GCF_022965755.1). Taxonomy (NCBI): domain Bacteria; kingdom Pseudomonadati; phylum Pseudomonadota; class Gammaproteobacteria; order Lysobacterales; family Lysobacteraceae; genus Pseudoxanthomonas; species Pseudoxanthomonas sp. F37. The sequence continues at coordinate 1,840,984 of NZ_CP095187.1, read as the reverse complement.
GTCAACGCCCTGCAGGAGCACGCGCTGGAGCAGGCCGGCCCGTCCGAGGGCGCCGGCAAGCTGCGCGAACTGCTGCAGGAAGCGCGCTGGCTGACCCGCGGCCTGTCGATCCGCTACGACACCCTGCTGCGCACCGCGCGCGCCATCGTCGAACGCCAGGCCGGTTTCCTGGCCCAGGGCGAGGAGGCCATGGCCCCGCTGACGCTGAAGGAGATCGCCGACGCCATCGGCATGCACGAATCGACCGTCTCGCGCATCACCACCGGCAAGTACATGCAGACCCCGCGCGGCACCTTCGAGCTGAAGCACTTCTTCGCCGTGCGCCTGGAAGGCGCCAACGTGTCCGGCCCGGCCGTGCGCGCGATGGTGCGCCGCCTGATCGATTCCGAGCCGGCCGGCAAGCCGCTGGCCGACGAGGCCATCGCCGGCCTGCTGGCCCGCCAGGGCATCCATATCGCCCGCAGAACTGTGGCGAAGTACCGGGAACAGCTGGATATCGCTCCCGCCCGGGAACGCCGACGCGCTACCGTATCGGTCTTGGCCAAGGCCGGATAACGGAGCACGAACGCAATGAGCAAGATCACCGTACTGCTGGTGGACGACCACGAAGGCTTCATCAACGCCGCCCTGCGCCATCTGCGCAAGGTGGAGTGGCTGGAGATCGTGGGCCGCGCCAGCAACGGCCTGGAAGCCATCGAACGCTCCGAGACCCTGCGTCCGGACGTGGTGCTGATGGACCTGGCCATGCCGGAGATGGGCGGCCTGCAGGCCACCCGCCTGATCAAGACCCAGGACGCTCCGCCGTTCATCGTGATCGCCAGCCATTTCGACGACGCCGAGCACCGCGAACACGCGATGCGCGCCGGCGCCGACGATTTCGTCAGCAAGCTTGCCTACATCCAGGAAGTCTTGCCCATCCTCGAGAAGTTCAAAGACCGCCGCCATGAGTGAATCCCGCATCCTCGTCATCGACGCCGACGCCCCGCGTGCCGAACGCCTGGCCGGCCTGCTCGAATTCATGGACCTGACACCCCGCTGGGTCGCCAGCGCCGGTGACGTGGATGTCCGCCGCCAGCGTCCGCACGACTGGCTGGCGGTGGTGGTCGGCACCGTGGACGACCCGAAGGCCACCGACGCCTTCTTCGCCTGGCTGGGCAAGGCCCAGCTGCCGCCTCCTGTGCTGCTGCTGGAAGGCGATACCGCGGCCTTTGCCGCGGCGCACGGCCTGCACGAAGCCGGTGTGTGGACACTGGAAAGCCCGATCCGCCATGCCCAGCTGGAAGCCTGCCTGCGCCGCGCCAGCCTCAAGCGCCTGGATACCGAACACCAGGCCCAGCAGGTGACCACCAGCGGCCCCACCGGCAGCAGCCCCGCGGTCACCCGCCTGCGCCGCATGATCGAGCAGGTCGCCAGCTTCGACACCACCGTGCTGGTGCTGGGCGAATCCGGCACCGGCAAGGAAGTGGTGGCCCGCGCCATCCACGACCAGTCGCCGCGCCGCGACGGACCGTTCGTGGCCATCAACTGCGGCGCCATCCCGCCCGACCTGCTGGAAAGCGAACTGTTCGGCCATGAAAAAGGCGCGTTCACCGGTGCGCTGAGCGCGCGCAAGGGCCGCTTCGAGATGGCCGAAGGCGGCACCCTGCTGCTGGACGAGATCGGCGACATGAGCCTGCCGATGCAGGTCAAGCTGCTGCGTGTGCTGCAGGAGCGCAGCTTCGAGCGCGTGGGCGGCAACCAGACCATCCGCTGCAACGTGCGGGTGATCGCCGCCACCCATCGCAACCTGGAAGCGCGCATCGCCGACGGGTATTTCCGCGAGGACCTGTTCTACCGCCTGAACGTGTTCCCCATCGAAATGCCGGCGCTGCGCGAGCGCGCCGACGACCTGCCCGACCTGGTGATGACCATCGCCGCGCAGCTGTCCCGCACCGGTCGCGGCGAAGTGCGCTTCGCCAACGAGACGCTGCAGGCCCTGCGCCTGTACTCCTGGCCGGGCAATGTGCGCGAGCTGACCAACCTGGTGGAGCGCCTGGCGGTGCTGCATCCGGGCGGCCTGGTGCGCGTGGCCGACCTGCCCAAGCGCTACCAGCCCGAAAACCCGGCTGCCGTGGCCGCCGAAGCGCCCGCCGTGCCCGCGCAGCCCACCGCTGCCGCGCCTGCCATGGCGACCGCGGTCACCCCGACCACCATCGCCGCCGCGGCCGTGGTGCCGGCCGACCGCCTGCCGGAAGCCGGCATCGACCTGCGCGAACACATCGCCCAGATCGAGCTCAACCTGATCCGCGATGCATTGGACCGCGCCGGCGGCGTGGTCGCGCACGCGGCCCAGCTGCTGGGCCTGCGCCGCACCACGCTGGTGGAAAAGCTGCGCAAGTACGGTGTCGAGCGCGAAGACGTGGCCCTGGCGACGGAAAACTGACTGGCGGCGGGGCGCGGTTCCGGCACGGGTCTTGCAACTGACCTCGCAAGACATCCCGACGACCGAAGCATCCGCCCATGTCCGACGTCACCTCCATCCTCTCGCAGATCCGCAGCTACCAGCACCAGATGGGGACGCGTGCGCTGGAGCCCAATCCGGGCGCCTTCGTTCCCAACCGGGTCGGCCTGGAGCAGCCGGGCGTCAAGGCGCCCAGTTTCGGCGAGACGCTGCAGAACGCGCTGGAAGGCGTGAACAGCGCGCAGAAGAACGCCGGCGCGCTGGCCCAGGCCTTCGAACTGGGCGACCCGCGCGCGGACCTGGCACGGGTGATGGTGGCGGCGCAGCAGTCGCAGGTCGCCTTCCGCGCCACCGTCGAAGTGCGCAACCGCCTGGTGCAGGCCTACCAGGACGTGATGAACATGCCGCTGTAACGCGGCCCCACCTTCTCACCTAGAACCGAACCCTCACCATGGCCCTCACGCTGTCCAAGGAAGCCCTGAAGGAATCGCTGACCGCCGACAAGGCCGGTGCGGCGCTGACCAAGATCCAGGACGCGCGCGTGTTCAGGCAGATGGGCACGCTGCTGCTGATCGCCGGCGCGGTGGCCGTGGGCATGATGGTGTTCTTCTGGTCGCAGAAGCCGGCCTACACCCCGCTGTACACCGGCCTGGACGCCAAGGCCACCGCCGAAGCCACCGACATGCTGCGCGCGGCGCAGATCCCGTTCCAGCTGGACCAGGCCACCGGCGCCATCTCCGTGCCGGAAGAGAACCTGCACGATGCCCGCCTGAAGCTGGCCGGCGCCGGCCTGGCCGAGAGCGGCCGCCTGGGCTTCGAGATGATGGAGCGCGATCCGGGCTTCGGCGTCAGCCAGTTCGTCGAGAACGCGCGCTACCAGCACGCGCTGGAAACCGAACTGGTGCGCACCATCACCACCCTGCGCCCGGTACGCGACGCGCGCGTGCACCTGGCCATCCCCAAGCCCAGCGCCTTCACCCGCCAGCGCGAAGTCGCCAGCGCGTCGGTCGTGCTGGACCTGCGCTCCGGCGCCATGCTGGAACGCAACCAGGTGGATGCCATCGTGCACCTGGTGTCCTCGTCCATCCCCGACCTGGCCCCCGAACGCGTCACCGTGGTCGACCAGAGCGGCCGCATGCTGACCATCAGCGACCCGAACAGCGAGGCCGCCCTCAATGCCGCCCAGTTCGAGCGCGTGCGCAAGCTGGAGACCTCCTTCAACGAGCGCATCCGCGAACTGCTGGAGCCGCTGACCGGTCCCGGCCGCGTGAATGCCGAAGTCGCCGTGGACATGGATTTCTCCGTCACCGAGGAAGCCCGCGAAACCTTCGCCAACGATCCGGCCAAGATCCGCAGCGAACAGGTCAGCCAGAACACCGTGGCCGGCACCGGCCCCGAAGGCGTGCCCGGCGCCACCAGCAACACGCCCCCCGGCCCGAACGCCGCGGCCGCGCCCAACCCCGCCGCCCCGGTGGAAACCAGCAGCAGCGCCACCCGCAACTTCGAGATGGACCGCACCCTGCAGCACACCCGCCAGCCGGCCGGCCGCGTGCGCCGCGTCACCGCGGCCGTGCTGGTCGACCACGTGCCGCGCACGGGCGAGAACGGCAAGGTGGTGATGACCGCGCTGGATGCCGCCACCCTGGCGCGCATCGAAGCGCTGGTGAAGGAAGCCGTGGGCTTCGACGCCGCGCGTGGCGACTCGGTGTCGGTGATGAACGCCCCGTTCGTGCGCGAGACCGACAAGCCCGAAGCCGTTCCCTTCTGGGAAAGCCCCTGGCTGCACAACGCGCTGCTGCGCGACATCGCGCGCTACGGCCTGGGCGCGCTGGTGGTGATCGCGCTGCTGTTCGGGGTACTGCGCCCGGCGATGCGCCAGATCATCCATCCGGCCGGCAGGCCCAAGGCGCAGGCCGACGAGGACGGCGTGGACGTCAGCGTGGTGGACGCCGATGGCGATGAGGGCGGCGTGGTCGCCACGCTGTCGCACGAGCCCGCGCCCCCGCTGCGCGCCCTGCCCTCCGACGCCTACGAGGACCGGCTGCGGCAGGCGCGCGAGGCGGTGAAGGCCGACTCCAAGCAGGTGGCGCAGGTGGTCAAGGACTGGGTGGCCAGCGATGAGTAACGCGCGCGACAACGCACTGACCGGCGTCCAGCGCGCCGCCGTGCTGCTGCTCTCGCTGGGCGAGGAGGACGCCGCCGAAGTCCTCAAGCACATGAACGCCAAGGAGGTGCAGAAGCTCGGCATCGCCATGGCCACCATTTCCGGCGTGAGCCGCGAGCAGGTCATGCAGGTGATATCCACCTTCGGCGAGGCGCTGGACAAGCAGACCTCGCTGGGCATGGGCGCCGACGACTACGTGCGCAAGGTGCTGGTGCAGGCGCTGGGCGAAGACAAGGCCGGCAGCCTGATCGACCGCATCCTGCTGGGGCGCAACACCACCGGCCTGGACACGCTGAAGTGGATGGATCCGCGCGCCATCGCCGACCTGGTCCGCAACGAACATCCGCAGATCATCGCCATCGTGCTGGCCCACCTGGACAGCGACCAGGCCGCGGAGACGCTGAAGCTGCTGGCCGAGCGCACGCGCACCGACGTGCTGCTGCGCATCGCCACGCTGGACGGCATTCCGCCCAACGCGCTGAACGAGCTCAACGAGATCATGGAGCGCCAGTTCGCCGGCAACCAGAACCTGAAGGCCTCCAGCATCGGCGGCGTGAAGGTGGCGGCCAACATCCTCAACTTCATGGACTCCGGCCAGGACCAGGTGATCCTGGGCAGCATCACCCAGGTCGACGCCGACCTGGGCGCGCGCATCCAGGACCTGATGTTCGTGTTCGACAACCTCGCCGACCTGGGCGACCGCGAACTGCAGGCGCTGCTGCGCGAAGTGCCGAACGACCGCCTGGGCCTGGCCCTGCGCGGCGCCGACGCCAAGGTGAGGGAGAAGATCACCCGCAACATGTCCCAGCGCGCGGCGCAGATCCTGCTGGAGGACATGGAAGCCCGCGGCCCGGTGCGCCTGTCCGATGTTGAAGGCGCGCAGAAGGAAATCCTGGCCATCGTCCGCCGCCTGGCCGACCAGGGCGTCATCTCGCTGATGGCCAGCGCCGAGGAAATGGTATGACCGCGGCCCCGCCGATGCGCTGGATGCCCGCTCCGCTGGACGTGGTGGTGTCGGCGGCGGCGCCCGAGGAGCAGGTGCCGCCCCCGGTGCCGCCCACGCTGGAAGAGATCCAGGCCATCCAGGACGCCGCCTACCGCGAAGGCCTGGAACGGGGCCACGCCGAAGGCCATGCCGAGGGCTTCGCCCAGGGACAGGCCGAAGTCCGCCGACTCGCCGCGCAGATGGAAGGCATCCTGGACAATTTCTCGCGGCCCCTGGACCGGCTGGAAAACGAAGTGGTCGCCGCGCTGTCCGAACTCGCCGTGCGCATCGCCGGCGCCCTGGTCGGCCGCGCCTACCGGAGCGACCCGGTGCTGCTGCAGGAACTGGCCACCACCGCGCTGGATGCCGTCGGCGGTGCGCAGCGCGAAGTCGAACTGCGCCTGCATCCGGACGACATCGCCGCCCTGACGCCCGTGCTGGCCATGACCGCGCACACCCGCCTGACCGCCGACACCAGCCTCACCCGGGGCGACCTGCGCGTGCATGCCGAGAGCGTGCGCATCGACGGCACCCTGGAAGCGCGTCTGCGCGGCGCGCTGGAAACCGTGCTCAACCGGAGCGCACGCGCATGAGCGCGCAGCCGCTGGAATGGTTGACCGCCCGCGACCTGCGCCTGGCCACGCGGCTGTCGCAGATCAATCCCGAACTGGGCGGTCGCGGCCTGATCCGCGAAGGCATCCTGCGCCGCGCCGTGGGCCTGACCCTGGAAGCGATCGGCTGCGAGGCGCCCATGGGCGCCACCTGCAAGGTGGAAGTGGTCGATGGCGGCTGGGTCGATGCCGAAGTCGTCGGCTTCGCCGGCGAACGTACCTACCTGATGCCCAGCGCCGAGCTGCACGGCCTGCTGCCGAATGCGCGCGTGGTGCCCTCGCGCCGCCGTGGCGGCGTGGAAGTCGGCGAAGGCCTGCTGGGACGCGTGATCGACAGCGACGGCGTGCCGCTGGACGGACGCGGCCCCATCCGGGCCGAGGGCAGCGTCAGCCTGGCCGGCGTGGCGATCAACCCGCTCTCGCGCGAACCCATCACCCAGCCGCTGGATGTCGGCGTGCGCGCGATCAACGCACTGCTGCCCATCGGCCGCGGCCAGCGCGTGGGCCTGTTCGCCGGTTCGGGCGTGGGCAAGTCGACGCTGCTGGGCATGATGACCCGCTACACCGCCGCCGACGTCATCGTCGTCGGCCTGATCGGCGAACGCGGCCGCGAAGTACGCGATTTCGTCGAGACCACGCTGGGCCCGTCCGGGCTGGCGCGCGCCGTCGTCGTCGCCAGTCCCGCCGACCGGCCGCCACTGGCGCGCCTACAGGGGGCGTACCGCGCCACCGCCATCGCCGAGTGGTTCCGCGACCAGGGCCTGAACGTCCTGCTGCTGATGGATTCGCTGACCCGCTTCGCCCAAGCGCAGCGCGAGATCGGCCTGTCGGTGGGCGAGCCGCCGACCACGCGCGGCTATCCGCCATCGGTGTTCGCGCGCCTGCCGGCGCTGGTCGAACGGGCCGGCAATGGCGCCAAGGGGCGCGGTTCCATCACCGCCTTCTACACTGTGCTGACCGAAGGCGACGATCCGCAGGACCCCATCGCCGATGCCGCGCGCGCCATCCTGGACGGCCACATCCTGCTCTCGCGCCGCGTGGCCGACAGCGGCCTGTATCCGGCCATCGACGTGGAATCGTCGGTCAGCCGCGTGGTCACCGAGATCGCCGACGAAACCTGGCGCGACCGCATCCGCAAGCTCAAGCGCCTGCTGTCGGCCTATACCAGCAACCGCGACCTGATCGCCATCGGCGCCTACCAGCGCGGCAACGATCCGACCGTGGACGAAGCGCTGGAACGCTGGCCGGAGATCGTCGAGTTCCTCGGCCAGGACGTGGCGCGCGCCGCCGACCTGCCCAGCAGCCGCGCCGCCCTGGAAGCCCTGATCCAACGCAACGCCGCCGCCGGCATCCCCGTGCCGCCCGGCCTGTCGTAACGCAAGGAACCTCTCATGATCCAGTCCCGCCGAATCGACCCCCTGCTGCGCCGCGCGCAGGAACACGAGGATTCCGTCGCCCGCGACCTGGCCGAGCGCCAGCGCACCCTGGCCCAGCACGAATCCAGGCTGGAAGAATTGCGCCAGTACGCCGAGGACTACGCCAACAGCCAGATGGCGGCCACCAGCCCGGCGCAGTTGGCGAACCGCCGCGCCTTCCTCGAGCGCATCGACCAGGCCCTCAAGCAGCAGTTGCAGAACGTCGACCGCAGCCGCGCCAGCGTCGACATCGAACGCGACCGCCTGCTGCTGGCCAGCCGCGACAAGCAGGTGCTGGAACAGCTGGCCGCCAGCTATCGCGTGCAGGAGCGGCAGATCGTGGACCGGCGCGACCAGCGCGAAATGGACGACCTGGGCGCGCGCCGCGCGCGCCTGGCCGCCGCCGCACGGGAAAGCGAGGACGCCTGATGCCCGCGCCGACCTCCCCCCTGTCGTTCGCCCCCCCGGCGTCCGCGCCCGCGACGACGCCGGGCAACCCCACGATGTCCGGCGACGATGGCGCGACGACGAAGAAGCCCGCGTTCGACGAGATGGTTCGCCGCCCCGCCAGGCGCGACGACGCATCGCACGCGCAGACCTCGCGCGCCGGCGAGGCGAAGGACCGTGTCGCGCAGCGTCCGGACGGGGCCGCCGGCCGCCAGGACCACGCTGCGCCCGCATCCCCCACGAAGGACACCTCCGAGGATGCGCTCGCCGCGCTCACCGCGCCCACCGTGCCGCCGATCCTGATGGAACTGGCGTCGATCCAGACACCGCCTCCCGCAGATGCGACAGCGACAGCGACGGCAGCGGTGCCGGCCGATCCACTGGGCAACCCCCTGCTCGCGGGCGCCGCGCCCATGGCCAGCACGCCCGTTCCCGCCGATGCCCTGCTGGCCGGCGCCCGTGCGGTGATGCCGGCTGCACTGCCGGCCACGCCCACGGCCGACGTGGCCGTCGGCATCCCGCCCGACACCGCGGCCGACAGCACAACACCCGTGCCTGCCGGCACCGCGACGACGTCGCAGCCGCCCGCTTCTGCGGCGACCGATGCCAAGGCGCCGCTGCAGAACCTGCTGTCCTTCGCCGCGCACCTGGCCACGGGCCAGGTGGCCGCGGCCGTGCCCGATGCGATCAACCTGGGCCGCGACCTTGTCGATGCCTTCCGCAGCGAGGAGGGCGATGCACCCGCGCCGGCCGGCAACCTGCTGGCCGGCGTCGGCGCCTCGAACGCACCGCTCGGCCTGTCGCGCACCGAAACCGTCAACGCGATGGAAGCGCCCAGTGCCGACCTGCAGGGCGGCCACTTCGACGACGACATCGGCGATGCCGTGCGCTGGATGGCCGACCAGAAGATCGGCCATGCGCACATCAAGGTGACCCCGAACGACCTGGGCACGGTGGAGGTCCGCCTGCGCCTGGAAGGCGACCGCGTGCACGCCGACTTCACCAGCGCCCAGGCCGAGGTGCGCCAGGCGCTGGAAAACAGCCTGCCCCGCCTGCGCGACATGCTGGGCCAGCACGGCTTCCAGCTCGCCCATGCCGACGTCGGCCAGCAGCATGCGCCACCGTCGCAGGGTGGCGCCTCGCCACACGGCGACACCCCCGCCGATACCGAAGCCGCCGCCGAAACGCCCCGCACCGTCCGCATGACCATGCGCGGGCTGGTGGACGCCTACGCCTGACCGACCTGACCTCTCCTGTGGGAGCGACGCAAGTCGCGACCGCACGTCATGGCGGTCCTGAAAGATCGTTCACACAGGGATGGCCGCGTGGTCCGGCGCTCATGGCACCGAGTTTCCGCGGTCGCGACTCACGTCGCTCCTGCAGAAAGCACGTCCGTCAAAACCCCGTCGAACGCCCGCCCCCATCGCGGCACGCCGCTTGCATCCCCTGGACCGACCCCTCAGGAGATCCAGCGCCGTGGCAGCCGCCGACAAGACCGCAAGCAAATCCAAGGCCGACAAGGGCGACAAGCCCAAGGGCGGCAAGTCGCTGCTGACCATCGGCCTGGTGGCCCTGGTCGCGGCCGGCGCCGCCGGCGGTGGCGCGTGGTACTTCGCCAGCCACGCAGGCAAGGACGTGAAACCCGATGCCCCCAAGGCCAAGAGCCCCGGCGAAGTCCCCGCCCCGGCGCAGTACTTCGCGCTGGAACCACCCTTCGTCGTCAACCTGGTGGGCGAGACCGGCGGCGCCCGCTACCTGCAGGTCGAAGTGCAGCTGATGACCCGCGACCCGGAAGCGCTGAAGGCCATCGAACTGCATGCGCCCGCCATCCGCGCACGCCTGCTGATGCTGTTCGCCCAGCAGGACGCCGCCAGCCTGATGTCCCGCGAGGGCAAGGAACGCCTGCAGAACGCCGCCCTGGGCGAAGTGAAGGCCCTGCTGGTGGCCGAGACCGGCAAGCCCTCCGCCGACTCGCTGCTGTTCACCAGCTTCGTGATGCAGTGACGGACGCCCGCCGCCATGATGACCAGTGACCTGCTGTCGCAAGACGAGATCGATGCCCTGCTCAACGGCGTGGACTCCGGTGCGATCGAGACCGAGGAGCCGCCGCACGATCCCGCGGTCGCGCGCACCTACGATTTCGCCAGCCAGGACCGCATCGTGCGCGGCCGGCTGCCGACGCTGGAGATGATCAACGAGCGCTTCGTGCGCACCTGGCGGATCGGCCTGTTCAACCTGCTGCGCCGCTCGGCCGAACTGTCGGTGCGGGGCATCGAGACCGTCAAGTTCAGCGAATACCTGCACTCGCTGTACGTGCCCACCAACCTCAACCTGATCAAGTTCAAGCCGCTGCGCGGCGTGGGCCTGATCGTGTTCGAACCGAAGCTGGTGTTCACCATGGTGGACAACTTCTTCGGCGGCGACGGCCGCTATCCGGCCAAGATCGAAGGGCGCGAGTTCACCGCCACCGAGATGCGGGTGATCCAGCTGCTGCTCAAGCAGACCTTCGCCGACCTGGTCGACGCATGGGCGCCGGTGATGCCGGTGGATTTCGAATACATCACCAGCGAGGTCAATCCGCATTTCGCCAACATCGTCAGCCCCCGCGAATACGTGGTGGTCAGCCGCTTCCACGTGGAGCTGGACGGCGGTGGCGGCGACCTGCACGTCACCCTGCCCTATTCCATGCTGGAACCGATCCGCGAACTGCTGGACGCCGGCATCCAGTCCGACCGCGTGCACGACGACGACAGCTTCCGCGTCACCCTGCACGAACAGCTGCGCGGCGCCGAGGTCACCGTCTCCAGCGTGCTGGCGCACAGGCAGCTCAGCCTGCGCCAGCTCACCGGCCTGAAGGTCGGCGACATCCTGCCGATCGACCTGCCGAAGGTGGTGCCGGTCTGCGTCGAACAGGTGCCGGTGTTCACCGGCGAGTTCGGCATTTCCAACGGCGTGAACGCCGTGAAGATCACCGCCAAGCATCCTCCCGGTGGCCACCACGCCGCCGCCGCGCCACGCCACGCCCTGACTCCCGTCGCCTTCCAGGAGGCCACTCAATGATCCCCGAGACCGAAGACAGCCTTGCCACCCTCGACGAACCCTCGTCCGGGCCGCACGCCGCCGAACCCGACATGAGCCTGGACGTCATCCTCGACGTGCCGGTGACGCTGTCGCTGGAAGTGGGCCGCACCCGCATGCCCATCCGCAACCTGCTGCAGCTCAACCAGGGCTCGGTGGTGGAACTGGAGCGCGGCGCCGGCGAACCGCTGGATGTGTTCGTCAACGGCACGCTGATCGCGCATGGCGAGGTGGTGGTGGTGAACGACCGCTTCGGCGTGCGCCTGACCGACGTGGTCAGCCCCAGCGAACGCATCCGCCGCCTGCGCTGAGTCCCTGCCCATGCACATCCCCGCCCTGCTCGCCGCCGCCGCGGCACCGGCCCAGAAGATCGGCCAGCATGCGCCCTCCACGCCGGGCATCGGCGGTGCGCTGTTCGGCCTGCTGCTGGTGCTGGGCCTGATCCTGGGCCTGGCCTGGCTGCTCAAGCGCATGCCCGGTGCGGGCCTGGGCATCCGCCCCAGCGAGCAGCTGCGGGTGGTGTCCCTGCTGTCGGTCGGCGCCAAGGAACGCGTGATGGTGATCGAGGTGGGCAAGCAACAGTTGCTGATCGGTGTGACCGCCGGCGGCATCACCGCGCTGCACACGCTGCCCGAACCGCTGGTGGTCGCGCCCGCGCCGGCCCTGCCCAACTTCGCCGAACTGCTGGCCAAGCGCCTGCGCAAAGAGTCCTGAGATGCGTCGCCTGATCCTTTCCCTGCTCTGCCTGCTGTGGCTTGCCGCGCCGATGCTGGCGCTGGCGCAGACCGCGCCGGCCACCGCCCAGGCCGCACCCGCCGCCACGCCCGCCGCGCCTGCAGCCCCGTCCGCCCCCACCCTGCCGACCCTGCCCAAGGTCAACGTGGGCCAGGTCGGCGACAACACCGTCAGCCTGCCGTTGCAGACGCTGCTGCTGATGACGGCCATCACGCTGATCCCGTCCGCGCTGCTGGCGATGACGGCGTTCACCCGCATCATCATCGTGCTGGGCCTGTTGCGGCAGGCACTGGGCACGGGCCAGACGCCGTCCAACCAGGTGCTGGTGGGCCTGGCGCTGTTCCTGACCATGCTGGTGATGATGCCCGTGGGCGAAAAGGCGTGGGCGCAGGGCATGGCGCCGTACCTCAACGGCCAGATCGATTTCGCCACCGCCTGGACGATGACCACCGGCCCGCTGCGCGATTTCATGCTGGCCCAGGTGCGCGAAACCGACCTGATGACCTTCGCCGGCCTGGCCGGCCACGGCAGCTACGCCAGCCCGGCGGACGTGCCCTTCCCCATCGTGGTGGCCTCGTTCATCACCAGCGAACTGAAGACCGCCTTCGAGATCGGCTTCCTGATCTTCATCCCGTTCGTGATCATCGACCTGGTGGTGGCCAGCGTGCTGATGTCGATGGGCATGATGATGCTCTCGCCCATGCTGGTATCGGCCCCCTTCAAGATCCTGCTGTTCGTGCTGGTCGACGGCTGGGTGCTGATCGTCGGTTCGCTGGCGGCCAGCTTCAATTGAGAGCGGGGAGTGAGTGGAGAGGAGTGAGGAGTGAGCGAACGCCACCTCCGATTGCCCCCCTTTCTCCTGCGCTGCTGTTGCTTCTCCTCACTCCTCACTCCTCTCCACTCACTCCTCTAGTCCCATGAGTCCCGAAACCGCCCTTACCGAACTGCGCGACGGCCTGGAGATCGCCCTCTGGGTCGCAGGCCCGCTGCTGCTGGTCGTACTGATCGTCGGCGTGGTGGTCGGCGTGATCCAGGCCGCCACCCAGCTCAACGAGCCCACCATCGCCTTCGTGGCCAAGGCCATCGCACTGACCGCGGCCCTGTTCGCCACCGGCAGCTACCTGCTGGGCGTGCTGGTGGAGTACACGACGACGCTGTTCCAGCGCTTGCCGCATTTGATCGGGTGAAGGGAGGAGTGCGTGGAGAGGAGTGAGGAGTGAGCGAAAGCCCCTCGGACATGCCCCATCCCGCTCCTGCCCCTACTCACACCTCACTCCTCTCCACTCACTTCTCGCTCCATGGACACAGCCACCCAGATGGTGATCGACGGCCAGCAGGCCTTCGGGATGATCAATGCCATCCTGTGGACCATGCTGCGCACCGGTGCGCTGCTGATGGCCGCGCCGCTGATCGGGACGCGCGCGGTGTCGGTGCGCGTGCGGGTGATCATCGCCGGTGCGCTGGCGATGGCACTGGCGCCGCTGCTGCCGGGCACGCCGGACCGGATCGCCTTCGACGCCAGCACCGTGCTCAACGTGGCGCGTGAACTTGCCGTCGGCGCCAGCATGGGCTTCATGCTGCGGCTGGCCTTCGAAGCCGGCGCGATGGCGGGCGAACTGATCTCCCAGGGCACCGGCCTGGCGTTCGCGCAGATGTCCGATCCACTGCGCGGCGTGAACTCGGGCGTCGTCGGCCAGTGGTTCTACCTGGCGTTCGGCCTGCTGTTCTTCACCGCCAATGGCCATCTGGCGCTGGTTTCCCTGCTGGTGGACAGCTACCGGTCGCTGCCCATCGGTACAGCGCTGCCCGACGTGCAGCAGATGCTGGAGGTCGCCCCGATGCTGTTCGGCCATGTCCTGCGCGCGGCGGTCGGGCTGGCCCTGCCGGTGATGGTGGCGATGCTGGCGGTGAACCTGGCCTTCGGCGTGCTGGGACGCGCCGCGCCCGCGCTCAACCCGATCCAGCTGGGCCTGCCCACGGCCCTGCTGCTGGGCCTGTTCCTGCTGGCGCTGCTGGCCGGCGAACTGGGGCCGCCGGTACAACGGGTTTTCGATCTGTCGTTTGATGCAGCGCGGCAACTCACCCTGTGACGAAAGTACGGTTACTCTTGCAAGGCGTGGTTACGCTACATTTCACGTATCCAAGTGCGCGCTTCACAGGGGGCCTGCGGCACGGGTTCCACTAAATGCATGAATTTGTGCAGAATGTCGTAGAGGGAACCACCACATACGCCGGCGCACGGAAGGGACACAGGTCCAGACCGATGCAGGGGGAGGTCCGTCCCCGCGATCAGGAGAGCGCACGTGAACCACAGTCCGACCCATAAACGACGCACCAGCCAGGAAACCCGGGAAGCCGTGCTGGCCGCCGCCCGCCGTCTGTTCTTCACCAAGGGGTTCGACCAGACCACGCTGATGGACCTGGGCGAAGAGACCGGTCTGAGCGCGCGTGGGGTCATCCTGCATTTCGAGACCAAGGCCGACATCATCGCCACCCTGCTGATCCGCGATTACACCGCGCGGCGGGCGCCGATGGTGGAACGTCCCCAGGGATCGACCCATGCCCAGCGCATCCTCGACTTCTATTTCTGGATGGCCCGCGAGGACGCGGCCAACTTCATCGCGTTCCCCGCGTTGTGGAGCGTGTCGGCGCGGTGGTCTCCCGCCGTCGAGGCGGAAATGAATGCCGCGCTGCGGCGCATGCGCGAACCCGTGCGCCAGGAACTGAGCCGCGGCATGGCCGCCGGCGAGTTCCGCGGCGTGGATATCCAGCATGCGGACGACATGATCTGGCAGAGCTACCAGCACGGTCTGCGCGCCGTGTCGGTCAATGGCGGCATGCCGGCGATGGCGGTCCCGCAGGTGTTCAAGACGCTGGAAGCGCTGTCGGCCTGAGGCCGCTAAGCAAGAGGCAGTACGCGCAAGCACAAACGGAAACGGCCTCCATCGGGAGGCCGTTCTGCATTCCGGCGGCGGTAAGACTCAGTCGCGTCCGTTGCCTTTTCCGTTGCCCTTGCCGCTGTTGCCTTTGCTGCTGTTGCCGGGACCCTTGCCGCTGTTGCCCTGGCCATGGCCCGCAGGATGCGGCTTGGCCGAACCCGCCTGGGCAGGCTTGCCCCCGCTCTTGCCCTGGCCCGGGCCGTGCTTGGACCAGTCCACGCTGACACGCTGGTCGATCCGGATGGGGTAACCCCAGCGGTCGTACGTGCCCACGGCGCCATTCTTCAGCGCATGGAATTCGCGCGAGCCGGGCTTGATGCCCATCTGCTTGGCCAGGTTGCCCCAGCCCACGCCGGGATTGCGCTCGTAGCGGTGCACCACGTCCAGGCAGGGGATCCCGAGTGCGCGCGCGATGGCGCAGGCGAAGTACACGTCGGCCGGCGCCCAGCCGCGGCGATCCAGCAGGTCCAGCACCAGCGAGCGCGGCGCGCCGTAGTAGCCGGTCATTTCCGAAACGAAGGGATCGCGGTAGCGGCGCCCGTAGTCGTTGATTTCGCCCAGACGCGTATCCACCCAGACATCGCCGGTGCGGATGTTGTAACCCACGGTCTGCGCCTGCAGCGGCATCGACGACGCGACCGCCCAGCCCAGCGACGCGACCATGACAGCGGTTTTCATTGCTTTCATGTCCTTCCTCCTCGAACGTGTGGGCGCAGTCTTCGCAGGCCCGGCTGAACAGGCAGTGACATCGTAGTCCGAAGCTCAGCCGCAGGCGGAACCACCGCCCGCGCATGCCTTGCCAAGCGTGATCATCGTCACTCCCCACTCCGGCCAAGCGCCTACACTGCGCGGCGCAGCCCTTTCCTCTCACTTGTCCATTGAGCCGCGAGAACCCCGAACCCCATCGCCCGCATCCGGCCCTTTCCATGAAGCCGAAACGCCGAGACTTCCGCCTGGACATCATCGTCCTGCTGGGCTCCACCGCGGCGGCGACCATCGCCTCCTTCGGTGTGTACCGGCTGTGGGCCGGCGAGTGGACCCGGGCGTGGTTCGACCTGGCTGTCGTGGCCGCGGTGACGGCACCGGTGATCCATGCCTGGCGCGGGGGCGACAGCCTGCGCGCCGGCAACGTGCTGGCGGCGCTCAACTCGGCGGCCAGCTTCGGCGCCTGCCTGCTGCTGGGACATACCGCGCTCACCTGGACCTACCTGGTGCTGCTGACCAACTTCTTCATCGCGCACCGCTGGACGGCGGTGGTCTGCAACGCCCTGCTGATCGTGGGCATGCAACTGATCCCCGGCTTCTTCCACGATGGCGTGCATGCCGCATCGGTGTTCGTAAGCGCCAGCCTGATCACCGTGTTCTCGCTGATCTTCGCCGCCCGCACGCAGGACGACCGCGTGCAGCTGGAACGCCTTGCCGCGATGGATGCGCTGACCGGCGTGCCGAACCGGCGCAGCATGGAACGCGTCCTGGCCGATGCGGTGGCGCGCTTCCAGCGCGGCGAACGCCGCTTCGGCCTGGTCGTGCTGGACCTGGACCATTTCAAGGACGTCAACGACCAGTACGGGCATGCGGCCGGTGATGCGGCCATCGCCGACCTCGCCTCGATCCTGCGCTTCGAGATGCGGCGCAACGACCAGGTGTTCCGCTTCGGCGGGGAGGAATTCGTGGCCCTGCTGGAACTGGACAGCACGGAAGACCTGGAAGCGGCGACAGAGCGCCTGCGCAAGGCCGTCCGCGGCTCGCTGCGCGGCCCGGGCGGCCGCATCACCATCTCGCTGGGCGCGGCGATGTTGCGCGAACAGGAAAAGACCTGGCACGACTGGTTCTCGCGCGCGGACGCCGCGCTCTACCGCGCAAAGTCGGCCGGCCGCGACAGCTACGTGATCGCGGACGACCTGTTCTAGGGGCGAGGAACGAGTGATGAGGAACGAGTGATGAGGAGTGAGGAGTGAGGAGTGAGCGATGCCCTCCTCTTCTCCCGCCTTCTCTCACTTCTCACTCCTCTCCACTCACTCCTCGCTCCCATGCCACCACCGGTACAGCACCGGCAGCACCAGCAAGGTCAGCAGCGTGGACGACACGATGCCGCCGATCACCACGGTGGCCAGCGGGCGCTGCACTTCCGAACCCGCGCCCACGTTGAGCGCCATCGGCAGGAAGCCCAGCGAGGCCACCAGCGCCGTCATCAGCACCGGACGCAAGCGCCCCAGCGCACCGTCGACGACGGCCGTGTCCAGACCCACGCCCTGCTCGCGCAGCTTGCGGATGAAGGCGATCATCACCAGGCCGTTGAGCACTGCCACGCCCGAGAGCGCGATGAAGCCCACGCCCGCCGAGATCGACATGGGGATGCCGCGCAACGCCAGCGCCACCACGCCGCCGGTCAGTGCCAGCGGCACGCCGGTGAAGACGATGGCGGCATCCCGCCACGAGCCGAACGCCCAGAACAGCAACGCGAAGATGATGGCCAGGGTGACCGGCACCACGATGCCAAGCCGTTCGCCGGCGGAGATGAGCTGCTCGAACGTGCCGCCATAGTCCACCCAATAGCCGGTGGGCACCTCGACGTCGGCCTGGATGCGCTGCTGCAGCTCGGCGACGAATCCGCCCAGATCGCGACCGCGCACATTGGCCGTCACCACGACGCGGCGCTTGCCGTTCTCCCGGTTCACCTGGTTCGGGCCCAACGTGGTCGCGATCGTGGCGACCTCGCGCAAGGGCACCGTTGCGGGCGCGCCGGAATCCCAGCCCGGCGTGCGGGTGGACTCGTCCAGGTTGCCGCCGCGCCCCAGCGGAATCGGCAGGTCATGCAGTGCAGCCGGGTCCTGACGCAACGCTTCCGGCAGGCGCACGACGATGTCGAAGCGCCGGTCGCCTTCGAACAGCTGTCCGGCCACCTCGCCACCGACCGCGGTGGCGACGGTGTGCTGCACGTCGCCGGGATTCAGGCCATAGCGGATCAGCGCCTGGCGGTCCGGCGTGATGGTCAGCAGCGGCAGGCCCGTGGCCTGCTCCAGCCGCACGTCGGCGGCGCCGTCCACCGCCTTCGCCACCGCCTCCACCTGTTCGCCGACCCTGACCAGCGTGTCCAGGTCGTCGCCGTAGACCTTGATCGCCACATCCGCGCGCACGCCGGAGATCAGCTCGTTCATGCGCATCTGGATGGGCTGGGTGAACTCGTAGTTGTTGCCGGGGATGTCCTTCACCGCGGCCTCGATCTGTGCCACCAGCGCCGCCTTGGTCTTGCGCGGATCGGGCCATGCGTCCCGGGGCTTGAGCATGATGAAGGTGTCGGCGACCGAAGGCGGCATGGGATCGGTCGCCACTTCGGCGGTGCCGAGCTTGCCGAACACGCGGTGCACCTCGGGGAACTGCTTGATCCGCGCCTCCAGCGTGGATTGCATGTGCACGGCCTGGTCCAGGCTGGTGCCGGGAATGCGCAGGGCGTGCATCGCGATGTCGCCCTCGTCCAGGCTGGGCACGAACTCCGAGCCCAGGCGCGTGGCCAGCAGCCCGCACAGCACCACCGTCGCCAACGCGCCGGCGACCACCGGCGCGCGCCGGCGCAGGGCCCAGGCCAGGGCCGGCGCGTACGCGCGACGCGCCCCCCGCATCAGGCGCGTGTCCTTCTCCTGCACCTTGCCGCGCAGGAACAGGGCGATGGCGGCGGGCACGAACGTCAGCGACAGCACCATCGCGCCGGTCAGGGCCAACACCACCGTGATCGCCATCGGGTGGAACATCTTTCCCTCCACGCCGGTGAGCGCGAAGATCGGCAGGTAGACCGCGGTGATGATGCCCAGGCCGAACAGGCTGGGGCGGATGACCTCCGCCGTCGCCGTCGCCGTCGCGTCCAGGCGCTCCTCCTGGGTCAGCGCGCGTCCCAGCGCGTGCTGCAGTTCGCCGAAGCGTCGCAGGCAGTTCTCGATGATGATGACGGCGCCGTCCACGATCAGGCCGAAGTCCAGCGCGCCCAGACTCATCAGGTTGCCGGACACGCCGCCACGGACCATGCCGGTCAGCGTGAACAGCATCGCCAGCGGGATCACCGCGGCGGTGATGAGCGCGGCGCGCACGTTGCCCAGCAACAGGAACAGCACCGCGATGACCAGCAGCGCGCCTTCCACCAGGTTCTTCGCCACCGTGCCGATGGTGCGGTCGACCAGCGAGGTGCGGTCGTACACCGGCACCGCGCGCACGCCGGTGGGCAGGCTGCGGTTGGCCTCGGCCAGACGCGCCGCCGTCGCCTGCGCGACCTCGCGGCTGTTGGCGCCGATCAGCATGAAGGTGGTGCCCAGCACGACTTCGCGGCCGTCCATCGTCGCCGCGCCCGTACGCAGTTCCGGTCCCTCGCCCACCTGCGCCACGTCGCGCACGCGGATCGGCACGCCGTCGCGCCGGTCCAGCACGATGTCGCGGATGCCCTCCAGGCCGGCCACCTGCCCGGGCGCGCGCACGAGGAACTGCTGGCCGTTGCGCTCGATGTAACCCGCGCCGACGTTCTGGTTGTTGCTCGCCACCGCGGTGACCACGTCGTGCAGGGTGAAGCCCAGCGCGACCAGCCGTGCCGGATCCGGGGTGATGTGGATCTGGCGCGCGAAGCCGCCGATGGTGTTCACCTCGGTCACGCCCGGCACGTTGCGCAGCTGCGGGCGCACCACCCAGTCCTGCAACGTGCGCAGGTCGGTGGCGGTGTACGGCGAGCCGTCCACTTTGCGCGCATTGTCCTGCGCCTCCACGGTGTACATGAAGATCTCGCCCATGCCCGTGGCGATGGGGCCCATTTCCGGTTCCAGTCCGTCCGGCAGCTGCGACTTCACCTGCTGCAGGCGCTCGGCGACCTGCTGGCGCGCGAAGTACAGGTCGGTGCCGTCCTTGAACACCACGGTCACCTGCGACAGGCCGTAGCGCGAGATCGATCGCGTGTAGTCCAGTCCGGGTAGGCCCGCCAGCACCGTCTCGATCGGGAAGGTCACCCGTTGTTCGGCTTCCAGTGGCGAGTAACCGTCCACCTGCGTATTGACCTGCACCTGCACGTTGGTGATGTCGGGCGTGACGTCGATCGGCAGCCGGCTGAAACTCCAGCTGCCGACGGCGATCAGCGCGACCGTCAGCGCCAGCATCAGCCAGCGGTGCGCGATGGCCAGGCGCAGGATGCGTTCCAGCATCCCCCGCGGCTCGAAAGGCGTCGGCTCAATGGTCATGCGAGGCCCCCGATTTCTCGATGTCGGCCTTCACCAGGTAGCTCTGCTCCACCACCACCTGGTCGCCGGCCTCGAGGCCGGACAGCACCTCCACGCGCGCGGCATCGCGCTTGCCCAGTTCGAGCGGGCGTACTTCATACGTGTCGCCGACGCGTACGAATACCACGTCCCAATCGCGGAACGTCTGCAGGGCCGCCACCGGCACCACCAGCGCGGCCGGCTGCTGTTGCACCGTGATCCGTGCCTTCACCGCCGAGCCCGGCCGCCACAGGCCATCGGCATTCGCCAGCGTGGCGCGCGCCACCGTGCTCTGGCTGGCGGTCGCGGTGCCGGGCAGCACGCGCTCCAGCGTGGTCCGGGCGGTGGCGCCATCGCTCAGGCGCGTCACCGTCACCGGCACGCCGGGCACGATGTGCTGGGCGTCCGCACCGAAGATGTGCAGGTCCACCCACAGCGACGACAGGTC
This sequence comes from Pseudoxanthomonas sp. F37, assembly GCF_022965755.1. Classification (NCBI taxonomy): domain Bacteria; kingdom Pseudomonadati; phylum Pseudomonadota; class Gammaproteobacteria; order Lysobacterales; family Lysobacteraceae; genus Pseudoxanthomonas; species Pseudoxanthomonas sp. F37. The sequence continues at coordinate 1,820,494 of NZ_CP095187.1, read as the reverse complement.
GGCGACTTCGAACAACGTGGCGCCCTCGCCCGCCACGCCGCCCACCGTGGCGTTGCGCGCCAGCACCACGCCGGATATCGGCGTGGTGACCGGGTACGTGGTCAGGCTGAGATTGCTTTCCACCACCGCCAGCGACTGCCCGGCCCGCACGCGGTCGCCGACATTCACGGCGAGGCGGCGGATGGGTCCCGGGAAGCGCGCGGCGATGTTGGCCACGCGGCCCTCCACCGGCGTCAACAGACCCTGCACCTCGTGCTCGTCGGCGATCACCCCGGCCTGTGCGGGCGCGACGCGGATGCCCGAGTCCTGGGCGATCTTCGCGGCGATGGTGGTGCGGCCTTCGTAGCTTTCGTAGGCCCAGCGCAGCGGTTTGCCTTCCACCGTCGCGACCACCTCGACATCGAAGGAGTGCGGTTCGCCGACCACGCTCTTCGCCAACAGGCTGCCATCGGCCTGCGGCACGAGCGCGTGCGTCTCGCGCACGCCGCCCAGGCGGACCAGGCGGACTTCGACCGTGCCCGCGGTCGCCGGCAGCGGCTTGCCGTCGCGGTAGAGCCAGGCCTGCCAGGTGGGCGGCGTGCCGCTCTCGGCGATGGCGAGTTCGACGGTGACGCCGTCCTGGGTGAGCAAGCGGCCGCCGTGTGCACCGCGCGCGGCCTGTTCCGCGCCGTGGCCGTCGCCTTCATGGCCGTGGCCGTTTCCGGCGTGGTCGCCCTTGCCGCCACAGGCGGCCAGCAGCAGGGCAAGCGCGAGCGCGCTCATCAGGGGTCGCAGGGTCATGGGGTCGTTCCTTCCGTCGGGGCGGCGGGGGCGGCGACGAACGCCTGCCCGGTGAGCCGCTGGATTTCGATCAGGGCCGCCTGCGCGTCGAGCGCGGCGTCCAGTTGCTGGCGACGGGTCGCCGTGGTCTCGGATTGCAGCTGCGCCCATTCGAGGTAGCTGATGGCGCCGGCGCGGTACGCGCGCTCGGCCGCCTGCTCGGCACGCAGCAGGCGCGGCAGCACGTCGGTGCGCATGCGCTGCACATCCAGCTGCGCCACCCGGTAACGGCCGTGCGCGTCGGCCAGGGTCGAGTACAGCGCGATGTCGCGCGATTCGCGTTCGATCTCCAGCGCCGCCAGGTCGGCCTCGGCGGACCGGATCTCTGGCGCGGCACGGCGCGCACCGCCCAGCGGCAACGACACGCCGCCGACCAGCGCCAGGTCGCCGCTGTCCTGCAGGCGGCGCACGCCTATCTGCCAGTCCAGGTCCGGTGTCGCCGCGGTCCGCGCCAGGCGCACGCGCGCCTCTCGCACACGACGTTCGTCGGCGAACCGGGCCAGTTCCGGCGTGCCGTCCAGCAGCGCCGCCAGCTCCGCGGCGCCTGCGATGTCGGGCAATGCCAGCGGATCGGCCGGCGCGATGTCGAACCGCGGCGCGCGTTCGCCCCACAGCGCGGCCAGGTGCTGGCGGGCCGCGCTGTGCTGCTGCTCGGCGCGGGCGAGGGCCAGTTCGGCGCGTGCCAGGGCCGCCTGCGCGGTGAGCACCACCGACTCGGGCGATGCGCCCGCCTGCAGGCGCTGGCGCGCGGCGGCGACGGTGCGCCGGCGCTGGGCGATGTCCTGCTCGGCGATCGTCTTCTGTGCACGGGCCGAGGCGATGGCGAGGTACCGGCGGGCGACATCGGCCAGCAGGTCCAGCCGCTGCGTCTCGCGTTGCAGGGCCAGCGCGTCGATGCGGGCCTGGGCCAGCGTGCGGCGCGCATCCAGCTTGCCGCCGCGCTCAAGCACACCGGCCAGGGTCAGGGTGGTCTCGGCCTGGCGGAAGGCGCGCGCCTGCCCGCTGCCCAGGGCGTTCTCGATGTCCAGCCCCGCGCGCAGGGCCGGCCGCATCGAGGCGGCGTCGTGTTCCGCCTGCAACGCGCCGCGGCGGGCGTCGATCAGGCGCAGGTCGGGATGGGCGCCGGCGACGCGGGCGATGGCGTCGTCGAGGGTGAGGATGTCAGGTGAAACAGCGGGCGATGGCGCCTGCGCGTGCGCGCACGGCGCGATCGCGAAGGCGGCCCATGCCGCCAGTCGCAACCACATGGGGAGTCTCCGGGAAGTCGGTGATGGAGCGCCGGGCGACGGGATGCCGGCCCGGCTCTGGCATCACGCGCCGATCGGAGGACGCAGCAGCGAAGCCGGCCGCGAAGGCGGCAGGGGAACGGTGCCGGCGAGCGGCACCGCCGACGCCGGCGGCATGCCGGGCAGCGCGAGCGGTGCCGGCACGATGGCAGTCAGGTGGCCACAGCAATGGCTGGCATGCATCAGCGCATGCAGCAGGTCGCCCTCGCCGGTCTCGCCATCGGCATGCTCGTGTGCGGAGGCCCCATCGCCGTGTTCGGAGACGGCATGCAGATGCTCGCCGCCGCTGCCCGACTCGTGCAGGTCGCCCAGCGAGGCCAGCACCGGATTGGCCAGCACCGCCAGCACCAGCAGCGCCAGCGCGGGCAGGCGCAGCAGCAGGCAGCGGGGTTGGCGGAGGGCGCGGAGCAGCATGCCCACATGCTAGCCGTGCGAGCCGCCGTTAGACAATTCCACGTCGCCGCGCGCGCGCCGACTGGAACGGGACTTGCAACAAGCGTCCCGACCCCGTCGGAAACACGCCATGTCTGAGCAGGACGAACGCGGCGAACGCACAGAGCTCCCCACCGAAAAACGACGCCGCGAAGCCCGCGAACAGGGCAACATCCCGCGCTCGCGCGAGCTGGCGACGGCGGCGGTGTTCGGTGCGGGCGTGCTGGCGGTCATCGCGATGGGCCCGTCCCTGGCCCGCAGCGCGCTGGGCTGGATGAAGATCGCCCTGACGCCGGATGCGGCGCTGATGCGCCAGCCGGACCAGTTGTTCGGCCATGTGGGGCTGCTGCTGCTCAAGCTGCTGGCCGTGATCGCCCCGGTGGCCGGCATCTGCGTGCTGGCCGGCCTGGTGGCGCCGGTGGCGATGAGCGGCCTGCAGTTCTCGCAGAAGGCGCTGATGCCCGATTTCAAGCGCCTCAGCCCCGCCGCCGGCCTCAAGCGCCTGTACGGCGCGGAAAGCGTCGCCGAACTGCTGAAGTCGCTGCTGCGCGTGGCGTTGATCGGCGGCGCGGCGGCGATCTGCCTGAAGCTGGGGCTCAACCCCCTGCGCGAGCTGCTGACCATGCCGCTGGAGCAGGCCGTGCGCAGCGGGCTGAAGTTCACCAGCACCCTGCTGCTGGCCACCACCGGCGGGCTGATCCTGCTGGCCGCCATCGACGCGCCCTACCAGAAGTGGAACTGGCTGCGGAAGCTGAAGATGACGCGCCAGGAACTGCGCGAGGAAATGAAGGAAAGCGAGGGCAGCCCGGAAGTGAAGGGCCGCATCCGGCAGATGCAGCACCAGCTGTCGCAGCGTCGCATGATGGAAGAGGTCCCCAGCGCCGACGTGGTGGTGGTGAACCCCACCCACTACGCGGTGGCGCTGAAATACCAGGCCGGCCAGATGGGCGCCCCCACCGTGGTGGCCAAGGGCGTGGACGAACTGGCCCTGCGCATCCGCGAAGTGGCCGATGCCCACCGCATCGCCATCGTCTCCGCGCCGCCGCTGGCACGCGCCTTGTATCGGGAAGGGCAGCTTGGCCGGGAGATCCCCGTGAGACTGTACGCCGCCGTCGCCCAGATCCTGTCCTACGTGTACCAGCTGCGCGCCTGGCGCGTGGGCGAAGCCCCGCATCCGGACATGCCCGCCGTGGACGTGGATGAGCATGGAGGCAAGGCATGAGCGCGCAACCGGCCGCCGGCGGCGTGCGCTGGATGGACATGCTGAAGAACGGCCTGGGCGCGCCGCTGGTGGTGCTGGCGCTGCTGGCCATGATCGTGGTGCCGCTGGCGCCGCCGGTCCTGGACGCGCTGTTCAGCTTCAACATCGCCATCTCGCTGGTGGTGCTGCTGGCGGTGATCTACGTGAAGCGGCCGCTGGACTTCACCATCTTCCCCATCATCCTGCTGATGACCACGATGCTGCGCCTGGCGCTGAACGTGGCCTCCACCCGCGTGATCCTGCTCAACGGCCAGAACGGCCACGACGCGGCCGGCAAGGTCATCGCGGCCTTCGGCGAGTTCGTGGTGGGCGGCAACTACGCGGTCGGCATCGTGGTGTTCGCCATCCTGACCATCATCAACTTCGTGGTGATCACCAAGGGCGCGGGCCGCATTTCCGAAGTGTCGGCGCGCTTCATCCTGGACGCGATGCCGGGCAAGCAGATGGCCATCGACGCCGACCTCAACGCCGGCATCCTGACCCGCGAGGAAGCCAAGGCGCGCCGCGAGGAAGTCCGTGAGGAAGCCGACTTCTACGGTGCGATGGACGGCGCCAACAAGTTCATCCGCGGCGACGCCATCGCCGGCATCCTGATCCTGTTCATCAATCTGGTCGGCGGCTTCGCCGTGGGCATGGCCCAGCACGGCATGCCGGCGGCCGAGGCCGCGTCCACCTACACCCTGCTGTCCATCGGCGACGGCCTGGTGGCGCAGCTGCCGGCCCTGCTGGTGTCGTCGGCGGTGGCCATGCTGGTCACCCGCGCCTCGCGTTCGCAGGACATGGGTCAGGCGGTCATGGGCCAGGCCTTCGGCCAGCACAAGGCGCTGGCGGTGGCCGCGGGCGTGCTGGGCCTGGTCGGTCTGGTGCCGGGCATGCCCAACGTCGCCTTTTTGACGCTGGCCGCCATCCTGGGCTACCTGGCCTGGAAGATGTGGAAGCGCACGCAGGAGGGGCCCGAAGCCGCGACCGGCGATGTCGCCGCCCTGCCCGCCCCCGGCGCACCGGACCGCAACGCCGAACTGACCTGGGACGAACTGCGCCCGGTCGATCCGCTGGGCCTGGAAGTGGGCTACCGGCTGATCCCGCTGGTGGACAAGAACCAGGGCGGCGAGCTGATGTCGCGCATCAAGGCGGTGCGCCGCAAGCTGACCCAGGACCTGGGATTCCTCATACCGCCGGTGCACATCCGCGACAACCTGGAGCTGCCCTCCAACGGCTACCGCCTGCTGGTGCACGGCGTCCCCGTGGCCACGGCCGAGATCCACCCGGACCGCGAACTGGCCCTGGACCCCGGCGGCGCCTTCGGCGCCATCGACGGCATCCCCGGCAAGGACCCGGCCTTCGGCCTGGATGCGGTGTGGATCCAGTCCCACCAGAAGGCCACCGCCGAATCGCTGGGCTATACCGTGGTCGATCCGGCCACGGTGATGGCCACCCACCTCTCGCACCTGGTGCGCGAACACGCACCGGAACTGCTGGGCCACGAAGAGGTGCAGCAGCTGCTCTCGCAGCTGGGGCGCAGCGCACCCAAGCTGGTCGAGGACCTCACGCCCAAGGCCCTGCCGCTGGCCACCGTGGTGCGCGTGCTGCAGAACCTGCTGGTCGAGCGCGTACCGATCCGCCAGCTGCGCCGCATCGTGGAGTCGCTGGTCGAGTTCGCGCCGCAGAACAGCGACCCGGCCGCGCTCACCGCCGCCGTGCGCACCTCGCTGGGCCGCTTCATCGTGCAGGAGATCTCCGGCATGGCGCCGGAGCTGCCCGTCTACACCTTGGCGCCGAATCTGGAACGCGTCTTGCAGGACAGCACCCAGGGAACCGGCGCGGCGCTGGAACCGGGACTGGCCGAACGCCTGCACCAGAGCCTGGCCGACGTGGTGACCAAGCAGGAGGCCCGCAGCGAGCCTGCGGTGGTGCTGGTACCGGGTTCGGTCCGCGCCGCCCTCGCCCGCCTGGTCCGCCACAGCGTCCCCTCGCTGTCGGTGCTGGCCTACAGCGAGGTGCCCGAGGACAAGCGGTTGAAGCTGGTGGGGACGATCAGCTGAGGCCGGGAATGGGGAATAGGAAGTGGGGAATCGACAAAGCGATGACCCGCCTCAGGAGGACTCGATGAGAACGAAAAAATCTGGCGACACGCACCGACGAATGCCCTGCAGCACAACGATTCCCCATTCCCGATTCCCTACTCCCGGCACCCAGCCATGAAAATCAAACGCTTCGTCGCTCCCGACATGCGCACCGCCTTCGCCATGGTCCGCCAGGAACACGGCCCGGATGCGGTGATCCTGTCCAATCGCGTCACCGAGGACGGTGTGGAGATCGTCGCCGCCAGCAACTACGACGAAGCGCTGGTGAAGCACACGCTGGAAGCGATGCGCCCGTCCGCCGCGGCCGCTCCGCTGCATCCGCTGCTCGACCCGGCGGCGCCGAACCGCAACAGGAACACGAACGCCGACGCGGACACCGACGCGAACGCCTCGGCGCCCGCGCCTGGCGCGCCCGCCCTGTCGCCCGCCGAAGCCGCCGCCCACTACTTCGCGCGCCGCCAGAACGTGCCGGCACCCGCCACCCCGGCACCGGCCCGCGCCGACACCGCGCTCGCCACGCCACGCATGCCGCCGGCCGCTGTGGCCGCTGCGCCGGTCGCCGCCGCCAACGAAGCGCCGCCCCGCTTCGCGCCCAGCCAGCCGGCACGCGAGATCGCCCCGCAGCTGATCGAACCCGGCTCCTTCGCCGCCAAGCTGGCCGCCTGCCTGCCCGCAGCGCCCGCCAACGAACCGGCGCCGGCCTTCGCCCCCTTGAACGATGCCGTCACCCAGCCCGTCGTCGCCCCGCGTGCGCGCACCGCCGCGCGCGCGGACATCGACGACACGCTGGACCTGGACGCGCTGCTGCCCTCGATCGCGCCGCCTCTGGCCCTGCCCGAGCCCGTGTCCGCGCCCAAGGTCGCCAGCCTGCCCGGCACACGCCTGCCCGCGGCGGACGCCGTCCCCGCGCCGGCCGCCGTCACCGTGCCCACGCTGACCGTGGTGGCCGACAACGCCGCCGATGCGCGCGAGAGCGACGCGCAGCTGGTGCAGATGCGCGGCGAGCTGGCCGCGATGCGCGAAATGATCGAACGCGAGATGCACCGCCTCACCGACGAGCGCCTGCGCGGCTCGCCGGTGCGCATGCAGGCGATGGAACTGATGGAGGATTACGGCTTCGACGCCGGCATCACCCGCGACATCGCCCTGCAGATCCCGGCCGACACCGAAGCCCACCGCGGCCGCGGCCTGATGCTGGGCCTGCTGTCGAAGAAGCTGCCCGTCACCGAGGCCGATCCGCTGGAAACCGGCGGCGTGATTGCCCTGGTCGGCCCGACCGGCGCCGGCAAGACCACCACCATCGCCAAGCTGGCCGCCTGCTTCGCCCAACGCCACAACCCGCGCGATGTGGCCCTGGTCACCACCGACACGGTGCGCGTCGGCGGCCGCGAGCAGTTGCACGGCTACGGCCGCCAGCTGGGCATCGCCGTGCACGAGGCCGACAGCGCACAGGGCCTGGCCCTGGTGCTGGAGCGCCTGCGCGACTACAAGCTGGTGCTGATCGACACCGCCGGCCTGGGCCAGCGCGACCGCAACCTGGTGGGCCAGCTCAACTGGTTGCGTGCGTCCGGACAGGTGCAGACCCTGCTCTGCCTGCCGGCCAACTCCCATTTCGCCGACCTGGACGAAGTCGTCCGCCGCTTCAGCACGGTCCAGCCGCAGGGCGTGGTGCTGACCAAGCTGGACGAAACCGGCCGCCTGGGCAGCGCGCTGTCGGTGGTCGTGGACCACCAGTTGCCGATGGCCTGGGTGACCGACGGCCAGCGTGTGCCCGACGACCTCCACCGCGCCAACAGCGCCCACCTCGTGCTGCGGCTGGACCAGCTGCGCCGCGAAGCCGACGAACCCTGCTCGACCGAGGCCACCCATGTCGCCTGATCCCCTGCTGCAGACCAATCCCCGCAGCACGCCGCCTCTCCCCGGGGCCTTCCATCCCGTGCGCGTCATCGCCGTGACCGGCGGCAAGGGCGGCGTGGGCAAGACCAACGTGTCCGTGAACCTGGCGGTCTCGCTGGCCGAGATGGGCAAGCGCACGCTGCTGATGGACGCCGACCTGGGCCTGGCCAACGTGGACGTGCTGCTGGGCCTGTCGCCCAAGTTCACCCTCGCCGACCTGGTCGCCGGTCGCTGCCAACTGGAAGACGTCCTGCTGGAGGGCCCCGAGGGCCTGATGGTGGTGCCGGCCTCGTCGGGTTTCCGCCACATGGCCGAACTGACGCCGGCCGAACACGTGGGCCTGGTCAACGTGTTCTCCGAACTGCAGCGCGCACTCGACGTGATGGTGGTCGACACCGCCGCCGGCATCACCGACAGCGTGCTGACCTTCTGCCAGGCCGCGCAGGACACCGTGGTGGTGGTCTGCGACGAGCCGGCCTCGATCACCGACGCCTACGCCCTGATCAAGGTGCTGGCGCGCGAGCGCGGGCTGGACCGCGTGCACGTGATCGCCAACATGGTGCGCGACCCCAACGAAGGCCGGAAGCTGTACGAAAAGCTCGCCCGCGTCTGCGAGCGCTTCCTCGGCGACGTGGCCCTGCATTACCTGGGCGCCGTGCCGCAGGACGACTGGCTGCGGCGCGCCGTGCAGCGCCAGCAGGCCGTGGTCAAGGCCTACCCGGGCAGCCCGTCGGCGCGCGCCATCGCCGAAATCGCACGCACCACCGCCCGCTGGCAGCCCCCGGTCGGCGCCCGCGGCAACGTGGAATTCTTCGTGGAACGCCTGATCCAGCGCGGGGTGGCCGCATGAACACCGCCGCCGCCCAGTACCGCGCGGTCCAGCGCACCGCCGCCAACGACGTCATCGCCCAGCATGCCGACCTGGTGCGCCGCATCGCCCACCATCTGGCCGCCCGCCTGCCGGCCAGCGTGGAAATCGACGACCTGATCCAGGCCGGCATGATCGGCCTGCTGGAAGCCTCGCGCAGCTACGACGCCGAACAGGGGGCTTCGTTCGAGACCTATGCGTCCATCCGCATCCGCGGCTCGATGATCGACGAGATCCGCCGGGGCGACTGGGTGCCGCGGTCGGTGCATCGCCGCGCCCGCCAGGCCGCCGCCACCGTGCGCGAGATCGAACAGCGCACCGGCCGCGCCGCCATCGCCACCGAAGTGGCCAGCGCCATGGAGATGCCGCTGCCCGAATACCTGCGCCTGATGGAAGACGCCGCGCGCGGGCAGGTGCTGAGCCTGGAATCGCACATCGACGACCATGGCGAGCCCAATACCACCCGTACCGGCGGTCCGTCGCCCCAGCAGCACCTGGAGCGCAGCGAGTTCCGCCAGCAACTGGTCAAGGCCATCGGCCAGCTGCCCGAGCGCGAGCAACTGGTGCTGTCGATGTACTACGAGCAGGAACTGAACCTGAAGGAGATCGGTGCCGTGCTCGGCGTCAGCGAGTCGCGCGTCTGCCAGATCCATGGCCAGGCGATGGTGCGCCTGCGCGGCCGCCTGCAGGTGTTCGAGAAGGCGGACGCGGGGCTCGACGACGAACCATGACCCGGTAGGAGCGCCCTGGGGCGCGATGCTCTTGCTTGCGCGGATCGGAAAGCACGCGCCCCAGGGCGCTCCTACAAGGCATGCAACCCCCTAAACATTTCCCGGCCCCGGCCGATACCGCCACCAGACCCACCGTCCACGCAACACCGGAGCACCCGTGACCAACAAGAACATGCGCATCCTGATCGTGGACGATTTCTCCACCATGCGCCGCATCATCAAGAACCTGCTCAACGACCTGGGCTATACGAATACCGCCGAGGCCGATGACGGCAGCACCGCGCTGACCGCGCTGGCGCAGGGCAGCTTCGACTTCGTGGTCACCGACTGGAACATGCCGGGCATGACCGGCATCGAGCTGCTGAAGGCCATCCGCGCCGACGAGCGCTTCAAGACCCTGCCGGTGCTGATGGTCACCGCCGAAGCCAAGCGCGAGCAGATCATCGAAGCCGCGCAGAACGGCGTGAACGGCTACATCATCAAGCCGTTCACCGCGCAGACGCTGGAAGAGAAGCTGGGCAAGATCTTCGAGCGTCTGGGAGCGGCCGCCTGATGAATGCCGTCGCCGATGTCGGTGCCGCCCGGGCGGCCCTGGTGGAGAAGCTGCAGCACGCGCTCGATGCCCTGGAGCAGGGCGACGAGGCGGGCTGGCGCCAGGAACTGGACGCCATCGCCGCCTGGCGCACCCAGCCCATGATGCAGGGCCTGGGACGGCTGGCGCGCGAACTGGCGCAGACCCTGGGCGAACTGCCCCCCACCGACGCGGGCGAGCTCGACGATGCCTGCGCCCGCCTGGACCACGTGGTGGAGATGACCGAGCAGGCCAGCCACAAGACCCTGGACCTGGCCGAACAGTGCCGCGGCTATGCCACCCAGCTGAAGGGCACCGAACTCTCGCCCGCACAGGCGGCCCTGGTGGACAGCATCGGCAAGGGCCTGTCGGAGATGGCGCTGGCGCAGAGCTATCAGGACCTCACCGGCCAGATCATCCGCCGCGTGGCCGGCATCGTGCGGCGCGTGCACGAAGGCTTCGGCGCGCTGGGGCTGCCGCCACCGGAAAAGAACGGTGGCAAGGGTTCAGAACTCGCCGGTCCGGCCGTTGCTGGTCTTGACCGCAACGCGTTCTCGCAGGACGACGCCGACGACCTGCTGTCCGGCCTGGGCCTGTAGCCCGGCGGGCGCGCGACGCGGCACCGGAGACCCGCCATGACCGATTCCACCGCCCGCCGCCCCCGCCACCCCGTCCTCCTGCTGTTCGTGGGCGTGCTGCTGGTCTGCGATGTCATCGCAGGCCGCGCCCTGCGCCGCCGCCATGCGCACGCGATGCGCCCGCTCGACTCCTCCCGCTGATCGCCCGTACCGGTACCCGCCCCGCCCATGTCCGCCGTCACCCCTGAAATCGCCGCCGACTTCCTGATCGAAGCGCAGGAGATCCTCGACCGGCTGGGCGAACAGCTGGTCACGCTGGAACAGGACCCGTCCGACAGCCAGCAGCTCAACGCGGTGTTCCGCGGCTTCCACACGCTCAAGGGCGGCGCGGGCTTCCTGGGCATCCAGGCCATGGTCAACCTGTGCCATGCGGCCGAAGAGACCCTGGGCCTGGTGCGCGCCGGCCAGGCGACGCTGGAGCCGCAGCATTTCGATGCCGCCCAGCAGTCGCTGGACTGGCTGCAGCAGATGCTCGACGCCGTCGGCGCCGGCGAAGACCCGCCGCATGCGCCGCAGATGCTGATCGATCAGTTCGACGTGCAGGGCCATGCCGCACCCGTGCCGAAACCGGCCACGGCGTCCGTGCCGGGCGCCGCCGCCCCGCCTGCCGATGACCTGATCTCGGACGACGAGTTCGAGGCACTGCTGGACCAGCTGCACGGCGACGGCGTGCCGACCGCGGTGGCGGCCCCCTCGCCCGCACCGGCGCCCCGTCCGCAACCCGCGCCCAGGCCTGCACCCCCGCCTCCCGGCAAGCCGGCCGGCAAGGCCGGTGGCGAAACCGAACAGACCATCCGCGTGGACACCAAGCGGCTGGATGCCATCGTCAACCTGGTCGGCGAGCTGGTGCTGTCGCGCAACCGCCTGAAGACACTGCGCGCGCGCATCCGCGACGAGGAGCTGGACCGCGCCGTCAGCGGCCTGGACATCGCCACCGCGCGCCTGCAGACCGCAGTCATGCGCACGCGCATGCAGCCGGTCGGCAAGGTGTTCTCGCGTTTCCCCAAGGTGGCGCGCGATGTCGCCCGCCAGCTGCAGAAGGAAGTCGACCTGGAACTGGTCGGTGCCGATACCGAACTGGACCGCAACCTGGTGGAAGCCTTGGCCGACCCGCTGGTGCACCTGGTGCGCAACGCGATCGACCACGGTGTCGAAGTGCCCAGCCTGCGCGAGGCCTGCAGCAAGCCGCGTGCCGGCCACGTGCGCCTGTCGGCGCAGCAGGAAGGCGATTTCGTCACCATCGAGATCCGCGACGATGGCGCCGGCATCGACCCCGAGCGGCTGCGCGCCAAGGCGCTGGAGAAGGGCCTGATCGATCCCGAGGCCGCCGCACGCCTGTCCCACGACGAATGCCTGCAGCTGATCTTCCTGCCCGGCTTCTCCACCAAGGCCGAGGTCACCGACATCTCGGGCCGGGGCGTCGGCATGGACGTGGTGCAGTCGCGCATCCGCGAACTCAGCGGGCAGATCACCATCCACTCCGACGTGGGCCGCGGCAGCCGCTTCGTCATCCGCGTGCCGCTGACGCTGGCCATCCTGCCCACCCTGCTGGTGCAGGCCGGCGACCCGGTCTACGCCCTGCCGCTGGCGCGCGTGATGGAAGTGCTGCACGCACCGTCCGAAAGCCTGCGCTGGTTCGATGGCCAGGCCGTACTCGACCGCCAGAGCCATACCCTGCCGCTGGTCGACCTGCGCCAGTGGTTGCGCGTGGACCCGGTGATGGCGCCCCTGCTGACCATCGTGGTGCTGCAGATGGGCGAACAGCGCTTCGGCCTGATCGTGGACCAGGTGCGCGGCCGCGAGGAAGTGGTCATCAAGCCGCTGCCGCGCGCCGTGCGCGGCCTGCCCGGCTACGCCGGCGCCACCCTGATCGGCGACGGCCGCATGGCGCTGATCCTGGACGTGGACGGCCTGCGCGCGACGGCGTGACGAATCTGGCCGCCGTTTCCCTGTAGGAGCGCCCTCGGGCGCGATGCTCTTGTGTCGCAGGGACAAAAGCATCGCGCCCGAGGGCGCTCCTACAGATGGGGTGGGCCGGGAGTGATCGCGGTCGCGACTCACCCCGCTCCTGCAAGTGGCACACCTCAAGTCCCCCTGCATCGGGCCGATAGATCAGCACATGGACATCTTCAGCCTCATCGGACTCCTGCTGGCACTGGTCGCGCTGGTCGGTGGCAGCATCCTCAAGGGCGCGGGCCTGTCGTCGCTGTGGTCGTCGGCGGCCTTCGTCATCGTGATCCTGGGCACCGTCGCCGCGATCCTGGTGCATACGCCGCCGCCGGTGTTCAAGCGCGCCCTGTCCATCGCCCGCTGGGTGATCCGCCCGCCGGGCAACGACGGCGAGGCGCTGATCGCCGAGATCGTGGACTGGAGCAACATCGCCCGCAAGCAGGGCCTGCTGGGCCTGGAGCCGCTGGTCGGCCAGCAGGACGACCCGTTCCTGAAGAAGGGCCTGCAGATGCTGGTGGACGGCGTGGAGCCGGAAGCGATCCGGCACATGATGGAGATCGATCTCAACGGCCAGGAGCACCAGGACCTGGCGGCCGCCAAGGTGTTCGAGGCCATGGGCGTGTATGCCCCCACGCTGGGCATCATCGGCGCGGTGTTCGGCCTGATCGCGGTGATGAAGAACCTGGCCGACCCCAGCAAGCTGGGCCACGGCATCGCGGCGGCGTTCACCGCGACCATCTACGGCATCGCCTCGGCCAACCTGTTCTTCCTGCCCATCGCCAGCAAGCTGAAAAGCGTGATCGGCGGACGCAGCCGCGAACAGGAGATGATCATCGAGGGCCTGATCGCCATCGCGCAGGGCGAGAACCCGCGCAACATCGAGGCCAAGCTGGCCGGCTTCCTGCACTGAGCCGGAGCGACCATGGCGCGGCGGCACAAGCACGAGGAGCACACCAACCACGAAGCGTGGGCGATCCCCTACGCCGACCTGATGACCCTGCTGCTCGCCTTCTTCGTGGTGATGTACGCCATCTCCACCGTCAACGAGGGCAAGTACCGGGTGATGGCCGACGCGCTGACCGCGGCCTTCGGCGGCGCGCCGCGCACGATCAATCCGGTGCAGGTGGGCAACCACCAGTTGCAGGGCGCGGACTTCGACCGCCCCTCGCCCATCAAGTCCGGGGCCAAGCAGGGGCCGTCCGCGCCCTCGCCCTCGCCCAACGTCACCCTGCTGGCGGCGATGGCCTCGCAGATGAACATGTCGCTGGACGCCAAGGGCCTGCAGAACGCGCAGGGCGAGCTCAAGCGCATCGCCGACGACCTGGAGCGCGCACTGGCGCCGCTGATCGACGAGAAGCTGGTCACCATCAAGCGTTCCACGCTGTGGCTGGAGGTGCAGATCAACAGCGACATCCTGTTTGCCACCGGATCGGCCACGCTGGATCCCAAGGCCCAGGAAACCGTCGGCAAGCTGGCCACGGTGCTGGCCGGAGTGCCCAACTCGGTGCGGGTGGAGGGTTATACCGACGACCGCCCGATCCGGACCGCGCAGTTCCCCTCCAACTGGGAACTGTCGTCCGCGCGCGCCGCCAGCGTGGTGCACCTGTTCGTCCGCGACGGAATCCCGCCGGAGCGGCTGGCCATGATCGGCTACGGCGAGTTCAGGCCCATCGCCGACAACGCCAGCGATGAGGGCCGCAACGCCAACCGCCGCGTGCTGCTGATCATCCTGGCCAGCCCGGGCGGTCCGGCACCGGAATTGCATGTGGGGGGAGAAGCCGTCGCTCCGCCGTCAGTGATCTCGCTGCCGCCGCTGCCGGCCCATGCCGCGACGTCCATGCCCGGAGCGCCGCCGGCGCCCCAGGTCCATGAAGGAGTCCAGTGATGCGCGTGTGGGCAATCGCCAACCAGAAGGGAGGCGTCGGAAAGACCACCACTACCCTTGCCCTCGGGCGCGGCCTGGCCATGCGCGGCCAGCGCGTGCTGCTGGTCGACCTGGACCCGCATGCCTCGCTGACGCGTGCCTTCGGCGTAGCCACCGACCCGCAGCCGGCCGGCGTGCTGGACCTGTTCGACGAACAGCCGCCCGCGCTGGCCACCCTGGCGCGCGCCACCGAGATCGAGAACCTGTCCTTCATCGCCGCGCAGACGCCGCTGGCCACGCTGGAGCGCCGCAGCGCCACCCAGCCCGGCCTGGGCCTGGCGCTGTCCAATGCGCTGGCGCGCGGCGGCAACGCCTGGGACTTCGTGCTGTTCGACTGTCCTCCCACGCTGGGCCTGCTGATGGTCAATGCGCTGGCCGCGGCGGACCACGTCATCATCCCGACGCAGACCGAGCCGCTGGCCCTGCACGGACTGAAAGGCATGTGCCGCACCGCCGACATGATCCAGCGCTCGCGCCACCGCGTGCTGCCGGTGTCGATCCTGCCCACGCTGCACGACAGGCGCACGCGCACCGGCGCCGACACGCTGAAGGCGATGCAGGACGAATACGGCGAGCGCGTCTGGAACGACGCCATCCCCAACGACACCCGCATCTGCAGCGTCGAGGCGCTGACACGCTCCAGCCCCGGCGCGCAGTATCCGGGCCGTGGCCTGTCCGCCTACCGGCGCGCGCTGGACTGGCTGCTGCTGACCGAGGCGCGCGACACGGAGCAGGCCGCATGAACACCCCGGCCGCCCTCGACGACTACCTGCTCGACCTGCTCGGCGATGCGGCCGCACCGGCGGCCACCCCGGCGGCGGCCCACATCGTGGCAGTCCCGACGGTCGCTGCCGCTGCGCCGGATTCCGCCGCCGTGGTCGCCCCTCCCGTTGCCGAAACCGCGCCGTCCGCGCCGGTCTTGGCCGTGGCGCCGATGCGTGCCGGCAGCGAAGCCGGGCTGATCAGCGATGAGGAGTTCGAGGCCCTGCTGGACCAGTTGCATGGCGACGGCGCGCCGACCTCCGTCGTGGCTGCGCCCGTCGCCGAGCCGGCACAGCCGGCTCCTGCCACCGCGGCCCCCGTCCTGGCGGTCGCGCCTGCGCGCCCCGGGGCGGCGGCGGATGTGATCGGCGACGACGAATTCGAAGCCCTGCTCGACCAACTGCATGGCGGTGCCGCACCCACCTCGCGCGTGGCGACGCCCCCCGTGCCACCGGACGTCCCGGCCGCACGCGCACCGACGGTCGCGCCCGCGGCGCCACGCGCGCTCGCGCCCCTGCCCGCCACGCCGTACCTGCTGGCCACCGCCCCCGATACCGGCGAGCGTCGCCGCGCCACCGAGCGCAAGACGCGCTGGCTGCGCCTGCGCTGCGACCAGCAGCACTACGCACTGGAACTGCTCAAGGTGCAGGAGGTGGTGCGCCCCGCCACCCTGCTGCCGCTGCGCGGCGCCGCACCGCACATGCTGGGCGTAATGAACCTGCGCGGCCAGGTGGTGCCGGTGATCGATCTGGGCCTGTACCTGGGCCGCCGCGCCGTCGACGTCGACGCCACCACCCGCATCGTGGTGCTGGAGGAGCATGGCGAGATCCTGGGCCTGCGCGTGACCGCGGTGGAGGACGTCGCCAACCTCACCGACCAGCAGATCGAGTCACCCGACAACGCCCGCGTCGGCCGCATGTCCAATCCACTGTTCCGCGGCGTGGCCAGGCTCAACGAGTGCGCGGTGATCCTGCTGGATGCCTCGCGGATACTGGCGTGAGGCGAGGAACGAGTGGTTAGGAACGAGGAACGAGGGGTGGTGAGAGCTGGAACCCACCGCTTTCACTCGTTCCTCGTTCCTCATCACTCGTTCCTGCATTTCCCCACACCCGTCACACATTCACTTCCGCCCCTCAAGACCGGCCGCGCCGCGCCGATACCCCACTAGAGCCGCCCTTCCGGAGACACGATGAGCGCTGTGCCCCTGGGTGACGACCTCGGTATCGAGGCCGCCACCGACCTCAAGCAGCACCTGGCCCCGCATGTCGCGCAGCCGGGACCGCTGGCGCTGGATGCCGGCACCGTGCAGCGCGTGCATACCGCCAGCCTGCAGGTGCTGTGCAGCTTCGTGCGCCAGCGCGAGCAGGCCGGTCTGGCGACCGATTTCAGCGCGGTCAGCCAGAGCTTCCGCGACGCCGCGCGCCTGCTGGGCCTGGCGCCGCAGCTGGGCCTGGCCAACGACAACGAACACAACACGCAACAAGTGGAGAACGCCGCATGAGCGCACGCATTCTGGTAGTGGACGATTCGGCCTCGATGCGACAGATGGTCGCCTTCGCCCTCAGCTCGGCGGGTTTCTCGGTGGATGAAGCCGAAGACGGCCAGGTGGCGCTGGGGCGTGCGCAGGGGCAGAAGTTCAATGCCGTGGTCACCGACGTCAACATGCCCAACATGGACGGCATCTCGCTGATCCGGGCGCTGCGCGGCCTGCCGGACTACAAGTTCACGCCCATGCTGATGCTGACCACCGAGTCGGCCGCCGACAAGAAGGCCGAGGGCAAGGCCGCCGGCGCCACCGGCTGGCTGGTCAAGCCGTTCAACCCGGAACAACTGGTCGCCACCGTCCAGAAAGTCCTGGGCTGATCCTCCTCCTTCCCGTTCCCGCCTCCCTTACGACCGCACCAGGGCATCGTCGCCATGAACATGGACATGCAGCGCTTCCACGCCACGTTCTTCGAAGAAAGCCGTGAAGGGCTGGAGGCGATGGAAGCCGGGCTGCTGTCGCTGGAACAGGGCAGCCGCGACGGCGACCTGATCAATTCGATCTTCCGCGCGGCCCACTCGATCAAGGGCGGCTCGGCGACGTTCGGCTTCGATGCCATCGCCGGCCTGACCCATGTGCTGGAGACGCTGCTGGACGAACTGCGCGCCGGCCAGCGCGCCGTCAGTCCGCCCGCCGTCGATGCCATGCTGGCCTCGGTCGACGTGCTGCGCGCCCTGCTGGCCGAAGCCGAACACGGCACGCCGGCCGATCCCGCCGCCGTGCAGGCCATCAAGGACCGCCTCAACGCGGTGCTGTCCGGCCAGGCAGCGCCCGCCGCTTCGCCGGCCGCCGCGACCGCGAAGACCGACGACACGCCGGAAGGCTGGAAGATCGGCTTCACGCCCGCGCCGTCGCTGTTCATGAGCGGCAACGATCCGCTGCGCATCCTGCGCGAACTGGAGCACCTGGGCCCGCTGGAAATCGCCTGCCGCATGGAGCGCCTGCCCGGCTTCGAGCAGATCGATCCGCTGGAAGCCTACTTGGCCTGGGACTTGGGCCTGATCGGCAAGGTGCCGCGCAGCGCGGTGGACGACGTGTTCGCCTGGGTGGTCGACGACTGCGAGCTGGACATCCAGCCGATGCAGCGCCATGCGGTGCCGGTCGAAGCCGTCGCCGTGGCCGCGCAGCCGGTGGCCGCCGTCGCCGCCAGCGGTGCGCAGGCGCCCGCCACGGCCGCCGCGCCGGCAGCCAACGATGCCGCCGAAACCTCCATCCGCGTCAGCGTCGACAAGATCGACGGCCTGATCAACCTGGTCGGCGAGCTGGTCATCACCCAGGCCATGCTGAAACAGGTGTCCGGCCTGCTGGACCAGGCCCAGTGCGAACGCCTGTTCGCCGGCCTGGACCTGCTGGAACGCAACACCCGCGACCTGCAGGAAGCCGTCATCGGCGTGCGCATGCTGCCGGTGGACGCCGTGTTCCGCCGCTTCCCGCGCCTGGTCCGCGACCTGTCCGCGCGCCTGGGCAAGCAGGTGCGCCTGCGCACCATCGGCGAGGGCACCGAGCTGGACAAGGGCCTGATCGAACGCATCGCCGATCCGCTGGTGCACCTGGTCCGCAACTCGATCGACCATGGCCTGGAAATGCCCGACGTGCGCGCGCAGGCCGGCAAGGACGAGACCGGCACCATCACCCTGGCGGCCTCGCACCAGGGCGGCCACATCGTCATCGAAGTCAGCGACGATGGCCGCGGCCTGAATCGCGAACGCATCCTGGCCAAGGCCGCCGAACGCGGCCTGGCCGTGCCCGAGAACCCCACCGATGCGCAGGTCTGGGACCTGATCTTCCAGCCCGGCTTCTCCACCGCCGAAGCGGTCACCGACCTGTCCGGTCGCGGCGTGGGCATGGACGTGGTCCGCCGCAACATCCAGGCGCTGGGCGGCGAAGTGCAGCTGGAGAGCACCGCCGGCCACGGCACCCGCGTGGTGATCCGCCTGCCGCTGACGCTGGCCATCCTGGATGGCATGGCGGTGTCGGTCGGCGATGAAACCCTGATCCTGCCGCTGACCTACGTGCTGGAGGCCCTGCAGCCGCAGGACCAGGACGTGCGCACGGTGGCCGGCGACGGCCGCGTGCTGCGCGTGCGCGGCGAGTACCTGCCCATGGTGGCGCTGAACGAGTACTACCGCTACGGCGCGGCGCGCAGCGACGACCCGCTGGTGGTGGTGGTGGAAGCCGACGGCCAGAAACTGGCGCTGGAAGTGGACGAACTGATCGGCCAGCAGCAGGTCGTGGTGAAGAACCTCGAGAACAACTACCGCCGCATCGACGGCATTTCCGGCGCCACCATCCTGGGCGACGGGCGCGTGGCGCTCATCGTCGACGTGGGTGGCCTGGTCCGCGCCCGCCGGATGCAGCAGGCGGCCTGACCCTCCCTCCGCATGTCCGCCCTGGAGCGCCCTCCCCGCGGATGGCGCCCGGCCGGGCACGCCCCTATCCTGCAGGTAAACGCATGAAGTACGTCATTTCCAGCCTCGCCCTTTCCCTGCTTGCCGTGCACGCGGGCGCCCGCGCCGAGGACGGCGCGGCCAAGGCCGCCGCCTGGCCGCCGAAGATCACCTTCGCCGGCGGCACCGAGCTGAGCCTGGGCGGCAACCTGCAGTACGACGCGGCCACGTTCTCGGGCCAAGGCTATGCCGGCGCCGCGATGGAGGACGACGATGCCTGGCGCCGCCAGGAGATCGGCCTGACCCTGCGCCGCAAGGGCGTGTACGACTTCGGCGCGACCTTCGACTTCCAGGCCAAGACCTGGAGCGACGTGGCCCTGCGCCTGGAAACCAAGGCCCTGTTCGGTCGCGATGCCGGCAAGCTGCGCATCGGCCAGATGAAGCTGCCGCTGGGCTTCGAAGGCAACACCGGCACGCGCCATGTCTCCATGATGGAACCGTCGCTGCCCACGCAGGCCTTCTACCAGGGACGTCGCAGCGGCATCGACTGGGCGTTCGAACGCGAGCGCTACATCGCCAACGTCGGCTATTTCTTCGAGTCCGACCTGCAGGGCAACAACAAGGGCGACACCGCGGCGTTCCGCCTGGCGTGGACGCCGCGCAAGGCAGCGGGCGACGTGCTGCACCTGGGCATCGCCGCGGCGCAGGAGCGCCCCGACAGCGAAGTCAACGGCCTGGGCGTGACCGTGCATCCCAGCGTTCGCTGGCGCGCCAAGCCCGAAGCCACGCTCACGCCCTACCGCTTCGTGGACAGCGGCACGCTCAGCCGCGTGGACCGCATCGACCGCACCGGACTGGAGGCCTTGTGGATCCGCGGGCCCTGGTCGTTGCAGGGCGAATACCTGCGGCAGAAGACCACGCGCGAGCTGGGCCTGCCGTCCTACTCGGCCGATGGCGGCTATGTGCTCGCCAGCTGGCTGGTGACCGGCGAATCGCGCGGCTACGGTGGGGGCAACGTCAGCAATCCCAAGCCGAAGGGCAAGTACGGGGCGGTGGAACTGCTGGCCCGCTACAGCCGCATCGACCTGGACAGCGACGGCATTGCCGGTGGGCGCGAACACAACTGGACGCTGGGCGCCAACTGGTACATCACGCCCTACCTGAAGTTCCAGGCCAACTACGTGAAGGCCGATGCCACGCGCGGCGCACTGTCCGCCGACCCGTCCGCATTCCAGCTGCGCGCACAGATGCATTTCTGACCATGCATTCCGCATCGCCCGCGCAGCCGGCAACGGTCTGCGCGGGTACGCGATCGACCGTTGGGTAAACACGCTTACCTTTCCGCCCGGCGGTCGTAAAGAAGCGTCACGTTCCGCCGTTACTCCGGAACAGATATCGCACCAAGGGCATGGACCGCCACTGCTTCCGGGTCATGCACCAGCTCCACCCACTGAACTCCATCGAGACCGCCTTCATGTTCAAGCACCTCAAGATCGGCAAGCGCCTGGCCATCGGCTTCGCCGTGCTCGTCCTGCTCATCGTCGCCACCGGGGCGTTCTCCGCACAGCGGATGGGCGTGGCCCAGGACGTGGTGCTCGACATCACGAAGAAGGAAGTACCGGCCATCCGCGATCTCGGGCGCATGGCCACGATGCTGGCCGAGTACCGCGTCAGCGAGCGCGGCCTTGTCGCCAGCTACGAGGACCCGGAAAAGGTCGCCGAGTACACCGAGGAGCTGATCGCGGGCGGCAAGGCCTTCGACGAGCTGTCCAAGGCGTATGGACGCGGCCTTTCCGACCAACAGGACCGGGCCCTGCACCAGGAGATGATGGCAAGATCCGCGCTGTACTTCGAGAACAGCCGCCGCCTGATCGAGTCGGTCAAGGTCGGCGATCTGACGCCTGCCAGTGGTGCCGCCGACTTGCGCCAGGCCACCGCCGATGCCGTCGCGCGGATGCTGGATGCGAAAATGAAGGTGCTGGACAACGCTGTGGCTGCGCAGGAGGCTGGCTACAGCACCAACATCAAGGCCATCGGGCTGCTGGTGGTGGTGGCGATGCTGCTGGCCATCGCAGCTGCGGTCCTCATCACGCGCTCGATCGTGCGGCCGATGACCGACGTCATGAGCGTCGCCGACGCGGTGGCGCGGGGTCAGCTGGATCGCCAGATCACGGTCGATGACCGCAGCGAGCTCGGCGACCTGCTCAGCTCCATGCAGCGCATGCAGACACAGGTTAAGTCGGTCATCGCGGCCCAGAGCGAAATGGCGCAGCGCCACGATGTCGGCGAAATCAGCTACCGCATGGACGACAGCGCGTTCCCCGGCGAGTACGGCCGCATGGTGCGCGACACCAACGCGCTGGTCGCCTCGCACATCGCGGTGAAGCTGCGCCTGGTGGAAGTGATGCAGCGCTACGCGATCGGCGACCTGTCCATCGACATGGATCGCCTGCCCGGCGAGAAGGCCAAGCTGACGCAGGCCATGGACGTGACCAAGGCCAACCTGTCGGCCATCAACGTCGAGATCAAACGGCTGGCGGCCGCAGCCGCGTCCGGCGACTTCAGCCAGCGCGGCGACGTGGACAAGTACCAGTACGATTTCCGCGACATGATCGGTGGCCTGAACCAGCTGATGGAGACCACCGACGGCAACCTGGCCGAAGTCTCGGAACTGCTGCAGGCCATCGCCCGCGGCGACCTGACCGCGCGCATGGAAGGCGACTTCCATGGCGTGTTCGCCCGCATGCGCGACGATGCCAACGCCACGGTCAGCCAGCTGACCGAGATCGTCGGCGGCATCCAGATGGCTGCGCAGAGCATCAACACGGCCGCTGGCGAGATCGCCGCCGGCAACGGCGACCTGTCGCGCCGTACCGAGCAGCAGGCCGCCAACCTGGAAGAAACCGCCGCCTCCATGGAGGAACTGACCTCCACCGTGCGCCAGAACGCGGAAAGCGCCCGCCAGGCCAACCAGCTGGCCCAGGGCGCCGCAGGCGTCGCCTCCCAGGGCGGCGAGGTGGTCGGCAAGGTGGTCACCACGATGACCGACATCGAACAGTCGTCCAGGAAGATCGCCGAGATCATCTCGGTCATCGACGGCATCGCCTTCCAGACCAACATCCTGGCGCTCAATGCGGCGGTGGAAGCCGCCCGTGCCGGCGAGCAGGGCCGCGGCTTCGCGGTGGTGGCCTCGGAAGTGCGTACCCTCGCCCAGCGCTCGGCCAACGCCGCCAAGGAGATCAAGGACCTGATCGAGACCTCGGTGAACAAGGTGGCCGATGGCTCGGCGCTGGTGCACCAGGCCGGCGCCACCATGGGCGAGATCGTGGCCAGCGTGCAGCGCGTGACCGACATCATGGCCGAGATCTCGGCTGCCTCGCAGGAGCAGTCGGCCGGCATCGAACAGGTCAACCAGACCATCACCCAGATGGACGAAGCCACCCAGCAGAATGCCGCGCTGGTGGAGGAAGCCACCGCTGCCGCACGCAGCATGGAAGAGCAGGCGCAGACGCTGACCGAGTCCGTTGCCGTGTTCAAGCTGCAGGCCACGGTGAGTGCCCCCCTCCGGCGCGTCATCGCCGAGCCGGCCGCACCGAAGACGACCGTGCCCAAGGCCGTGGTCCGCAAGCCCGCCGCGCGCAAGCCCGAGCCGGCTCTCGCCGACGGGGATTGGCAGGAGTTCTGAGCCGACAAGCCTCCGTCGGCAGCAAGCAAACGGCCCGGACTTCCGGGCCGTTTTTCGTCCCACTGGCGCCGCTGCCCGACAGGGCGGCCCCTACCGCTCGTCGGGCAAGTAAGTTCATGTACTTAATCGCGGTGGTGTGACGCCGATATCGCTTTCGATACCCCAGCCCAGCCCCCGACCTCATGAACCGACTCTCGCGCCTTTCGCTCGGCAGTAAGCTCTCGCTCCAGGTCACCGTCGCCGTCGCCGTCGTCCTGCTCCTGCTGGCCTTCGTGGTCCAGCGCCAGTCCAGCCGCGCCATCCAGGACCGCGCGCTGGCCGACCTGGACGTCGCCGCGCAGGTGATGCTGGAGTCCGTCTCCCTGTACGACCGCACCCTCACCGAAGGGACCCAGCGCATGGCGGACAGCTTCCGCGCGTCATTGCCGCAGGGCGATGTGTCCGTAGACCCCGCACGCACGACGCTGATCGGCGAAACGGACGTTCCCGAGCTCCGGTTCGGCGATCATGTCGTCAACCTCGATTTCTCCGGCGTGGACCGCTTCACCGAAGCGACCGAGGTGGTCGCCACGCTGTTCGTGCGCAAGGACGACGAGTTCATCCGCGCCACCACCTCGCTGCGCAACAGCGAAAACGAGCGCGTCATCGGCACGGCCCTGGACCACAAGCACCCGGCCTATGCGCTCATCCTGGAGGACAAGCCGTACACGGGCCGCGCACGCCTGTTCGGCCGCGACTACATGACCCACTATGAGCCGCTGACCGATGCCGAAGGCAGGACCGTCGGCATCCTGTTCGTGGGCCAGGACTACGGCGACGGCCTGGCCGCGCTGAAGGACCAGCTGCGCAATACGCATCTGGGCGAAGCGGGCTATTTCTTCGTCGTCGACCTCGCCGAAGGCGACCGCCACGGCATGCTCGCCGCGCACCCGGCCAGCCAGGAGTCGCCCTACACCGCCGTGGTCGGTGCCGGCTCGCAACCTGCGATGAAAGGCCTGCTCGAACAGGAGCATGGGCATGCGGTGCTCGACATCGCGCCCAAGGCAGGCCAGACCGCCGAACCTGCCCTCGTTGCCGTCAAGCGCTTCGCCCCATGGAAGTGGGCGCTGGTGGCCGTGGAGCCGCGCTCCACGGTGCTGGCTTCCAGCCATGCATTGACGGTCAGCATCCTCGCGCTGTCTTCGCTCGCCCTCCTGGTCATCGCCGGCCTGACATGGATCGGCGTGCGCAGGGGGGTGTCGCATCCCCTGCGTGCCGCCGTCGGCATCGCCGAACACGTGGCGGCGGGCAAGCTGGATGGCAGGATCGACACCCACCGCCACGACGAGATCGGCCAGCTGCTGTCGGCCATGCAGCGCGTGCAGACGCAGGTCGTGTCGGTCATCGGCGCACAGACCGAGATGACACGGCAGCACGACGAAGGCACGATCAGCTACCGCATCGACGACAGCGCGTTCCCTGGCGAGTACGGAACCATGGTGCGTGCGACCAACGCACTGGTCGCCTCGCACATCGCGGTCAAGCTGCGCCTGGTGGAGGTGATGCAGCGCTACGCCGTCGGCGACCTGTCCATCGACATGGACCGCCTGCCCGGCGAAAAGGCCGTGCTCACGCAGACGATGGATGCCACCAAAGCCAGCCTTTCCGCGATCAACGGCGAGATCAAGCGCCTGGCGATGGCGGCCTCCTCGGGCGACTTCAGCCAGCGCGGCGACGTGGACAGGTACCAGTACGATTTCCGCGACATGATCGACGGCCTGAACCAGCTGATGGAAACCACCGACGGCAACCTGGCCGAAGTCTCGGAACTGCTGCAGGCCATCGCCCGCGGCGATCTGACCGCACGCATGGAAGGCGACTTCCATGGCGTATTCGCCCGCATGCGCGACGACGCCAACGCCACGGTCAGCCAGCTGACCGACATCGTCGGCCGCATCCAGGATGCCTCCACCAGCATCAATACCGCCGCCGGCGAAATCGCTTCCGGCAACAGCGACCTGTCGCGCCGTACCGAGCAGCAGGCCGCCAACCTGGAAGAAACCGCCGCCTCCATGGAGGAACTGACCTCCACCGTGCGCCAGAACGCGGAAAGCGCCCGCCAGGCCAACCAGCTGGCCCAGGGCGCCGCAGGCGTCGCTTCCCAGGGCGGCGAAGTGGTCGGCAAGGTGGTCACCACGATGACCGACATCGAACAGTCGTCCAAGAAGATCGCCGAGATCATCTCGGTCATCGACGGCATCGCCTTCCAGACCAACATCCTGGCGCTGAACGCGGCGGTGGAAGCCGCGCGTGCCGGCGAGCAGGGCCGCGGCTTCGCGGTGGTGGCTTCCGAGGTACGCACGCTGGCCCAGCGCAGCGCCAACGCCGCCAAGGAGATCAAGGACCTGATCGAAACCTCGGTGAACAAGGTGGCCGATGGTTCGGCGCTGGTGCACCAGGCCGGCGCCACCATGGGCGAGATCGTGGCCAGCGTGCAGCGCGTGACCGACATCATGGCCGAGATCTCCGCTGCCTCACAGGAGCAGTCGGCCGGCATCGAGCAGGTCAACCAGACCATCGTGCAGATGGACGAGACCACCCAGCAGAACGCCGCGCTGGTGGAAGAAGCCACCGCCGCCGCACGCAGCATGGAAGAGCAGGCGCAGGCGCTGGCCGAGTCGGTGGCGGTGTTCAAGCTGGAGGCCACGATGAGTGCCCCGGTGCGCAAGCCTGCCGCCGCCGCGATTGCCCCGCGTGCCGTGTTCACGCCCAAGGTCGTGGTCCGCAAGCCGGTCGCACGCAAGCCGGAACCGGCCCTCGCCGAGGGCGACTGGCAGGCGTCCTGAGCCCTGCGGTTGCGACATGCAGTCCACGCACGGCCCGGTCGATCCGGGCCGTGCGCGTTCGATGCCTCCGTCCCGACCGGGCCGCTGACGCCTCCGTCCCGACCGGACCGCGACCCCGTGGGGTGCGACGACCGGGGCGGAACACCTGCGCCGATGGGCGGCAGACGTAACCTTTTCCACCATCGCGACGAAGTCTTCCTGTGAGAGCGGCCGGCACGGTGCCCGCCCTCCATCCCGCCAACAGGAGACGTCCCATGTCGATCCGCCGCTCGTCCGCCGTACCCGCCCTTGCCCTGGCCGCCGCTCTCGGTTCGGTCCTGGCCGCAGGCTCCGCCCCCGCGTCCGCCGCCGAGAAGGGCGCCGCCAAGGAACGCTGCTTCGGCATTGCCATGGCGGGCAAGAACGACTGCGCCGCAGGCCCCGGAACCACCTGTGCCGGAACGTCCAAGAGCGACCACCAGGCCAATGCGTGGAAGTACGTGCCCGCCGGCACCTGCACCAAGACCGCTTCCAAGACCTCGCCCACCGGCTTCGGCCAGCTGGCCGAGTTCAAGCCCAAGCCCGCCAAGGCCGGCTGATCGGCCCGCAGCCGTGCACGTTCGCTGCCACGCCCCGGGTACCGGTTGCGGGACGGCCGATGCCTGCCTGCCCGCGCAGGCCGGCATCGGGTTCAAGCCGGTGCACTTCGCGGACCTGATGAGCGATGCGCACCCACCTGCCTTCATCGAGGTGCATGCGGAAAACTACATGGGTGCGGGCGGCGCGCCGCACCACATGCTGTCGACGCTGCGCGAGCGCCTGCCGCTCTCCCTGCACGGGGTCGGTCTGTCCCTGGGCGGCGCAGGCCCGCTCGACCCCGCCCACCTCGCCCGCCTGGAGACGCTGGTCGCGCGCTACCGTCCGGCGGTGTTCTCCGAGCATCTTGCGTGGTCGACCCATAACGGCCGCTTCTTCAACGACCTGCTGCCGCTGCGCTACGACGCGGCCAGCCTGGCGCGCGTGTGCCGGCACATCGACCAGGTGCAGGAACGGTTGGGGCTGCGCCTGCTGCTGGAGAACCCCAGCACCTATCTCGAGTTCGCCCACGGCACGTACAGCGAGCCCGAGTTCATCGCGGCCATCGTCCAGCGCACCGGCTGCGCCCTGTTGCTGGACGTGAACAACGTTCATGTCTCGTGCCACAACCATCGCCGCGATCCCCAGGCCTACCTGGAGGCGATGCCGTTGCACGCCGTGCACGAGATCCATCTGGCCGGCCATGCCCGGGATGGGGGCATCCACGGCGAGCCCCTGCTGATCGACGACCATGGCGCGCCGGTGGACGAGGCCGTCTGGGCGCTGTTCCGCCAGGTGCTGGCGCGGACCGGGCCGGTGCCGACCCTGATCGAATGGGATACCCACGTTCCGCCCTATGCGCGGCTGCGCGAACAGGCCACCCGGGCGCAGGTCTCGATCGACGCGGCGGCATGCGCGAAGGCCGCGGCATGAGCGCACACGACAGCGTCTACAACACCCTCGCGACGGCGCTGCGGGCGCCCGCCCGGCCGGTGGCCGGCGAAGACTTCGCGCAGGGCGGCGACGATGCCCAACGGCGCCTGGCCGTGCATCGCAACACCTTCATCGTGAGCCTGGTCGATGCGCTGGCCGACGCGTTCCCGGTCAGCCAGGCGCTCGTGGGCGAGCCCTTTTTCCGCGCGATGGCACGTGAGCGCGTGCTGGCCGATCCCCCCGTTCGCCCATGCTCATCGACTACGCCCTGGGCCTGCCGGACTTCATCGCCGCATTCGCGCCGGCCGCCAGCGTTCCCTATCTGGCGGACGTGGCGCAGATCGAAGCCCGGCGGATCCAGGCCTACCACGCCGCCGATGCGGCGCCCCTTCCGCACGCGGCCTACCACGCGCTGCTGGCGGATCCATCGCGGTTTCATCGCACGCGTGTGGTGCTGCATCCCGCGTGCACGTGGTTCCGTTCGCAGCATGCCGCGTGCACGCTCTGGCAGGCGCACCAAGGCCTGGCCCATCCGTCCGCCGCGGCGCTGGAGGACGTGGATGCCACGCGCGCCGAGGACACGCTGGTCGCGCGGCCCGGCTTGGAGGTCGCGGTGGAGCGCCTGCCACCCGGCGCGCTGGAACTGCTGGATGCCCTGCGCGATGGCCTCACGCTGGGACGTGCGTTCCAGCGGGCGCGGCTGGCGGTTCCCCTGCTGGACGACGGCGCGCTGTTCGCCGTCCTGGTGACGCACGGCCTTGTCGTGGCGCTCGACCCTCTTCCGGAGCCCTGATGTGAACAGTCGGACCACACCGATCCCTACGCCTTCCCGCCCCTCCACGCCTCTGCCGATACGGTACGCGAACCGCATGACGGCATGTTTCGGGCGCATCCCGCACGATCTGGTCGCCGTGCTGGCCCGCGTGTCCGTGGCGATGACCTTCTGGCAGTCGGGACAGACCAAGATCGAAGGCTTGGTGGTCGATCCCCTCCGCGGCGCGTTCGAACTGGGCATTCCACGCCTGTCGGACAACGCACTGGAACTCTTCCGCAGCGAGTACGCGCTGCCCCTGCTTGCGCCCGAGTTCGCCGCGCGCATGGCGGCCGTGGCCGAACACGTGTTCCCCGTCCTGCTGCTGGCCGGGCTTGCCAGCCGGCTCTCGGCGCTGGCGCTGCTGGTCATGACGCTGGTCATCCAGGTGTTCGTCTACCCCGACGCCTTTCCGACCCATGGCCTGTGGGCGGTGGCATTGCTGTACCTGATGGCGCGCGGGCCCGGCACGATCTCGCTGGATGCCTTGCTGGCGCGCGTCGGCACGCAGGGCCGGTGACTTGGCAGCCACGCAGGGGCACCGCATGATGGCCACTCTCCTTCCCTTTCCCGTGCCGGACGCAGCCGCGGACATGCCCCTGCATCGCGAGCAGGTACCCGATGGACTCTCCGGCGCGCCCCCGGGCGATGACGATGCATGGGGTGCCTGGATGGCGCGCGCGCAGTCCGGCGACACCGTGGCCTACCACGCATTGCTCAGCGCCATCGTTCCCTACCTGCGCGCCATCGCCCGCCGCTACCTGGGCGCGCGCGAAGATGCCGAGGACGCGGTGCAGGACATCCTGCTGATCGTTCACGGCGTCCGTCACACCTACGAGCCGGGTCGTCCGTTCAAGCCCTGGCTGGGTACCATCGCCACGCGTCGCTGCATCGATGTGCTGCGCCGGCGCGCGCGACGGATCGAACACGAAGTCCTCACCGACGAACCGCTCGACCGCGTGGACGATGCGAACGCGGGCCCGGAGGAGGCCGCCGCCCGCCGGCAGGCGGCGCGCGAGGTGCGCGCGGCCGTGGCACAGCTTTCGCCCCGCCAGCAGCAGGCCATCGAACTGGTGCACCTGAAGGACATGTCGTTGAACGAAGCCTCGGCCGAGAGCCGCCAGAGCGTGAGCGCCTTGAAGGTCGCCTGCCACCGGGCGCTGAAATCGCTCCAGCATGTGCTGGGCAAAGGGGAAGACCGTGACTGAGACCCGCCACCTGATCGATCAGCTGGCCGCGCGCGCCGAACCGGTGCGCCCGCTGACCTCGCCGCTGCGCAGGACGCTGGCCTGGTCGGCGCTGGCGGCGGTCATGATCGGCATGATCGTATGGGTCTACGGCGTGCGCGCCGGCCTGGCCGCGGAGCTGTCCAGACCGCCGGTGCTGGTCGAATGGATCGCCAGCGTCCTGACCGGACTGACGGCCGCATACGCGGTGTTCCAGATCAGCGTGCCGGGACGCTCGCTGCGATGGATGTGGTTGCCGTTGCCCCCCCTGCTGTTGTGGCTCGGCGGCCTGGGCTGGGGCTGTCTGCACGACCGTGCGCGCCTGGGCGCGGACGCCTTCCTGGTGGAACTCGTCAGTTCCGAATGCACGGTGGCGATCACCATGACCAGCATCCCGCTGGGCCTGCTGATGCTGGTCATGGTGCGCCATGCAGGGGTCGTCCGCCCCGCGCAGACGGCGATGCTGGTGGCCCTGAGCGCCGCGGCCCTGTCGGCCGCCGGCGTGAGCCTCTACCACGGCGGCGAGACCGCGCTGATGGTACTGCTCTGGCACATGGGCGCCGTGGTCGTGCTGTCGCTGGCCTGCCTGCTGCTCGGCCGTCCGCTGTTCTCCTGGATCGGCTACGCCAAGCGTTGAAACGGCGCCACCGGAGGGGCGTCGTGCCGTCGCTAAAGATCATGCGACGCACGCCGATACAGCCTGTGACGCCTTCCGCCGGGCCTGCTGCCCCATCGCCGACCGTATGACCGAGCCCACCGACTCCCCCCTGGCCGAGCCGATCCGGTACGAGGACGAGGAGAAGTACCTGGTGCGCAATGGACATGAGATCCGGCGCATCCTGCAGGCGCTGATCGAGCGACGCGCCCTGGTGAGCGGCTGCGCGATGCCGCGCAACCACACCTTTCCGACCTCCATCGTCGAAGTCCTGGACGATGAAGACGCCGTCCTGATCGACGGCAGCGCCAGCGAGGCCATCAATCGCAGCATCGAGGACGCCAGCCACGTCACCTGCGTCTCCCGGCTGGACCGCATCCACGTGCAGTTCCGCCTGCAGGGGCTGGTACGCCTGCGCCACGAAGGACAGGTCGCCTTCCGCGCCGACCTGCCCGAGACCCTGCTGCGCCTGCAGCGGCGCGAGTACTACCGGCTGCAGGTCCCGGTGACCCAACCGCTGGAGTGCGCCATTCCCCAGCACCACCCCGATGGCGAAACCACCTATGAGCGCTACCGCGTGCTCGACATCAGCGGCGGCGGCATCGCCCTGGCGGTCCAGGCGGAAAACCCCACGCTGCGGCCGTACCGCGAATTCCCGGACTGCCTGCTGCACCTGCCCGACAGCGGCCCCCTGAGCGTGCGCCTGATGGTGAAGAGCCTGCACAGCCAGCTCAACCAGAACGGCACCGAAAGCTGGCGCGCCGGCTGCCAGTTCACCGACCTGCCGCGCGGGGCCGATGCGCTGATCCAGCGCTACATCTTCCGCCTGGAACGCCAGCGCAGCGCCCGCGAACGTGGCGCTGCGTGATCCGCGTCGGGTTTCGCGCCGCCGCCCTCCGTATCGCACGTCTTCGCACTCAACCTGGCCGCACGCCCGCCGATATACGGCGTAACACTCCTGCAACACGGGCGTGACCGCCGCCAGCGGTCTCCCTGCCTGCAGGCGTTACCGCCGTATCGCTCAACCTGCACGAGGCCGCCATGTCATCCGCTCTTCCCCGCTCATCTTCCCGCAGCATCGCCACGCGGGTGATGTACGGCATCGCCCTGGTCGCGCTGCTGGCATTCGGCGTGGCTGCCGCGGCCAGCTACCTGCGCAGCAGCCAGGCCCTGTTGACGGGCGCGCGCGCCACCATGGAGGGGCTGGCCAGCCTGGAGGCACAGCGCATTTCCGGCGAACTCGGGCGCGCCTTCGACGGCAACCAGGCCCTGGCGCACGCGCTGCT
This sequence comes from Pseudoxanthomonas sp. F37, assembly GCF_022965755.1. NCBI lineage: Bacteria > Pseudomonadati > Pseudomonadota > Gammaproteobacteria > Lysobacterales > Lysobacteraceae > Pseudoxanthomonas > Pseudoxanthomonas sp. F37. The sequence goes on along the minus strand of NZ_CP095187.1, from coordinate 1,789,366 downwards.
GGCCCAGCGCGCCGGCGACGGCGTCAGCCGCGCCGCCGCCAGTGCCGTCATCAGGCGCCAGCTGGAGGCGCACCCCGAATGGGTGGGCGTCGGAACCCTGTGGGAACCCGACGCCTTCGACGGCCAGGATGCGCAGCACCTATCGAGCGAGGGCCACGACGACACGGGCCGCTTCATGAGCTATTGGGCCTGGAGCGACGGTGCGCCGCTGCTGGAAGCCCTGCGCGATTACGAGGTGCCCGGCGCGGGCGACTGGTACCTGCGTCCGCGCGAACTCAAGCGCGAGGTCGTCGCCGAGCCCTACGTCTACAAGATCGCCGGCAAGGACGTGCTGATGACCACGCTGTCCACGCCCATCCTGGACGGCGACCGATACGTCGGTGTGATGACCGTGGACTTCGCCCTGCAATCGCTGCAGGAACGCATTGCCAGGCTCACCCCGATGGAGGCCGGCTTCGTCCGCCTGTTGACCCCCGCGGGCGTGGTGATCGCCGATCACGACAAGGCATCGCTGGGCAAGCCGTTCGCCGATCCCGGGGCGGCCGCGCTGCTGAAGCAGATCGCGGCCGACAAGCCGGTATTCCGCGAGGTGCCGGACGCCTCGGGCGAGGCGATGGTCGAGGCTTACGTGCCGCTGCGGATCGGCACGGCGGCGGAGCGGTTCGCCCTGGGCGTGGTGGTGCCGCGCGCGGTGCTGATGCGTGAAGCCCGCGCCGTGCTGTGGACCGTGGTGGCCGTGGGCGCGCTGGGCGCGGCGCTGCTGTGCGGCGCGGTGTTCTGGCTGCTGCGTCGCCAGGTCAGCGTTCCGCTGGCGGGCGCGGTGCGCGTGGCCGACGACATCGCCGCCGGCAAGCTGGACAGCGAGATCGGCGTGGGCCGCGACGACGAGGTCGGCACGCTGATGAAGGCTCTGCGCAGCATGCAGGCCACCCTGCGCGAGCGCATCGAGCGCGACCAGGTCGTCGCGCGCGAAAGCCTGCGCATCCGCACCGCGCTGGAGGAAGTGACCACCAACGTCATGATCGCCGACGCCGACCGCACCATCGTCTACGCCAACCGGCCGCTGATGAAGATGCTGACCGACGCCGAACAGGACCTGCGGCGCGACCTGCCGGCCTTCGACGTGCGCACCCTGGTGGGCAACAGCATCGACGTCTTCCACAAGAAGCCCGAGCACCAGTCGCGCATCCTGTCGCAGTTGCAGGGCACGCATCGCGCGCAGATCCACGTGGGCGGCCGCGTCATGCAGCTGATCATCAACCCGGTGACGGACGGCGACGGCCAGCGCATCGGCTACGTGGTGGAATGGGCCGACCGCACCGCCGAGGTGATGGTCGAGCAGGAGGTCACCCGCATCGTCCAGGCCGCGGCACAGGGCGACCTGAGCGGCCGCATCGCCGAAACCGGCAAGCAGGGTTTCCTGCTGGCGCTGTCGCAGCAGCTCAATGGCCTGCTGGCGACGATCGCCGGCAGCGTGGACGCGGTCTCGGGCGTGCTGCAATCGCTGTCTCGCGGCGATCTGACCGCACGCATGGAAGGCGACTTCCATGGCGTATTCGCCCGCATGCGCGACGACGCCAACGCCACGGTCAGCCAGCTGACCGACATCGTCGGCCGCATCCAGGACGCCTCCACCAGCATCAATACCGCCGCCGGCGAAATCGCTTCCGGCAACAGCGACCTGTCGCGCCGTACCGAGCAGCAGGCCGCCAACCTGGAAGAAACCGCCGCCTCCATGGAGGAACTGACCTCCACCGTGCGCCAGAACGCGGAAAGCGCCCGCCAGGCCAACCAGCTGGCCCAGGGCGCCGCAGGCGTCGCTTCCCAGGGCGGCGAAGTGGTCGGCAAGGTGGTCACCACGATGACCGACATCGAACAGTCGTCCAGGAAGATCGCCGAGATCATCTCGGTCATCGACGGCATCGCCTTCCAGACCAACATCCTGGCGCTCAATGCGGCGGTGGAAGCCGCCCGTGCCGGCGAGCAGGGCCGCGGCTTCGCGGTGGTGGCCTCGGAAGTGCGTACCCTCGCCCAGCGCTCGGCCAACGCCGCCAAGGAGATCAAGGGCCTGATCGAGACCTCGGTGGACAAGGTGGCCGACGGCTCGGCGCTGGTGCACCAGGCCGGCGCCACCATGGGCGAGATCGTGGCCAGCGTGCAGCGCGTGACCGACATCATGGCCGAGATCTCGGCCGCCTCGCAGGAGCAGTCGGCCGGCATCGAGCAGGTCAACCAGACCATCACCCAGATGGACGAAGCCACCCAGCAGAATGCCGCGCTGGTGGAGGAAGCCACCGCCGCCGCACGCAGCATGGAAGAGCAGGCCCAGGCGCTGAGCCAGGCCGTGGCCACCTTCCGGCTGGGCGAGCATGGACACGTGGCCCGGCTGGTGCAGGAGCGCGTGACCCGCATCACCTCGGCGGCATCGCCGCGCGCCCTGTCCGAAGCCCGTCCCTACTGACCCTAAAGAAACCCCGCCCGGGGCCGATCTAGGCCTAGACCGGTTCCGCCCCGGGAACCCCTGCCCCATTCCGGCTGCCACAGGAGCCCGACCAATGAGCGACAAGAAGACACAGGCCGCAGCGAGCGCGGACGAGTTCCTCAGCTTCACCCTGGGAGAAGAGCACTACGGCGTTGACATCCTGAAAGTCCAGGAAATCCGCGGCTACGACTCGGTCACCCGCCTGCCCGACGCCCCCGACTACATCAAGGGCGTCATCAACCTGCGCGGCACCATCGTGCCGGTCATCGACCTGCGCCTGAAGCTGCGCCTGAAGGAGGCCCGCTACGACGCCTTCACCGTGATGATCGTGCTGAACGTGGAGGACCGCGTGGTCGGCATCGTGGTGGACAGCGTGTCCGACGTGATCGCGCTCAATGCCGAACAGATCCGGCCCACGCCCGAATTCGGCGCCAGCGTCGACACCCGCTTCATTTCGGGCATCGGCACCGTGGACGACCGCATGCTGATCCTGCTGGATATCGAAACGCTGATCGACAGCGCCGATTTCGGCCAGCCGCTGCCGGAGCAGGTCGCGGCCTGACGCCCGCCCTGCGATCAGCGTGCCCCGGGACCGCCGGCCGCAAGGCCCGCGGTCCCTTCGTTTTGCGCGCGCCGCCCGGCAGGCCCATCCGCCTTTCGTCGAAGAAGCGCCGGATGCCCTGAAATTCCGCCGACACAGGCCGATATCGATCGGGAGGGCCATCGGCTCCCGCATCCCGAACGCCCACGTACCGCGCCCGTCGCCAGAGATCTCCGCATGAACGTCAATGCCCGCCTCGCCCACTCCCTGTCCCACCTCCCCCTCAAGCGCAAGTTCCTGATCCAGACGGCACTGGTCGCCCTGGGCACCATCGCGCTGGCCGTCGTCGCCGCACGCATGCAGTACCTGGACCTGACCGGCACGCGGCAGGAAGGACTGAAAGCCCAGACCGAGATGGCGCTGGGCGTGATCGAGGGCTACGCCGACCAAGTCAAGCGCGGCGAGCTGGACGAGGACCAGGCCAAGGCGCGCGCGCTGGCCACGCTGTCCACCATGCAGGCCAACAAGGGCGTGGACTACTTCTTCGTGACCGACGAAGTCCCGACCATGCTGATGCACCCCACCCGCCCCGACCTGATCGGCAAGCCGCTGGACGATGTACTGAGCCCGGACGGCAAGCGCATCTTCCCCGAGTTCGTCCGCGCGGCGCAGGCCGGCGGCGGCCACGTCGACTACAGCTGGGCCAAGGCCGGCGAAGAGGACCCCGTGCCGAAGACCTCGTATGCCGTGCTGTACCAGCCCTGGGGCTGGGTGATCGGCACCGGCGTCTACGTCGACGACACCCAGGCCCAGGCGCTGCAGTTCACCTTCATCATGACCATCGCCGGCGGCCTGCTGGTGCTGCTGAGCATGGCGATCGGCTGGGTGATCGGCCAGTCGGTGCTGGAACCGGTCTCGCGCGCGCTGGCCGCCATCAAGGGCGTTTCCCGCGGCGACCTGAGCGTGCGCACCGGCCACCATGGACGGGATGAGGTCGGCCAGATGCTGAAGGCCACCGACGAGATGGTGCACATGCTGGAGCGCTTCTCTCATGAAACGCGCGACATGATCCGCCTGCACGCCGCCGAGGACATCAGCCATCGCATGCCGGAGGATTTCCCGGGCGTGTATGGCGAACTGGCCGGCGGCATCAACACCATGATGTTCGAACACCTGGATGCCTTCCGCGATGCGATCGGCATCCTGGAGCGCTACGCCAGCGGCGACCTGAGCCAGGACGCCCGCCGCCTGCCGGGTACGCGCGCCTTCCTGCATGAAGCCATGGATGCGGCCAAGACCAGCCTGCTGGCGATCAACGGCGAGATCAGGCGCCTGGCCGCCGCCGCCGCCGCCGGCGACTTCACCGCCCGCGGCGACGAGGCCGGCTTCCGCCACGATTTCCTGCACATGGTGCAGGGCCTCAACGCGATGATGGCCACCAGCGACCGCAATCTGGCCGAACTGTCCGCCCTGCTGCGCGCCATCGCCGACGGCGACCTGACCGCGCGCATGGAAGGCGACTTCCATGGCGTGTTCGCCCGCATGCGCGACGACGCCAACGCCACCGTCAGCCAGTTGACCGACATCGTCGGCCGCATCCAGGACGCCTCCACCAGCATCAATACCGCCGCCGGCGAGATCGCCAGCGGCAACAGCGACCTGTCGCGCCGTACCGAGCAGCAGGCCGCCAACCTGGAAGAAACCGCCGCCTCCATGGAGGAACTGACCTCCACCGTGCGCCAGAACGCGGAAAGCGCCCGCCAGGCCAACCAGCTGGCCCAGGGCGCCGCAGGCGTCGCTTCCCAGGGCGGCGAAGTGGTCGGCAAGGTGGTCACCACGATGACCGACATCGAACAGTCGTCCAAGAAGATCGCCGAGATCATCTCGGTCATCGACGGCATCGCCTTCCAGACCAACATCCTGGCGCTGAACGCGGCGGTGGAAGCCGCGCGTGCCGGCGAGCAGGGCCGCGGCTTCGCGGTGGTGGCTTCCGAGGTACGCACGCTGGCCCAGCGCAGCGCCAACGCCGCCAAGGAGATCAAGGACCTGATCGAAACCTCGGTGAACAAGGTGGCCGATGGTTCGGCGCTGGTGCACCAGGCCGGCGCCACCATGGGCGAGATCGTGGCCAGCGTGCAGCGCGTGACCGACATCATGGCCGAGATCTCCGCTGCCTCACAGGAGCAGTCGGCCGGCATCGAGCAGGTCAACCAGACCATCGTGCAGATGGACGAGACCACCCAGCAGAACGCCGCGCTGGTGGAAGAAGCCACCGCCGCCGCACGCAGCATGGAAGAGCAGGCGCAGGCGCTGGCCGAGTCGGTGGCGGTGTTCAAGCTGGAGGCCCGGGCCAGGACCGGCGCTCATGCGCGGCCGACGACGCCTGCGCCACGGCCGGCCAAGGCGTCGCCCGCACCGGCTGCCAGCGTGCGCAAGCCAGCCGCGCGCAAGCCCGAACCCGCCTTCGCCGAGGGCGACTGGCAGGAGTTCTGAGGCGACGGGCGCGGCGACGCGCCCCTGCCGTGACCGCATTCAAGTAATCCGGACCCTGGTCGATAAGTGACCAGAAACCCCACCAGCCCTGGCATCCGATGACCGTCGCACTCCCCACCCACGACGACGCGTGCTGTCGGACGCCCCCGCACCACAAGGATCCCGCATGCTAGGACGCACGCTGACCTCGCTGGCGCCCGGACACGACGCACGGGCGGCGACGGCGCCCTCGCAGGACAGTCTCTGGCAGGTGCTGGAGCAGTCCGTCGATGCCGCCTTCGTCGTCGATGCCCGGCATCGCGTGGTGCTGTTCAATCCGGCCGCGGAAGCCCTGTGGGGATGTCGCCGGGAGGACGTGCATGGCCTGCCGTTCACGCGCCTGCTGGCCGCCCCCCAGACCGCCGCCTCGCCCGAAGCGACCCTGGCGGCGCTGACCGGCAGCCACCGCGATGCCACATTGCGGCGCCCGGATGGCAGCGAGATCGCCTGTTCGGTCTCGATGTCCAGGATGGAAGTGGGCGCGCACGCCTTCCACACCGCCTTCGTCCGCGATACCAGCGAACAGCAGCGCCAGCTGGCGCGGCTGCGCCAGCTGTCCATCGTGGTGGACAGCAGCGACAACGCGATCTTCATCAGCTCGGCCGACCGCGAGGTCGTCTACGTCAACAGCGGCTTCACCCGCATGCTGGGCTACCGGCTGGAGGAACTGCGGGGCATCCGGCCCGCCCAGTTGCTGTCCGGTCCGCACACCGACCCGTCGCTGGACCAGAGGATCAACCACGCCATTTCCGCCGGCGAGGGCCTGCAGACCGAGGTGCTGCTGTACACCAAGTCCGGCCGGCCGCTGTGGCTGTCCGCGGCGATCAACCCCGTGCACGACGAGGACGGCGCGCTGCTGGGCCTGGTCAGCGTGCTGAGCGACATCACCCGCACCAAGATGCACCAGGTGCTGCACAACAAGGTGCTGGACGCACTGGTGCACGAGTGGGCCGTGACCGACGTGATGACCCTGATCTGCCGCGAGGTGGAGCACATCGCGCCCGAGCTGACCGTCTCCATCATCACCGTGGACAGCGAGGGGTTGATGCGTACGCTCGCCTCACCCAGCCTGCCCGAAGCCTGGGCGCGCAAGGTCGACGGCATGGCCATCGGCCCGCGCGCCGGCGTCTGCGGCGCCGCCGCCTGGCGCGGTCGCGCGGTGCTGGTCAAGGACATCGCCAGCGACCCGCTGTGCGCGAACACGCGCCACCTCACCTCCCCGCTGGGCCTGCGCGCCTGCTGGACCCATCCCATCAAGTCCAGCAGCGGCCGCGTCCTCGGCACCCTGTCCTTCTACTACCGCGAGAACCGCGGCCCCGACGAACTGCACGAACGGCTGGCCGACACCTGCCTGCACCTGTGCTCGTTGACCCTGGAGCGCGAACAGACCAACGAACGCGTCCACCAGCTGGCCTTCTACGACACGCTGACCGGGCTGCCCAACCGCATCATGTTTAGCGCCAAGGCCGAACAGGCCCTGGCCAACGTCGCCCAGGCGAACGGCACGGCCGCCGTGCTGTTCATCGACCTGGACCGCTTCAAGCGGGTGAACGATGCGCAGGGCCATGCGGCCGGCGACGGCCTGCTGCGCGACGTGGCCGCGCGCCTGAGCGAGGAACTGGGCGGCATCAACATCGTCGGCCGCCAGGCCGGCGACGAATTCGTGGCGGTGCTGCCGATGTGCAGCGCCGAGCAGGCGGGCAGCGTGGCCGAGCGCCTGCTGGGCGCGATCTCCACGCCCACCGCCGCCGGCCTGATGACCCTGCACCCCAGCGCCAGCATCGGCGTGGCGATGTTCCCCGACGATGGTCGCGACATCGACCTGCTGGTCCGCCACGCGGACATGGCCATGTACCGCGCCAAGAGCGACGGCGGCGGCGGCTTCCGCTTCTTCAGCGTGGACATGAACCGCCTGGCGCAGGAACGCGTCTCGCTGGAAACCGCGCTGCGCGATGCCCTGCGCCTGGACCAGCTGCAGCTGCAGTACCAGCCGCAGGTCGGCGGCGGGGACCAGCGGCAGCTGTACGGCGTGGAAGCCCTGTTGCGCTGGCACCACGCCGACCTGGGGGTCATCCCGCCCTCGCGCTTCGTGCCGGTGGCCGAGGAATGCGGCCTGATCGCCGAACTCAGCCTGTGGGTGCTGCGCCAGGCCTGCAAGCAGATGGCCGACTGGCGCCACCGCGGCATCGACATTCCGCGCGTATCGGTGAACATCTCCGCGATCAATTTCCGCGAACCCGCGCTGTCGCTGCAGATCGCCGGCCTGCTGGACGAACACGGCCTGTCGCCGGACGACCTGACGCTGGAGATCACCGAAAGCGTCATGCTGGACCCGGACCCGGACGTGCTGGAGAACATCGAAGCCATCTACGTGCTGGGCGTGCGCCTGTCGCTGGACGACTTCGGCACCGGCTACTCCAGCCTGAGCCATCTGCACCGCCTTCCGATCAGCGAGCTGAAGCTGGACCAGAGCTTCGTGCGCGACATCGACACCAGCGCCATCGCGCGCACGCTGACCTCCTCGGTGCTGCGCATCGGCGAAAGCCTGGGCATGAAGGTCGTCGCCGAGGGCGTGGAAACCGAGTCGCAGCACCGCTTCCTGACCGAACAGCGGTTCCCGGTGCTGCAGGGCTACCTGTTCTCGCCGCCCCTGCTGCCCGCCCCGCTCGAGCACTGGCTGGCCGAGCACCGCTATACCGCCGCGGTCGAGGCCGAAACCGGACCCGTGCGGGTGTCCTGAACCCGCAGGCGGACGGCGAAGTGTGACCGACCGCCCATTCGGATGCATGCAGGCATTTACTTGACCCCGTCACCTCAAGTTTGGGCGCGGCTAGCCGATTTCAGGCAGTGACCCGTTACCCCTTCCTGCAAACCCGGAGCCACTGGAATGAAAATCGCATCCGCCCTGACCCTGTCCATCGCCGTCGTCGGTGCCGCCCTGTTGCTGCCCGCCTCGCCGGCCAGCAGCCAGTCGCAGGTCGACAACGCCATCCCGGCGGACATGGCCACCCGTTTCACCGGCAAGGCCGGGACCGTCTGCGGCAAGGTGGGCAAGGCCCGTTTCGCCGAGAACGCCGAAGGCACGCCGACCTTCCTGTACATGGGCGGCAACTTCCCGCGCCACACCTTCACCGCGCGCATCCCGGGCGATGCCCGCGCCAAGTTCAAGCCGGCCCCGGAAGAGCTGGAAGGCAAGGACGTCTGCGTGATCGGCACCATCGAGCGCGACAGCTCGCGCGCCGAGATCGTGGTGAATTCGCCGTCCAACCTGAAGCTGGCCACGATCCGCTGAGGCGCTCCACCGGCAGGGCGCGCAGGCGCCCTGCCAGGCCCAGGACACACCCGAGAGCGGCGCGGCGCGCGCCCCGGTAAAGGAACAACACTCCCATGCAGCGGATCAAGAACCTCAAACTGACGACGAAGATGATGCTGGCCTTCGGCGTCGTGCTGGCCCTGATGCTGGTCCAGGGCATCGCCGCCTTCGTCGGCCTGAACTCGTTGAACAACGCCACCACGGACGTCACCGGCAACGTGCTGCCCAGCGTGAAGGCCGCCGGCAACCTGCAGAGCCTGATGGGCGAATACCGCACCACCTCGTACCGCCAGCACGTGCGCGCCAGCGACGCCGTCAAGGCCGAGGCCAAGGCACTGGCCGCGCAGACGGAAAAGAAGATCGAAAAGGCCATCAAGGACTATGTCCCGCTGATCGCCAGCCCGGAAGAGAAGAAGGCCTACGACGCCTTCGTCAGGGAATGGAAGGCGGCCCAGCAGTCCTATGCCGAAGTGCAGGAGATGGTGGACCTGGGCCTGCCCGACGACGCCGTGGACGCCTTCATCGGCAGCACGCGCGACCAGCACCGCAAGGCGCTCGCGGCCATCGCCGCGCTGATCGACATCGTCGACCGGCAGGCCAGGACGGCCAGCGCCAACGCCGACAGCACCTATACCGCCTCCAGCACGTTGATGGTGGTCATGCTGCTGGTCGGCATCGTGGGCGGCCTGACGCTGGCCTGGTTCTTCGCGCGCGCCATCGCCAACGCCGTCGGCGACGCCGTTCGCGTGGCCAACGACGTGTCCGCCGGCAAGCTGGACGGCAAGATCGACACCAGCCGCCAGGACGAAGTGGGCCAGCTGCTGTCGGCCATGCAGCGCATGCAGACCCAGCTGCAGTCGGTCATGGCCGCGCAGAGCGAGATGGCCGCGCGCCATGACGAAGGCCAGATCAGCTACCGCATGGACGACAGCGCGTTCCCCGGCGACTACGGCCGCATGGTGCGCGACACCAACGCGCTGGTGGGCTCGCACCTGCAGGCCATCGGCGATGCGCTGAAGATCATGCAGCGCTACTCGATCGGCGACCTGAGCCTGGACATGCCCAAGCTGCCGGGCGAGAAGGCCAACCTGACCGAGACGATGGACGCCACCAAGGCCAACCTGTCGGCCATCAACGGCGAGATCAAGCGCCTGGCGATGGCGGCCTCCTCGGGCGACTTCAGCCAGCGCGGCGACGTGGACAGGTACCAGTACGATTTCCGCGACATGATCGACGGCCTGAACCAGCTGATGGAGACCACCGACGGCAACCTGGCCGAAGTCTCGGAACTGCTGCAGGCCATCGCCCGCGGCGACCTGACCGCGCGCATGGAAGGCGACTTCCACGGCGTGTTCGCCCGCATGCGCGACGACGCCAACGCCACAGTCAGCCAGCTGACCGACATCGTCGGCCGCATCCAGGACGCCTCCACTTCCATCAACACCGCCGCCGGCGAAATCGCCAGCGGCAACAGCGACCTGTCGCGCCGTACCGAGCAGCAGGCCGCCAACCTGGAAGAAACCGCCGCCTCCATGGAGGAACTGACCTCCACCGTGCGCCAGAACGCGGAAAGCGCCCGCCAGGCCAACCAGCTGGCCATCGGCGCGGCCGGCGTCGCCTCCCAGGGCGGCGAAGTGGTCGGCAAGGTGGTCACGACGATGCGCGATATCGAGCAGTCGTCCAAGAAGATCGCCGACATCATCTCGGTCATCGACGGCATCGCCTTCCAGACCAACATCCTGGCGCTGAACGCGGCGGTGGAAGCCGCCCGTGCCGGCGAACAGGGCCGCGGCTTCGCGGTGGTGGCTTCCGAGGTGCGCACGCTGGCCCAACGCAGCGCCAACGCCGCCAAGGAGATCAAGGGCCTGATCGAGACCTCGGTGGACAAGGTGGCCGACGGTTCGGCGCTGGTGAACCAGGCCGGCGCCACCATGGGCGAGATCGTGGCCAGCGTGCAGCGCGTGACCGACATCATGGCCGAGATCTCCGCTGCCTCGCAGGAGCAGTCGGCCGGCATCGAGCAGGTCAACCAGACCATCACCCAGATGGACGAAACCACCCAGCAGAATGCCGCGCTGGTGGAAGAAGCCTCGGCCGCTGCCCGTTCCATGGAGGAGCAGGCCCAGGCCCTGAGCGAATCGGTCTCGGTGTTCAAACTGCATGCGCACGCCGCCCCCACGGCGGCCGCCAGGCAGCCTGCCCGTCCCGCAGCCGCCGCGCCGGCCAAGCCCACCGCGCGACCCGCCGCCCCGGCGGCCCTGGAGCCCGCGCTGGCCGAAGGCGACGACTGGCAGGAGTTCTGAGGCACGCCGTTTGCATTGCCTGATCCATCACCGGTGTCCCGCCCCCCGACGGGGCACCGGTGGCGGAAGTCCGCCAGCATCCCGTCCCTTCGAGCCCCCCATGTCCGTCAGCACCCGCTCTCCGGCCCAGGCCACCGCCACGATCCGACGGACCCCCGCCCCTTCTGCCATCCGTGACGACGTTGCCGCATCGGGCACGCGCGACTTCGAGTTCGACGACCGCGACTTCCGCCGCGTCGCCGACCTGATCCGGCAACGCGCCGGCATCGCGCTGGCCGACGGCAAGCGCGACATGGTCTACGGCCGCCTTTCCCGCCGCCTGCGCGCGCTGGGGCTGCGCAGCTTCAAGGACTACCTGGACCAGCTGGAGCGCGACGGCGGCGACGAGTGGCAGGCCTTCACCAACGCCCTGACCACCAACCTGACCTCGTTCTTCCGCGAGCCCCACCATTTCGAGCGCCTGCGCGAAGAACTGGCCAAACGCCGCGACGACGGTCCGTTGAAGATCTGGTCCTGCGCCGCCTCCACCGGCGAGGAACCGTATTCCATCGCCATCACCGCCTGCGAGGCCTATGGCACGATGACGCCGCCGGTGCGCATCCTGGCCACCGACGTGGACACGCAGGTGCTGGCGACCGGCGAGCGCGGCGTCTATCCCATCGAACGCATCGCCGGCCTGGACGATGCGGTGAAACGCCGTTACTTCCAGCGCGGCAGCGGCCCCAACGAGGGCAAGTGCCGCGTGCATCCGGCCCTGCGCCAGCTGATCGAGTTCAGGCCGCTGAACCTGCTGGCGCCGCGGTACGAGGTATCCGGCCCGTTCGTGGCGATGTTCTGCCGCAACGTGATGATCTACTTCGACAAGCCCACCCAGCGCGGCATCCTGGCGCGCCTGGTCCCGCACCTGGCCGACGACGGCATGCTCTACACCGGGCACTCCGAGAACTACCTGCACGCGGCCGACATCATCCAGCCCTGCGGGCGCACGCTGTACCGGCGCGCCGGGGCCGCGGCATGAGCGCCGCCGCTGCCGCCTTCGCCGATGGCCGCGTGATGCGGTACCACGATGCCCGCTTCAAGACCGAAGCGGCCAAGCTGTTGCCCACCCAGTACCTGGTGGTCGACAGCGACACGGCGCTGGTCACCGTGCTGGGTTCGTGCGTGGCCGCGTGCATCCGCGACCCGCTGCTGAAACTGGGCGGCATGAACCATTTCCTGCTGCCCGACGGCAACGTCGGCGACGGCGCGCCGGCGCGCTACGGCAGCTACGCGATGGAACTGCTGATCAACGACCTGCTCAAGCGCGGTGCGTCACGCAATCGCCTGGAGGCCAAGGTGTTCGGCGGCGCCAACGTGCTGAAGGGGTTCACCAGCAATCCGGTGGGCACGCGCAACGCCGAGTTCGTCCGCCGCTACCTGGATGCGGAGCGCATCCCGGTGGTGGCGGAAGACCTGCGCGGCATCCATCCGCGCAAGGTCTGGTACTTCCCGCAGACCGGGCGCGCCGTCGTGCAGCGCCTGCCGCATGCGCACGATGCCGAAGTGCTGGCCGCCGAGTCCGCCGCCCGCGCCCACCTGTCCAAGGCGCCGGTCACCGGGGGCGTGGAGCTGTTCTGATGAGTACGACCCCTTGCCGCGTGCTGATCGTCGACGACTCGGCGGTGGTGCGCCAGATCCTGACCGAGATCCTGTCGCGCGACCCCGCCATCGAGGTCGTCGGTTCCGCCGCCGACCCGCTGCTGGCGCGCGACAAGATCAAGCGCCTGAACCCGGACGTGATGACGCTGGACGTGGAAATGCCGCGCATGGACGGCCTGGCCTTCCTGGAGAACGTCATGCGCCTGCGGCCGATGCCGGTGGTGATGATCTCCTCGCTGACCGAGCGCGGCGCCGACACGACCCTGCAGGCGCTGGCGCTGGGCGCGGTGGACTTCGTCTCCAAGCCCAAGCTGGACGTCGCCAGTGGCCTGCAGGCCTACGCCGAGGAGATCATCGCCAAGGTCAAGACCGCGGCCAGGGCGCGCGTGCGCCCGCTGGCCCGGCCAAGCGCGCCGCGCACCGGGCTGGATACGACGATGCCGGCACCGCCCGCCCTGCGCTTCCGCACCACCGACCGCCTGATCGCCATCGGCGCCTCCGCCGGCGGCACCGAGGCCCTGCGCGTGGTGCTGGAGCAGATGCCGGCCGACGCGCCCGCCATCGTCCTGACCCAGCACATCCCGGCCGGCTTCAGCCGCGCCTTCGCCGAGCGTCTGGACCGGCATTCGGCCATGGCCGTGCGCGAGGCCACCGATGGCGAAGCCATCCTGCCCGGCCACGCCTACCTGCCGCCCGGCGGCCAGCACATGCGCGTCATCCGCGACGGCGCCCGCTGGCGCTGCCGCATCGACGACGGCCCGGCGGTGAACCGCCACAAGCCGGCCGTGGACGTGCTGTTCCGCTCCGTCGCCCAGAGCGCGGGCGGCAATGCGGTCGGCGCCATCCTCACCGGCATGGGCGACGACGGCGCCCGCGGCCTGCTGGAGATGAGCCAGGCCGGCGCCCCCACCCTGGTGCAGGACGAAGCCACCAGCGTGGTCTGGGGCATGCCCGGCGCCGCCATGCGGCTGGGCGCGGCCAAGGAAACCGTGCCCCTGGAACGCATCGCCCAGCGGCTGCTGGACCTGGCGGCGGCGATCGCCTGAGCCTCCGGAATCTCACTGCGGGCCTGCTGTGGGAGCGACGTGAGTCGCGACCGCACGCCTGCCACCGTCGTGGCCCGAGACACAGGCAGGACGCGGTGACGGTCAGCCGCGCCCCTCCGGCAACGCCAGCCGTTGTTTCCCTGCCGCGGTCGCGACTCACGTCGCTCCTGCAGGGGCAGCAACACCGGTCACAGATCGCACGCCATCGCAAAACCACGCGATTTCCCGCCTAAAGAGCCGATCCCCACGGCCGATACTCATCAGTGAGCTTCATCAGAGAGCACCCATGTACTCGCGCATCCTGGTTCGTCTGGCGGCACCCCTCATCCTGACCCTGCTGTTCCCGCTGTCGGTCGGTCTCGACTGGCCCAATGCCCTGCAGTGGGCCCTGTTGACGTCGTTGACCCTGGCCTGGCTGATCTTCGCCTGGCTGTCGGCGGTCAACTCCCACCAGATCTCGCCGGAGCATGCCAGCGTCGTGCGCGAGCAGGATGCGCTGCTGACCGATCTGCGCCGCTTCGTCAACAACGAGATCGAAGGCTCGCGCCACGAGATCGACCGCGCCCGCGAACTGATCCGCGAGGCCGTCGGCAGCCTGGGCGGCAGCTTCGACGCGATGAACCGCAAGTCGCGCGAACAGAGCGCCGCCATCGCCCGCATCATCGACCGCAACGGCGACGGCGACCGCGCCGGCGTGGACGTGGCGCGTTTCGCCCAGAACGCCAGCCAGCGCATGGAGCAGCTGGTGGAGGCGCTGGAGCAGGTGGCCGGCCAGAGCGGCACCACCGTGCACCACATCGACGACATGGCCCAGCACCTGGACGGCATCTTCTCGTTGCTGGAGGACGTGAAGTCGATCGCCGACCAGACCAACCTGCTGGCGCTGAACGCCGCCATCGAAGCGGCCCGTGCCGGCGAGGCCGGCCGCGGCTTCGCGGTGGTAGCCGACGAGGTGCGCAACCTGTCCGAGCGTTCCACCGCCTTCAACGAACAGATCCGCAAGCTGGCCCACAGCTCGAAGGAATCCATCGCCAAGGTGCGCGACACCGTGTCCCACATGGCCTCGCGCGACCTGGACCGCTCCCGCGAGGCGCGCGCCGAAGCCGCCGGCATGCTCAGCCAGGTGGCGGCCATCAATGCCTCGCTGGGCGACGGCATGCGCGAAGTCTCGATGTGCGGCCACGCCATCGATGCCAGCGTGGCCGACGCGGTCCGCTCGCTGCAGTTCGAGGACATCGCCACCCAGTCGCTGGGCAGCGCGGTGACGCACCTGGAGCGCCTGGCCACCATCAACAAGGAAGCCGTCGCCCTGCAGGAACTGCTGCACCGCTCCGGCGGCGCGACCGACAACGAGCTGCTCAGCGCCCTGCGCCTGATCGGCAACCGCCTGCGCGACCAGCGCACGGAATGGGAGCGGCCGCCGCACAAGCCGGTCGCGCAGCAGAACATGGGCGCCGGCACGGTGGAGCTGTTCTGAGCCTGTCGTCCATGCCCGGCTGACACCGCCACGGGGCGATCGCGATGCGATCGCCCCGTGGCGTTTGTGCGGTCCGCAACGCGCTCGGCCGCGATGCGCGGCTGGCATACTTCGGGGACCGCCCACCGCACCGGCCGACGCCCATGCCGTCTCCTTCCGCGCTGCTGCTCCAGCTGTTCCGCCTGCAGGAGGAGGAACGCGCGCGGGTGGGGCGGGCCCTGCACAACCAGGTGGGACAGGCCCTGTCGGCCATCCGCATGGGCGCGCACCTGGTGCAGTCGGAGGACGACGCCGAGCTGCGTGCGGAGGACCTGCACGAGATCATCCGGGCCAGCGACGAGACGGTGGCGATCCTGCGCGACCTGCACGCCCGCCTGCACCCGCCCCAGTTGGACGCCATCGGCCTGGACGCGGCGCTGCGCGCCGAGGTGGAGCGCCACTTCGCGCCGGGCACGCTGGCGGTTTCGCTGCCGCCGCTGCCGCGCGCGCCGCAGGCGGACCTGGCCCTGGTGGCCTTCCGCATCGGCCAGGCCCTGCTGCGGCAGGCGGCCACGCGCGCGGGCAGCCGCGCGCAGGTGGCGCTGGCGGACGAGGGCGAGGGCTTCGTGCTGACCGCCCGCGACATCCCGGGCGAGCTGCCCGATGGCGCGTTGTGGCGGGCGCTGGCCGTCGCCGCCGGGGGCCGGCTCGACGACGAGGGGGGCGGTCGCTGGCGACTTCGCCTACCCTATGGGTCCGCACCCGCGACGTCCCCCGACCCCGCTTGAACACCGAGTACGCCCACCTGCCCCGCCTGCCCCGCCTGGGTGCCGGCGAACCCGACCTGCAGCGGATGGTCGACGCCGCCAACGCGGGCGGGACGCCGCTGATGCTGCTGTACCTGGACATCGACCACTTCCGCTCGATCAACGAGAACATGGGCGTGGAAGTCGGCGACGAGGCGCTGGCCATCCTCAGCGACCGCCTGCAGCAGGCGCTGGGCCCGGAGGCGCGCGCCTGGCGGCATGGCAGCGACGAATTCATCGTGGCCGTGCCGCGCCTGCCCGGCACGTTGCCGCCCGAGCGCTTCGGCGATGCGCTGCGCGAGCAGATCGAGCTGCCGATGACGGTGCTGCCCTACACGCTGTTCCTGACCGGCACGCTGGGCATCGCCCTGTGTCCGGAACACGCGGACACGGCGTCGGGCCTGTTGCTGTGCGCCGAAAGCGCGATGGAACAGGCCAAGCACGAGGGCATGAACCTGGTGCGCCTTTACCGCCGCGGCGCCGCCATCACCGCGCGCAGCGACAGCATCATCGCCCGCCAGATCGTCAACGCCATCCAGCACAACGAACTGCGCCTGTTCTACCAGCCGCAGATCAACGCGCACGACGGCCGCGTGGTGGGCATGGAGACGCTGCTGCGCTGGTACTCGCCCGCACTGGGCCTGCTGGTGCCCGAGCGCTTCATGCACGTGGCCGAAAAACTGGGCGTGATCGTGCAGATCGGCGACTGGGTGTTGCGCAACGCCTTCAAGCAGGCGCGCATCTGGCGCGACTGGGGCTTCGACGACTTCGAGATCGCGGTCAACGTCTCGACGCTGCAGCTGCTGCGGCCCAGCTTCGTGGCCGAGGTGCTGGAGGCGATGCAGGAAGCCGGCATACCGCCGCAGATGGTGGTGCTGGAGGTGCGCCAGAACGCCCTGGCCAAGGACATGAACCTGGTCCACCGCACCCTGGCGCAGCTGCACCGCGAGGGCGTGCGGCTGACCCTGGACGACTTCGGCATGGGCGATTCCAACCTGGATTCGCTGGTCCGCTTCTCGGTGGACAAGATCAAGATAGACCGCAACTTCGTGAAGGGCGTGCCGTCGGGCAACCGCGAGGTGGCCATCACCTGCGCCATCATCGCCATGGGCCACCAGTTGGGCATGAAGGTCATCGCCCACGGCGTGGAAACCGACACGCAGCTGGGCTTCCTGCGCCGCAACCAGTGCGACATGTTCCAGGGCCACCTGTTCGGCGAACCCATGTCGGCCGAGGACGCGGGCGCCGTGTTGCGCCGCCGCTACCTGCGCGCGGACGCGTTCGCGGCCACCAAGCCCGACCGCACCCTGCTGCTGCTCGACGACGAGGAGAACATCCTGCGCTCGCTGGTGCGCCTGTTCCGCCGCGACGGCTACCGCATCCTCGCCGCCAGCAACGTCACCGACGCGTTCGAACTGCTGGCCACCAACGACGTGCAGGTCATCCTGTCCGACCAGCGCATGTCGGACATGAGCGGCACCGAGTTCCTCGGCCGCGTGCGCATGCTGTACCCGGACACCGTGCGCCTGGTGCTGTCGGGCTACACCGACCTGGCCACGGTCACCGAGGCGATCAACCGCGGCGAGATCTACCGCTTCCTCACCAAGCCATGGAACGACGACGACCTGCGCGAGCACATCCGCCAGGCCTTCACCGCCTATGAGAACCAGCCCCACCACCGCGCGCATGCCTGAGGCGGCGCCGTGGTGGCTGTACCTGCTGGAGTGCCGCAACGGCGCGTTCTACGCCGGCATCACCAATCGCCTGGAGGCGCGCTATGCCGCGCATCTTGCGGGGACCGGCGCGAAGTACACGCGGGCCAATCCGCCGGTGCGCGTCGTGGCCAGCCGCGCCTATCCCGACCGCAGCGCGGCGTCACGGGCGGAAGCACAGCTCAAGCGGTTGCCCAAGGCGAAGAAGCTGGCGTTCTTCGGCTAGTTTCACCGTCATTCCGGCGAACGCCGGAATCCACCTTGGTCCTGCATCGCTTTCGCTCCGCGAAAAACATCGAGATGGGTCTCCGCGTTCGCTGGGACGACGAAGGACTATCCGTGCGTGGGGCTCACGCCGCGTCGGCGGCCGGCTGGCGGATCGGCAGCATGATGCGGAAGCAGGCGCCCGCGCCGGGGATGTTGCGCGCCTCGATGCGGCCGTTGTGCTTCTTCACGATGCCGTAGGAGATCGACAGCCCCAGCCCGGTACCGCTGCCCACCGGCTTGGTGGTGAAGAACGGATCGAAGATGCGCTGGAGGATCTCCTCGGGGATGCCGTGGCCGCTGTCCTGGATCTCGATCCAGACCTCCTCGCCTTCCACGCCCGTGCTGACGGTGATGGTGCCGCGCTCGTCGATGGCATGGCTGGCGTTGAGCAGGATGTTCATGAACACCTGGTTCAATTCGGATGGCCGGCACTGCACCAGCGGCAGCTTGCCGTAATGCCTTTCCAGCGTGACCTTGTACTTCAGCTCGTTCCAGACGATGTTGATGGTGGAATCCAGTCCGGCGTGCAGGTCGGCGGATTTCCAGCTGTCGTCGCGGCCGGAGTAGGAGAAGTCCTTGAGGTTGCGCACGATCGCGGTGACCCGCTCGATGCCCTCGCGCGATTCCGACATCAGCTGCGGCAGGTCGCCGGTGATGAAGTCGATGTCGTAGCGCGCCCGCATCTCCTCGATCTCGGGCAGCATCGCCTTCGGGTCCGGCAGGCGCAGCGCGCGCTCGTAGACCTCGATCAGCGAGAACAGGCTGTGCAGGTATTCCTGCAGCGAGCCCAGGTTGGAGTGCACGTAGCCGATGGGGTTGTTGATCTCGTGCGCGACGCCGGCCGCGAGCTGGCCGATGGAGGCCATCTTCTCCGACTGCACCAGCTGTTCCTGCGCACCGGCCAGACGCACCAAGGTCTGGCGCAGCTGCGCGTGGCGGCGCTGCAGTTCCTGCTGGCGCGCGTGCGCCTCGCTGACGTCGTGGAAGACCACCAGGCAGTGTCCGCCGCCGGGATTGTCGTGGAAATAGGCGCGCACCTGCAGCACCAGGCCGTCGTCCAGGCTCAGGTCGCCGTTCCAGCGGCCGGTGGCGCGTGCCGTAGCGATCGCATCGGCCGGCAACAGCCGGGCGAGCGCTGCCAGCGCATCGTGCTCGTCGTTCACCAGCGCCAGGGCGGCGGCATTCGCGTGCAGGGGGCGTGCATCGCCGCGACACAGCAGGTATCCGTCGTCCATCAGTTCGGCCAGCGCCTTGAGATCGGCGAAGGTCGGGATGTCTCCCGCCGCACAGGCATGGGGGAATGGATTCGGGGAGGGGGCGGTGGCCACGGACGCATCGGACGGCGGCGACGGGGCGCCAGTATCCGGCGCACCCGTGGCAGCGGCAAGGGGCGAGGTCGCAGTTTGCGGATCGGGCACCGGGCTCAGGCGACCGCGAGCGGGCGCGGGGCGGACAGCGTGGACGTCTGTCCCTGTGCATCGTAGGCGCCGCTGCTTTCGGCGCGGCCGAGATGGCGCAGGGCCCAGTTCACTTCCCGTCGGCGGCGCGCCAGCAGGATGCCGTTGGCATGGTTCATTTCGGCCAGCTCGGCCAGGCGCCCCTGCAGTTCATCGGGGAAACCGTAGCCCGCGGCGGCCGCTTCCAGTGCGCGCAGCGCGTCCAGCTTTTCCTGGGTGCAGCGCACCAGGCCTTCCACGTCGTGCTCGACGATGGCGCGACGCTCCTCTTCCAGGGCCGCGGACAGTCGCTGGAGGGGGTGTGCGTCATCGTGGTCAGGCGCCGAGCTGGTCTTCCAGGCCGAGCATGCCGTCGGCGATGGCTTCGGCGTTGATCGTGTACGTGCCGGCCTGCAGCGCTTCGCGCACGGCCTGCACGCGGGCGTGGTCGATGGCCGGGGCGGTGGACAACTCGCGCTGCATCGCCTGCAGGCTGGTGGCCTCACCGGTCAGGCGCAGGCTGTCGCCGCCGGCGCTGGCTTCCACCGGCCGCGAACGCTCGGCACCCGCCGGCGCGACACGGCCGCCTACGGGGCCCGTGGTGCGTACGGCGGCAGGGGGAGTGCCTTCGATTTTCTGGCTCATGTTGGTTCACCTGTAACAGGGTTCATCGAGGTTATCGGCCGCGGCCACGCCAACTTTAGTGACGGATTCCACAATTCCGCAGAAGGCCGGATGGTCGCCGGTTCTTCCACCCGGCGTCGGTATCGCCCCCCCGACGGACAACTTGAGGGGCGGTTCGGACGTTCTTTCATCGGCTGACCCAGACGTCGCCGCCCGGCCCCACCACGCCCTGCACCACGCGCCGGGAGGAGAGGTTTTCCACGGTCACCCGTTCGTTCTCGCCGGCATCGCCCAGCGCCTTGCCGACCACGCGCACTTCCACTCCGCCGCGGCGGGACACCAGGGCGACGTTGTCGCCCCGGCGGATCAGGCGCTGCGCCACCAGGTCGGTCGCCGACAGCACGGCGCCGGCCGACAATGTGCGACGGGCTACGCGGCCGACGGCCTGGGCGGGATCGGCCAGGGCCGCCCCGACGATGCGCGACGCGTCGCGGGTTTCCGGAATGAAGGCATCGGCGGTGATCGTTTCGCCCGGCGCCATGCCGCGGCTCAACACCAGCACCGTCTGGCTGCGACGCACGCGCACCGGCACGAACAGCCGCCAGCCGTCGGGGCAGCCGACTTCCACGCTGCTGCTGCCCTGCACGCGCGCGATCAGCGCCTGGCTGCAGCGCGGCAGGCGCAGTGCGGGGTCCAGCGTCGCCTCGGCGTCGGCGCCGGCCGGCAGCGCGCCAATGGCGGCGGCGCGGATCGATTCGACCGGCTGGAAGTCCGCGGCCATGACGGCGCATGCGGTCAGGCCGCCGATCAGGGCGGTGGTCAGGCGCAGCAGCATGGGCGGGCTCCGTCGGTTCATCGGCGGAGGGGCTGCAAGGGGTGTGCCAGAACGGCGGACCGAAGCGAGGCCTGCGGCGCGGGTTTTCCGGCACGGAAGCATGGCGCCGCTGGCCGCGGGGGCCTTACTTTCTTTGCTTGTGCAAAGAAAGTAAGCAAAGAAAGCACACCCCGGCGGTCCGCCCGCCGCACGCGGCGGGTGCGCAGTCCCGGCGGGAATTTTCGGACGGGGCCTCCTGCCCCGGCCGAAAACGGCGCACATCCTTGTGCGCCGCCCCTGCGGGGTTTTGCCCGCCGCGACTGCCGGACCTAAGGGGCCCCGGGAGCGAAAGCAAACGCGTCCGCGCCCGCGATCTGCATGTGCTGTTGCTCCTGCCTTGGGGCCCCATCTAGGCACGGCGAGCGGGCCGGGTAAAACCCGCAGGGCGCCGTCATGGATGACGGCGTTTCCGTATGGCACAGGGATGTGCCATACGGAAATTCCCGGCCCGCCCGCGGACCCGGAGCGCGCAGCGCGCAGGGCGTGCCGCCTGGGGTGTGTTTCTTTGCTTCTTTCTTTGCACAAGCAAAGAAAGAAGGCCCCCGCGGCCAGCGGCGCCATCTTCAAGGCGTGTAGGACTCGTCCCGCAAGGCCATCGAACCAACGTCATCGTGGGTATCGTGACAACAAAGGAAAGGCACGGGCTCCGCTGCTCCTCACCCCAACCCCGCCCCCCAGAAACAGGGGCTTTGATCGGCGCCATTCCTCCGGCTCAAGTGCCCCACCCCCCGGCCGATATGCTGGACATGACCCAGGACCTGCTCAACCGCATCGACCAGCGTACCCGCCTGGCCGGCCACAACCGCCTCGCCCTGCTGCTGTTCCGCCTGGGCGGCCGTCAGCTTTTTGGCGTCAACGTCTTCAAGGTGCAGGAAGTCCTGCGCCGGCCCAGCCTGTTCCAGCTGCCGGGGCTGCCCAGCGAATTCGTCGGCGTGGCCGATGTGCGCGGGCGCTCGGTGCCGGTGCTGGACCTGGGCCTGAGCATCCGCCACCCCGAGCGCGACCCCAACCCCGAGAACGCCCCCAACTACCTGGTGGTCACCGAGTTCAACCGGTCCGTGCAGGGCTTCCTGGTCAGCGGCGTGGAGCGCATCGTCAACATCGCGGTGGAAGACATCCATCCCCCGCCGGAACTGGGCGCGGAGAACAGCTACCTCACCGCGGTGACGCGCTTCCAGGGCGAGCTGATCCAGGTGATCGACGTGGAAAGCGTACTGGCCGACATCTGCCAGTCGCGCATGGACGCCACGCTGGCGCCGGAGATGGCGCTGCCCGCCGACGCGCCGCCGATGCAGGTGCTGGTGGTGGACGATTCCCGCGTGGCGCGCTCGCAGATCCGCAGCGTGCTGGAGCAGTTGGGCGTCACCGCCACCCTGCTTTCCGACGGCCGCCAGGCGCTGGACCACCTCTTGCAGGTGCATGCGGCCGGCGAGAATCCCGCCGAGCGCTACGCCATGGTCATCTCCGACATCGAAATGCCGGCCATGGACGGCTACACCCTGACGACGGAAATCCGGCGCCACCCGGGCCTGGCCGGCCTGTACGTGCTGCTGCACACCTCGCTGTCGGGCGTGTTCAACAACGCCATGGTCGAACGCGTGGGCGCCAACGCCTTCGTGGCCAAGTACAGCCCGCACGAGCTGGCCGAGCACGTGCTGTTCCGGCTGAACCAGGTGGCCGCGGCGCAGATGGCCGCCTGATCGTCGTCCCAGCGAAAGCTGGGACCCATGTGCTCTTCCCCTAGAAGAGAGAAGGGGTAAAGGGCAGGATCAAGATGGATCCCGGCGTTCGCCGGGATGACGGCCCGGGGATCCCCATCCCTGCTTGGGCGGATGCTCGCCCGGTTCTGGCACACGCCTTGCACCACCCCCGGCAACGGTCTGCCGGAGCGGTGCCATGTCCAATCCCATCTCCAACTATCTGGGCGTCCACGCCGCGGCGCTGCCGCTGCGTGAGCAGCGCATGCAGCTGATCGCCAGCAACCTGTCGAACGCGGACACGCCCCACTTCAAGGCCCGGGATCTCGATTTCCAGGCCGCCCTGGAGCAGGCCGCCGCCAAGGCTTCGCCCCTGCAGACCACCCACGAGCAGCACCTCACCCTGCTCGATGCCGGCCCGCGCGTGTTCGAGCGCGCCGGCGTGCAGCCCAGCCTGGACGGCAACACCGTCGATGCCGACACCGAGCGCGCCGCCTACGGCCGGGCCGCCCTGGAATACCGCGCCTCGCTGAGCTTCATCGAATCCAAGGTGCGCACCATGCTCACCGCCATCACAGGCCAGTAAGGGGACGCGCCATGAGCAACCTGCCCATCTTCGACGTCGCCGGCTCCGCGCTGCAGGCGCAGTCCGTACGCCTGAACACCATCGCCAGCAACCTGTCCAACGCCGATTCCATCGCCTCCTCGCCCGAGGCGGTCTACAAACCGATCGAACCGATCTTCCAGGCGCGCCCGCTCGACGCGGACGGCTCGCTGACCTCGGTACAGGTGAAGGAAATCACCCAGAGCCAGGCGCCACCGATCAAACGTTACGAGCCCGGCCACCCGATGGCCGATGGCGACGGTTACGTCTACGCGCCGGATGTCGATCCGGTCGCGCAGATGGTCAACCTGATCTCTGCTTCGCGCGGCTACCAGGCCGGCGTGGAAGTGCTGAACACCGCCAAGGAACTGGCGCTGGCCACCCTGACCATGGGCCGCTGACGGCCTGCCACCGAGCGAACACGCACATGACCACCGTCAACGGCGACCCCTTCGCCGCCATCAACACCAGCACCACCGGCGCGGCGACCACGGCAAAGAAGGCCGACACACTGGGACAGGCCGACTTCATGCGGCTGATGACCGAGCAGCTGGCCAACCAGGACCCGCTCAAGCCGCTGTCCAACAGCGAGTTCGTCGCCCAGCTGGCGCAGTTCTCCACCGTGCAGGGCATCAGCGACCTCAACGGCACGGTCAACGGGTTCACGGCCGCGCTGACCGGCGACCAGGTGCTGAAGGGCGCCTCGCTGGTGGGCCATTCGGTGGTGGTGCCTTCGGAATCCGTCGCGTTGCCCGCCACCGGCGACACCAGCGGCCTGGTGATGTCCCCTGGCGCAGGCAAGGTGACCTTCGAGATCACCGACGCCAGCGGCGTGGTGGTGGACACGATCGAAGTGGAAGCCGGCGCCAAGGGCGAAACCGCGTTCTCCTGGGATGGCATCAAGGCCAACGGCGAGCGCGCGCCGGAAGGCACGTACTCGATCAAGGCCACCCATACGGCCACCGACGGCACGGCCACCGCACTGAACACCTACGTCGACGCCACGGTCGACAGCGTGACCATCGGCTCCGATGGCCTGTATCTCAACCTGCCCGGCCTGGGCACCGCACCGCTCGACTACGTGCTGCGCATCGGCAAGTCGGCGTCCTGACCTCCGCTCCCACCGCATAACGCAAGGAGTCTTCCATGGCATTCAACAGCTCGCTGTCCGGCATGAGGGCGGCCAACGCCGACCTCAACGTCACCTCGCACAACATCGCCAACGTCAACACCACCGGCTTCAAGGAGTCGCGCGCGGAGTTCGCCGAAGTGTTCTCGTCCACCGGCTACGGACTGCTGCGCAACGGCATCGGCGCCGGCGTGCGCCTGACCAACGTGGCCCAGCAGTTCTCGCAGGGCGACATCAACCAGACCGGGCGCTACCTGGACATGGCGGTGGACAAGGAAGGCTTCTTCACCGTCAGCAACAACGGCACCAACGTCTACACCCGCGCGGGCAACTTCCAGCGCGACCCCAACGGCTACGTCACCACGCCGGAGGGCTACCGCCTGCAGGTGTTTCCGCCGCGCGCCGACGGCATCGGCTTCGATACCGGCAACATGATCGACCTGCGCCTGCTGACCACCGACAGCCCGCCCTCGCCCACCACGCGCGTCGAGCTGGGCGTCACCCTGCCGGGCAACGCCGCGCAGCCGACCATCGCGCCGTTCTCGCCGACCGACAGCGCCAGCTACAACGAAACCACCTCGGTCACCGTGTACGACTCGCTGGGCGTGGCTCACCAGCAGACGGTCTACTACGTGAAGACGCCCAACCCGAACGAGTGGCAGATGCATACGTACGTGGACGGGACGTCGATGGGCGCACCGACCACGGTGCAGTTCGACAACAACGGCACGCTGACCGCACCGACCAACGGCCTGGTGACCCTGTCCCCGTTCACGCCCAGCACCGGCGCCGGCGTCCTGAACATGACGCTGGACATCAGCGGCACCACCCAGTACGGCGAGCAATTCGCCAAGCGCATCCAGAACCAGGACGGCTACGCCACCGGCAAGCTCAACGAGTTCAGCGTGTCCGAGACCGGCGTGGTCTACGCGCGCTATTCCAACGGCGAAGACCAGGCGCTGGGCCAGGTCGCGCTGGCGAACTTCAGCAACCCGCAGGGCCTGGTCTCGCAGGGCAACAACACCTGGACGCACAGCTACGCCTCCGGCGAACCGCGCATCGGCGCGCCGGGCACGTCGGACTTCGGCCAGGTGGCCTCCGGCGCACTGGAAGCCTCGACGGTCGACCTGACCGAGCAACTGGTCAACATGATCGTGGCGCAGCGCAACTTCCAGGCGAATTCGCAGGCCCTGTCCACGCAGGACCAGATCACCCAGGCGGTGATCAACATCAGGTGAGGCGAGGAGTGAGCGGAGAGGAGTGAGGAGTGAGTGGAACCCCCCGCACTCGCTGACGCACTCCCCCGCCTTTCCTCACTTCTCACTCCTCTCCACTCCGGACTCACCTTATGGACAAAGCCCTCTACGTCGCCATGACCGGCGCCCGCGCTTCGCTGCAGGCGCAGGGCACCGTATCGCACAACCTGGCCAACGTGGACACCAAGGGATTCAAGGCCGCACTGGCCGGCACCGAGGCGTTCAGGATCCAGGGCCAGGGCTTTCCCTCGCGCGTGGATGCGGTGCTGATCGATCCCGGCTTCGACGGGCGTACCGGCTCGCAGATGGTCACCGGCCGTTCGCTGGACATTTCGCTGCAGCCGAACCGCTGGCTGGCCGTGCAGGCCGCCGATGGCGGCACGGCCTACACGCGCAACGGCGAGCTGAGCGTCACCCCGAACGGCCAGCTGGTCACCGCCGGTGGCCGTGCGGTACTGGACGACAACGGCAACCCCATCGCGGTGCCGCCGGCACAGTCGATCGATGTCGGCGCCGACGGTACGGTGTCGATCATCCCGCAGGGCGAGGGCCCGCAGACCATGGCCGTGGTCGGCCGCATGCGCATCGTGGAAGCGGCGCAGTCGCAGCTGGCGCGCGGCGGCGACGGCCTGATGCGCCCGTCCGATCCGCAGGCACCGGCGCTGGCGCCGGCCACGGGCAACAGTCTGACGGTCGGTGTGCTGGAAGGCAGCAACGTGGACGCGGCCGGTGCGCTGGTGCAGATGATCCAGTTGCAGCGGCAGTTCGAGATGCAGGTGAAGGTGATCCGCAGCGGCGACGAGATGGCGCAGTCGTCGAACCAGTTGCTGCGGTTGGGTGGTTGACGCTTCGTTCTGGGCCCTCTCCCCGCGCTGGAAGGCGCTCTCACTGCGAGAGAGGGGTTGGGATGAGGGCCAGCGAAGTCAGCGCACGCTGAAAACCGACTGACCCTATCCGCGATTCACCGAAAACGCGTACGCGCGATGAACCTGTTGCGTGCATCTTCCGGTGCGGGTCTGCTTGATGTCACGCATGGCGCCGCTCGCCGCGGGGGCATTCTTTCTTTGCTTGTGCAAAGAAAGAATCAAAGAAACACACCCCAGGCGGCACGCCCTGCGCTTCGCTCCGGGTCCGCGAGCGGGCCGGGAATTTCCGTAAGGCACGTCCCTGTGCCATACGGAAACGCCGTCATCCATGACGGCGCCCTTCGGGTTTTACCCGGCCCACTCGCCGTGCCTCATGGGGACCCCGAACAGCCAAGGCAACGGCGTGCACGCCGGATCTGTCCGTGCGGGCTTTTGGGGCCCCTTAGGTCCGGCAGTCCCGGCGGGTAAAACCCGCAGGGCGGCGCACAAGGATGTGCGCCGTTTTCGGCCGGGGCAGGAGGCCCCGTCCGAAAATTCCCGCCGGGACTGCGCACCCGCCGCGCAGCGGCGGGCGGACCGCCGGGGGGTGTTTCTTTTGCCTACTTTTCTTTGCACAAGCAAAGAAAAGTAGGGCCCCCGCGGCGAGCGGCACCATGTCCAAGAAGCCCGGATGCCTCCGGCCCCGCCGCCAACATCCCGGCACCTGGCGCATCCCCACGTGACAACGGTCCCATTGCCGCCCCGGCGCCCGCGCCGGACTTACGACGCCCGTTTCGGCACAGGACTTGCCTGAGAGGAGGCGAGGAACCGCACCACGCGGCTCCGCCCTTCCACCCGCGAGGAACCCCGCCATGAACCAGGCCCTCTGGGTCGCCAAGACCGGACTGGATGCGCAACAGACGCGCATGTCCGTGGTCTCCAACAACCTGGCCAACACCAACACCACCGGGTTCAAGCGCGACCGCGCCAGCTTCGAAGACCTGCTGTACCAGCAGGTGCGCCAGCCCGGCGGCTCCACCTCCTCCCAGACCCAGCTGCCCTCCGGCCTGCAGCTCGGCACCGGCGTGCGCGTCGTGTCGACCTCCAAGGACTTCCAGCAGGGCAACCCGCAGCAGACCGGCCGCTCGCTGGACGTGATGGTCAACGGCCGCGGCTTTTTCGAAGTGCTGCTGCCGGACGGCTCGCCGGCCTACACCCGCGACGGCTCGTTCCAGATCAACGCACAGGGCGAGCTGGTCACCAACAGCGGCTATCCCGTGCAGCCGGGCATCCAGGTGCCCGAGGGCGCGCAGTCGATGACCATCGGCGCCGACGGCACTGTCAGCGTGACCATGGCCGGCCAGGCCCAGGCGCTGGAGATCGGTTCGCTGACGCTGACCGACTTCGTCAATCCGTCCGGCCTGCAGGCCAAGGGCGAAAACCTCTATGTCGAGACCACCGCGTCCGGCCCCGCCCAGAACGGCACGCCTGGTCTCAACGGCCTGGGCAGCCTGGTGCAGGGCTCGCTGGAAGGCTCCAACGTCAACGTGGTGGAAGAGCTGGTCAGCATGATCGAGACCCAGCGCGCCTACGAAATGAACGCCAAGGCCATCTCCACCACCGACTCGATGCTCGGTTACCTCAACAACAACGTCTGATCCGCCCGACGCCCTCCCCGAGGCCCGCCATGAAGCGCACCACGTCCGCCACCTCCCTCGCCTGCGCCCTGCTCCTGCTGCCCGGCTGCGCGCGCTACTACGGCGACGTGCGCCCCTACGCGCCGATGCAGCCCATCCAGCCGGTGGTCGCCGTGCAGGCACCCGCCACCGCCGGCTCCATCTACCGCGCCGGCCCGGGCCTGAACCTGTACGCCGACCGCCGCGCGCGCGACGTCGGCGACCTGCTGACCATCAACCTGGTGGAAAACACGGCCGCGCAGACCTCGGCCACCACCTCGGTGGACAAGCAGAGCGAAGTCAGCCTGGCCGCGCCGAACATCGCCGGTGCGCCGGTCACGCTCAACGGCCGCGACATCCTCAGCGCGTCCATCAACGGCGACCGCGGCTTCAGCGGCGCGGGCAACAGCGCGCAGAGCAACCGGCTGCAGGGCAGCGTGACAGTCACCGTGATCCAGCGCCTGCCCAACGGCAACCTGGTGGTGCAGGGGCAGAAGAACATGCGCCTGAACCAGGGCGACGAGCTGGTGCAGATCCAGGGCATCGTGCGTCCGGCCGACATCAGCCCGGACAACACCATCTCCTCCGGCAAGGTCGCCGACGCGCGCATCGCCTACGGCGGCCGCGGCGCGATCGCACAGTCCAACTCGATGGGCTGGCTGGGCCGGTTCTTCAACTCCCCCATCTTCCCGAACTGAGCGACGCGCCATGGACACGCCCAGCGCCGACCGCGCCAATACGACGCCTGCCAGGAAGCCGCGCCGCATCGACACCTATACGCTGCTGGGCCTGCTGGCCTGGATCGGCCTGGTACTGGTCTGCCTGGCGCCGGCCGCACGCGCCGAGCGCATCAAGGACCTGGCCCAGGTCGGCGGCGTGCGCAGCAATCCGCTGGTCGGCTACGGCCTGGTCGTGGGCCTGGACGGCACCGGCGACCGCACCAGCCAGGCGCCCTTCACCGTGCAGAGCCTGAAGAACATGCTGGGCGAGCTGGGCGTCAACGTCCCGGCCAACGTCAATCCGCAGCTGAAGAACGTCGCCGCCGTGGCCATCCACGCCGACCTGCCGGCCTTCGCCAAGCCCGGCCAGCCGATCGACATCACCGTGTCCTCCATCGGCAACGCCACCTCGCTGCGCGGCGGCAGCCTGCTGATGGCGCCTCTGCGCGGTGCCGATGGCGAGGTCTATGCCATCGCCCAGGGCAACCTGGTGGTCGGCGGCTTCGGTGCGCAGGGTCGCGACGGCTCGCGCGTCTCGGTCAACGTGCCCAGCGTGGGCCGCATTCCCAATGGCGCCACCGTCGAGCGCGCGATCCCCAATGCGCTGGACAGCGGCGAAGGCACCATCACGCTGAACCTGCATCGCGCCGACTTCACCACCGTCTCCCGCATGGTCGCGGCGCTCGAGCAGAACTTCGGCGCCGGCAACGCCTACGCCCTGGATGCCGTCACCGTCGCCGTGCGCGCACCGGCCGACATCTCGCGCCGGGTGAACTTCCTGGCCCAGGTGGAGAACCTGGAGCTGACGCCCGGCAGCGCGCCGGCCAAGGTCATCGTCAACGCGCGCACCGGCACCGTCGTGATCGGCGCGCAGGTGCAGGTGATGCCGGCGGCGGTCACCCACGGCTCCCTGACGGTGACGATCACCGAATCGGCGAACGTCAGCCAGCCCAACGAGTTCTCGCGTGGCGGCCAGACAGTGGTGACGCCGCAGTCCAGCGTCTCGGTCAGCCAGGAAGGCAACCGCATGTTCAAGTTCGAGGGCGGCACCTCGCTGGACGAGATCGTCCGCGCGGTGAACGAAGTCGGCGCCGCGCCCGGCGACCTGATCGCGATCCTGGAAGCCCTGAAGCAGGCCGGCGCCTTGCGCGCGGAGCTCGAGGTGATCTGACATGGCGAGTGTTCCCATCGGCGCCCTGAATCCCTCCCTGCCGCTGGCCGACGCCGGCGGCAAGCCGGACAACGCGCGCATCCACGACGTCGCGCGCAAGCTCGAGGGCCAGTTCGCGCAGATGATGATCAAGTGCATGCGCGAAGCGGGCTTCGGCGACTCGCTGTTCCCGGGCGAGAACCAGGTCTTCCGCGACATGTACGACCAGCAGATCGCCACGGCGATGTCGCAGGGCCGTGGCCTTGGCCTGGCGCCGATGATCGCGCGCCAGCTGGGCGCGACCGATGCGGCCACGCCCGCGGTGCCCGCCACCACCGCGCTGTCGGCGTACAAGCGCCTTCTGCCCGGCACCGACACCGGCGCGATGCTCGATGCCATCGCCGGGCGCGGCATCGGCAGCGATGCCCATGCAGCCTCCGGGATGCCGGACACGATCACCCTGGACACCATGACCGTGCGCCCCGACGCGGCGTGCGAGGAAGTCGAACAGGTGGCCTCGGCTGACCCATCCAAATATGCCCGCAACACGCCCGAGCGCTTCGTCGCCGAGATCTGGGGCCACGCGCAGAAGGCCGCCAAGGAACTGGGCGTGGACCCGCGCGCGCTGGTCGCGCAGGCCGCGCTGGAGACCGGCTGGGGCAAGCGCCAGATCAAGACCGGCGAAGGCGGCAGCGCGCACAACCTGTTCGGCATCAAGGCCACCGGCTGGAAGGGCGAGCGCGCCCGCACAGCCACGCACGAATACGTCGACGGGGTGAAGCGCACCGAGACCGCGGACTTCCGCGCCTACGCATCGCCGGCCGAGAGTTTCGCCGACTACGTGCGGCTGCTGAAGAACAACCCGCGCTACCAGCAGGCGCTGTCGGCCGGCAAGGACATCGCCGGCTTCGCGCGCGGGCTGCAGCGTGCTGGCTACGCGACCGACCCGACCTATGCCAGCAAGATCGCCTCCATCGCCAACGGCCCCACCCTGGGCAAGGTGCTGTCGGCCATCGGCACGACGGTGGGCGGCCCGATCGGCAACGCCGTGGGCAACGCCATCGGCAACGCGCTGCGGCGCTGACCAGGGGATAACGCATGTCCAACCTTCTCGCCACCGGCAGCAGCGCCCTGATCGCCTTCCAGCGCGCGCTTTCCACCGTCGGCCACAACGTGGCCAACATCAACACGCCGGGCTATTCGCGCCAGCGCGTGGAATTCGAAGCCCGCGATGCCACCTACTTCGGCTATGGCTACCAGGGCAACGGCGTGCAGATCGTCGATGTCCGCCGCATGGCGGACTCGCTGGCCACCTCGCGCCTGCTCGACAGCGGCGGCGAACTGGCGCGGCTGCAGCAGCTGTCCACGCTGTCCTCGCGCCTGGACCAGCTGTTCTCCGAGAAGGCCACCGGCATCAGCGCGCCCTGGTCCAGCTTCTTCGACTCGGTCAACGCGCTGTCGTCCAACGCGGCGGGCTCGGCCGACCGCGAAAGCGTGCTCGCACAGGCCAACGCCCTGGTCACGCGCTTGGGCCAGATCGATCAGCACCTGGACAGCCTGGATACCGAGGTGAACGCCGGCCTGACGGCGGCGACCGGCGAGGTGAACCGGCTGGCCAAGGAGATCGCCCAGCTCAACGGACAGATCGGCGGCAGCACCAGCCCGTCGGGCGACCTGCTGGACCGGCGCGACCAGCTGATCAGCGAGCTGGTCGCCTTCACCGGCGGCAATGCGGTCACGCAGGACGGCGGCCTGGTCAACGTGTTCAGCGCCGGCGGCCAGCCGCTGGTGGTCGGCGCCACCGCCAGCACGCTGGTGACCGTGCCCGACCCCTACCGCCCGGAGCGGCTGCAGGTGGCGCTGGAAACCAATGGCCAGCGCGTGACGCTGGACAGGCGCGCACTGGGCGGCCAGATCGGCGGGCTGGTCGAGTTCCGCACCACCGTGCTGGATCCGGCCGTGGCCGAACTGGGACGCATCGCCACCTCGCTGGCGCAGACCTTCAACGAGGGCCACCGCGCGGGCATGGACCAGTACGGGCAGATGGGCACGGATTTCTTCAGCCTGCCCGCCCCCCGCATCTCCTCCAATGCCGGCAATACCGGCACCGCGAACCTGACCACATCGGTCGGCAGCGTGGCGGGCCTGAACGCGCAGAACGTGTTGTTGCGCTTCGATGGTGCCGCCTGGGTGGCCACCCACCCGGACACCGGCGCCAGCATCCCCATGACGGGTACGGGCACCGCCGCCGACCCGCTGGTGGTGAACGGCATCGAGGTGGTGCTGGCTTCCGGCACGCCCGCGGCCAACGACCGCTTCCTGCTGCAGCCCACCGCGGGCGCGGCCGGCAACCTGGCCGTGGCGATCACCGATCCCGGCCGCATCGCCGCGGCCACGCCGGTGAAGGCCACCACCGACCTGGCCAACACCGGCAGCGGCACGCTCAGCGGCCTGCGGGTGACCGATGCCGCCAACGCCGGCCTGCTGGCGCCGGCCGACATCGAGTTCATCGACGCCACCCAGTACACGATCAACGGCACCGG
Source organism: Pseudoxanthomonas sp. F37 (assembly GCF_022965755.1). Lineage (NCBI taxonomy): Bacteria > Pseudomonadati > Pseudomonadota > Gammaproteobacteria > Lysobacterales > Lysobacteraceae > Pseudoxanthomonas > Pseudoxanthomonas sp. F37. The sequence goes on along the minus strand of NZ_CP095187.1, from coordinate 1,756,717 downwards.
TCCGTTCGCCTACACGCCGGGCCAGACCATCGCCTACAACGGCTGGAGCGTGGTGCTGGACGGCGCGCCCGCCGCCGGCGACACCTTCAGCGTGGGTCCGACAGGCGCCAATTCCAGCGACAACGGCAACGCCAAGCTCCTGTCCAACCTGGACGACGCGCGCGTGCTCAATGGCGGCACCCTGACGCTCAACGGCGCCATCGGCGGCCTGACCACCCAGGTCGGCTCGGCGGCGCGCCAGGCCGACTACTCCGCGCAGGCCCAGCAGGTCATCCACGACCAGGCGCAGGCCGCGCGCGATGCGGTGTCCGGCGTCAACCTGGACGAGGAAGCCGCCGACCTGATGCGCCTGCAGCAGGCCTACCAGGCGGCGTCGCAGATCATCGCCACCGCCGACACCCTCTTCCAATCCCTCCTGGCCGCGACCCGCCGATGAACTACCGCATCTCCACCGGCATGATGTACCAGCAGTCGATCAGCACGATGCTGACCAAGCAGGCGAAGCTGGCGCACACCCAGCAGCAGCTCGCCAGCGGCCAGCGCCTGGTCACCGCCAAGGACGACCCGGTCGCCGCCGGCACGGCCGTCGGCCTGGACCGTGCCGTGGCCGAGCTCGAGCGCTTCGGCATGAACGCCAGCGCTGTGCAGAACCGGCTGGGCCTGCAGGAGAACGCGCTGACCCAGGTGGGCGATGCGATGGCGCGCGTCAACGAACTGGTCATCCAGGCCAACAACGCCGCCATGGGCGAAGACAGCCGGAAAGCGATCAGCACCGAACTGAAGGCGATCTACGCCGGCCTGCTGGACCTGGCCAACAGCACCGACGGCGCGGGACGCTACCTGTTCGGCGGCACCAGCGACGGCAGCGCGCCGTTCGCGATCGCCGGTGGCAACGTGATCTACAGCGGCGACCAGACCCAGCGGCAGGTGGAAGTGGCGCCGGACATGTTCGTCGCCGACACCCTGCCGGGCAGCGAGGTGTTCCTGCGCCTGCGCACCGGCGATGGCCGCATCGACGGCCAGCCGGCCGCGGGCAACACCGGCACCGGCCTGCTGATGGGCTTCGGCGTGACCGATTCCACAGCCTGGGACGCAGGCACCTATACGCTCAGCTTCGGCGCGGGCGACACCTACCAGGTGACCGATGCCGGAGGTGCCGTCGTCACCACCGGCACCTACGCCAAGGGCGAGAGCATCGCCTTCGCCGGCGTGCAGATGAGGATCGACGGCCAGCCGGCCAACGGCGACAGCTTCACGCTGGGCCCGGCCGGCTCGCGCGACATCTTCGCCACGGTGCAGGGGCTGATCACGACGCTGGACACCAACCCCACCACCGACGCGCAACGCGCGGCCATGCAGAACGAGCTGCAGGCCGCCATGCGCGACATCGCCACCGCGCAGAGCAAGATGATCGACGCGCGCGCCAGCGGCGGCGCGCAACTGTCCGCCATCGATGACGCGGCGGCGCTGCGCGAGGCCAACAACATCACCCTGCAGGGCACGCTGTCCACCCTGCGCGACCTGGACTGGGCCGAGGCCATCGGCCGCTACCAGATGGAGAACACCGCCCTGCAGGCCGCGCAGACGGTCTTCATGCAGATGCAGTCGCTGTCGCTGTTCAAGCTGATGGGCTGACGGCGGGCCACGCCCTTTCAAGCAGTCCTTGCCTTCACGCCGCGATACGTCGCGGCGATTTTTTGTATGTGCCCTTCTCCCCGCCTGCGGGGAGAAGGTGCCGCAGGCGGATGAGGGGCGCTCTTCGCGCAGAAAGTCCGCACTCTGATGACAGACGAACGCTGACCTTCGATCTCGGCAGAAGCATCCCTTCCCCGCTCGCCCCTCACCCGCCTGCGGCACCCTCTCCCCGCTGCGCAGGGAGAGGGGAACTCGGCGGCCTCACCCGGAACACCACGCTGATCCGCGACCCCTGCGCACGACGGGTCTTCGGAATGCCGTGTTCATGCGTGCTCTGCGAGGCGTGGCTCATCGAAAGCACGCTGCCCGGCTGCAGATCCACCGCCAGCGTCTCGCGCCGGCCCGTGCGCGCACGGATCAGCATGCGCCGCGGCGCGCCCAGCGACACCAGCGTGATCGGATGGCCGGACGCCACGGTGTGCAGCTTGTCGCCATGCATGGCGACGCTGTCGTTGCCGTCGCGGTAGAGGTTCATGCCGATGCGCGAGTAGGGCGCGGGCGCCCTCGCCTGCACGCAGGCCAGCAACTGCGCCAGCGGAAGGTCGTCCGGCAATGCGTCCACGGCGTAGTTCGCCAGCAGCCGAGGCACGTCGACGATGCGGTCGTACATCGGACGCTGCAGATGCGTCCAGGCGGCGCCCGCGCGCAGCAGCTCGAACCAGCGCCGTGCGGTCGCAGGATCGATGGCATCCGGCCAGTAGCGGATGCCGCCTTCGGCATCGTCCACCAGTTGCACCATCGCAGGCGCAAACAGGTCCTCGGCCAGCATGGAGAGCGCGTGCATCGTCGTCCTCAGTGGAAATCGCGCGAACGGGTGTCCAGCTCGCCCAGCAGATGGCTGAAATCATGCAGGTCGTGGGCGATCAGGTGGCGCACGCCGTCGACGTGCTCCCAGCGTCCGCGCACGCCCAACAGGCGTGCGCCCAGCAGCGCCTTGCGCCGGCGTTCGGCGATGCGCGCCCAGACCACCACGTTGACCACGCCATGCTCGTCTTCCAGGGTGACGAAGATGACGCCGCTGGCCGTCCCCGGCCGCTGGCGCTGGGTGACAATGCCGGCCACATGCACGCCACGCCCGTGCGGCAGGTCCTGCAGTTGGCGCGAATCGACCACCCGCTGCCGGCGCAGGCGCTCCCGCAGCAACGCCAGTGGATGCACGCCCAGCGTCAATCCGGTGACGCGGTAATCCGACAGCACGTCTTCGACCCGGCTCGGTGCGGGAAGCACGATATCGTCCTCGTCGGGACTTCCAGGCAACAACGGACGCTGGCGCTCGACGCCGGCCACCGCCCAACGCGCCGCGTGGCGATGGCCGGCAAGCGACTGCAGTGCGCCTGCTTCGGCCAGCGCACTGCGTGCCTTCTCGTCGAGGTCGGCGCGCAGGCACAGGTCGCGCACGTCGGCGAAAGGGCGCTGTGCGCGTGCGGACATGATCGCCCTCGCCGTCGCCTCGGACAGGCCATTGACCTGGCGCATGCCCAGCCGCAGCGCGGCCTGCCCGCCATCGTCCGCCCCCACACGCGCATGCCCGCCTTCCAGGGTGTTGTCCCAGTCGCTGCACGTCACATCGACCGGCCGTACCTCGATGCCGCGCCGCCCGCCATGCCCGCGGCGTGCGTCCTGCACGATCTGGCTGGCCGAATAGAACCCCATCGGCTGCGCATTGAGCAGCGCGCACACGAACGCCGCCGGCTCGTGCCGCTTCAACCAGCAGCTGATGTAGACCAGCTTGGCGAAGGACGCCGCATGGCTCTGCGGAAAGCCGTAGGAGCCGAAACCCTTGATCTGTTCGAAGATCTGGTCGATGAACTCCGGGGAATAATTCTTCTTCTCCATCAGCCGACGGATCTTGTCGCGATGCGGCGCCATGTCCCCGCCCCTGCCCCACGCCGCCATCGAACGGCGCAGGCCATCGGCCTCCGACGGTGTGTAGCCGGCATGGATCACCAGTTCCATCACCTGCTCCTGGAACAGCGGGATGCCCAGCGTATTGCCGAGGATGGCTTCGATACCCCTGGAGGGATACGTCACCGCTTCCTTGCCCTGCCGGCGCCGCAGGTACGGATGCACCATGCCGCCCTGGATGGGGCCGGGGCGCACGATGGCCACTTCGATCACCAGGTCGTAGAAATTGCGGGGTTTCAACCGCGGCAGCATGCTCATCTGCGCGCGCGACTCGATCTGGAACACGCCCACGGTGTCGGCGGCCTGGATCATGGCGTAGGTGGGTCCGTCCCCTGCGGGCGGCTCGTGCGCCAGGTCGATCCTGTAACCGCGATGCTTCGCCACCAGCTCCACGGCCTTCTGGATGCAGGTCAGCATGCCGAGGGCCAGGCAATCGACCTTCAGCAACTTCATCGTCTCCAGGTCGTCCTTGTCCCATTGGATGATGGTGCGGTCGGCCATCGCCGCGTTCTCCACCGGCACGACCTCGGACAGCGGCCCGTCGTTGATGACGAAGCCGCCGACATGCTGGGAGAGATGGCGCGGATGGCCGCGCAGCTGCGCCGTCACCGCCAGTACGCGTCGGATCAGCGGATTGTCAGGGTCGAAGCCGGCTTCCCGCAGGCGCTGTTCCATCGGCGTCTCGCCATTGCCCCAGCCGAAGCATTCGGCCAGCAGCGCGATCTGGTCCGGCGGCAGGCCGAAGGCCTTGGCCACGTCGCGCACCGCGCTCTTGCCGCGATAGCGGATGACGGTGGCGGCCAGCGCCGCACGACGGCGGCCATACTTGCCATAGACGTACTGCAGCACCTCCTCGCGCCGTGCGTGCTCGAAGTCGACATCGATGTCCGGTGGTTCGCCACGCTCCTCGGACAGGAAGCGCGCCATCAGCAGCCGGCTCTCCCCGGGGTTCACCACGGTAATGCCCAGGGCGTAGCACACGGCGGAATTGGCCGAAGAACCACGCCCCTGGCAGAGGATGCCCTGCGATTTCGCGAAACGGACGATGTCCTCCACGGTGAGGAAGAACGCTTCGTATTCCAGTCTGGCGATGAGGGCCAGTTCGTCGTCGATCTGGGCGACGATGGCCGGCGGCACATCGCCCTTCCAGCGTTCGCGCATGCCCCGCTCGGTCAGCTCGCGCAGCCAGCTGGCCGGCGTGTGGCCGTGGGGCACCAGTTCGGCCGGATAGCGGTACTTCACCTCTTCCATCGAGAAGGTGCAGCGCCGCGCCAACGCGGCCGCCCCTTCGAGCAATGCATGCGGGTGGATGTTGCCCAACGCCCGGCGTGTGCGCAGATGGCGTTCGCCGTTGCGGAACAGGTGCCCCCCGCACTCGGCCAGCGGCAACGCATGGCGGATCGCCGTCATCGTGTCCTGCAGCATCCGTTGCCGGCGCACGTCCATGTGCACGTCGCCGGCCGCCACGGCCGGCATCGCCAGCCGCGCGGACAGATCGAGCAGCTGCTGCAGGCGTGCGGCATCGTCATGCTCGCGATGCAGTTCCACCGCCAGGTGCGCACGCGCGCCGAACACCTGTTGCAGCCAAAGCCCCTGCGCTTCATCCGGCATGCGCGCCGGCAGCCACAGCGCGAACAGCCCGCCGGTTTCCGGATCGCCATCGCCCAGCACCCGCTCCACGTCCTGCCGCGTCAACGCATAGGTGCCCTTGGGGCTCGCGCGGCGCGCGGTGGTGATCACTTCGCACAGGCGCACGTATCCTGCGAGGGTTTCCACCAGCAGCACGCACTTCAACCCGCACTTCAAGGTGAACTCGCTGCCGACGATCAGCCTCAGCCCGGTGGCCCGCGAGGCTTCCAGCCCGCGCACGATGCCGGCCAGCGAGCATTCGTCGGTGATCGCCAGCGCCTGGTAGCCACAATGCTTGGCGCGGACGAACAGGTCCTCCGCACTGGAGGCGCCACGCAGGAAAGAGAAATCCGACAGGCAGTGCAGTTCGGCATAGGCCGGCAAGCCATCGTCGGCGGGCGCATCGTCATTGGCCGCCGCATGCGCCCGCAGCCGGTGCGCGGTCTCCCAGGCGCGCGGCACGTGCGCGCCCGGGTAGTCGCCGCGCTCCTCGTCGCGGCTCATGCGAACCACCCGTGCAGCATCCAGCCGCCCTGCTCGCCCGGCGGCGCGAAGGCCCAGGCGCGCTGGCCCTGCGAGGTCTCCAGCACGTAGTAGTCGCGGCGCGCGTCCTGACCGTCCCACCAGCCGCTTTCCAGCCGTTCGGGGCCGGAGACGATACGCGGGTGCGGATCGCGCAGCGGCACCGGCTGCGACAACAACCAGGTGGGACGCGGCGGGCGCAGGGGTGCCTGTTCGATGCGCCCGCCATCGCCCTGTACGCATCGCCATGCGCGCTCCGGACGCGGATCACCGGCCGGCGCCACGCGATGCACGGCCTCGTCGCCCAGGCGCGCGCGCAGGCGTTCGCGCAGCTGCGGCCACGGCAGCTGCTGCTGCGGGCGGGTGTCGAACAGGTCGCGCGCAGCGGGTACGAACGGCGGCAGTTCGCGCGCCAGCAGGCGCACACCCACCACCGGCTGCGCGATCTGCACACGCTCCAGGCGGTTGCGGGTCAGTTCGAACAGCATGGCCGGCTCGCGCTCGGCGGCCAGCAGGCCCACCTCGACATCGGTATGGCCTTGCTCGTGTTCCAGGCGCAGCACGAAGCGCTGCACGCCACCGTCGCGGATGGACAGGTAGGTGCACAGGTCACCGATCAGCCGGCGCAGCGGGAACAGCAGCGCCATGTGGCTCTCGACTTCGTAGCCGAGTTCGATGCGTGCATCGAAGTGGTCCGGCGGCGCGTAGTACGCCAGCGGATCGTCGGCCTGTCCGTACAGGCGGTCCAGGTGTTCCAGCACCGGCAGGCCGAAGCGGCGGCGCAGGCTGTCGCGGGGCAAGCCGCGCAGCGTGCGCAGGTCGCGGATACCCATGCGGTGCAGGCGTTCGCCGGCATCGTCCGGCAGGCGGGCGCGGCGCACCGGCACGCGGTCCAGCATCTCCGCCATCGCCGCCGGCTGCATCACCGCCAGGCCGTCGCGCAGGCCTGCGAACACATGCGCCGCGCGCGGCGTGGGCGCCAGCGCAAGCCGATGCTGGAACCCCAGCATGCCCAGTTCCTCGCGCAGGCGCGCCTCGATGCGCGGCCACGGTCCCAGCAGGCGGAAGCTGGCGCGCACCTCCAGCACCAGGCATCCCGGCCACTGCGCGCTGACCAGCGAGCTGTGGCGGTAGGCCCAGGCGGCGAGGAAGCGCTGCCAGCGCGCTTCGGCCGAGGGGTCGTGTTCCACCAGGGCGAACTCCGGCAGCAGCGCGTGCGCGGCGGTCAGGCGCATGCCGGCCCGCAGGCCCGCCTGCGCGGCGGCGGCATTCACCGCATGCAGGGTGCGCAGCTGCACGGCGCCGCCGACCAGCGCCAGCGGCGCGTCAGGATCAGGCAAGCGCCGGAGGACGGCGTCCAGCGCCAGCTGCGGCAGCAGTACACAGGCCCAGAGCATGTGCGGACCTCAATGCGCGACCAGCGCGAAGGGCTGCGCCGGCGCCGGGCCGCCGCGGCACTTCCGCACCTGCCAGGCCGTGGCACCCTGGGGATCGCGCACCGCTTCCAGCCGCAATGCGGCCGCCGAGGGATTGGCCGCATGGCGGCGCTCGCGCAGCGCGAAGCCGAGGCATTCGCCACTGTCGGCAGCGACCTGCAGGCGACGCAGCGCAGGTCCATCCGCCTGCACCGGCCAGCCCAGCACGGCAGCACAGGCGCCGCTGCGCAGGCACTGCTCGAACGCCCACAGCGCGTCGCGCGGCGCGGCTTCCACGATTTCCAGCAGCGCCAGATCCACGCCGGCGGCCTGCCACGCGGGCGCATAGGGAATGTACGGCGGCGCGATCACCGCCACGGTGCTGCCGGCCTGGGTCATGCGCGCCAGCGTCGGCAGCAGCAGCGCCAGTTCGCCCACGCCGTCGGCAGGCAGCAGCAATTCGGTCAACGCGCGCCGGGGCCAGCCGCCCTGCGGCAGCAGCGCATCGAGGGCGGCGTGGCCGGTAGGCTCGCCATCGGCGGCGATGGCCGTGCTGCGTCCGGCATGCCACAGCGTGCGCGCGGCCAGCAGCGTATCGAGGGCGACGACAGCGCCCATGTCAGCCGCGGCGCACCAGGCCGCAGTACACGCCTTCGATGGCGAAGTCCTGCCCCGGCTGCACGTCGATGGGCGCATGGGCGGGGTTGCGCGGCAGCAGGCGGATGCGACGGCGTTCGCGCTGCAGCCGCTTGATGGTCAGTTCGCCATCGATGCGGGCCACCACGGTCTGGCCGTTGCGTGCCTCGGGCGTGCGATGCACGCCGACCAGGTCGCCGTCGACGATGCCGTCGTCGATCATCGAATCGCCCTGCACCTTCAGCAGGTAATCGGGTTGCGGCGAGAACAGCCGGCGGTCCAGCCACAACTGCTCATCCAGACCGATGTCGGCCCCGATCGGCTGGCCGGCCGCCACCCGCCCCAGCACCGGCAACGGCAGCAGGTCGGCTGTGCCGCCGGGCAGGCGCAGGCCGCGCTTCTGGCCTGGGGCCTGCTCCAGCAGCCCATCGGCCACCAGGGCCTGCACATGCTTCTGCGCGGCATTGCGGGACGCGAAACCGAAGGCCACGGCGATGTCCGCCAGGCTGGGCGCGCGCCCGGCCGCCAGTTCCCGGCGCAGGAAGGCCAGGACGGCGGCACGTTGGGGAGGCAGGTCGAGGGAGTTCATAGGTGTACATTTGTACACCTTGAGATCTCACATGGCGAGAAAGACGTGCAGCTTGCTTCCAGGCCCCACACGCCTCAATATAACCTACGTTATAACACCCAAGGAGGCGGCCATGAAGCTCAAGATCACCACGGTCGGCAACTCCGCCGGCGTCATCCTGCCCAAGGAGCTGCTGTCCCGTCTGCGCCTGGAGAAGGGCGACGAGCTGCACGCGCTGGAGACGCCCGACGGCATCCGCCTGACGGTGTACGACCCCACCCTGGCCGAGCAGATGGACGTGGCCGAGCAGGTCATGCGCCGTCGCCGTACCCTGCTCAACAAGCTGGCGCAGTGATGCGGCGCCCATGATCGTCTGGATCAGCCGGGCCCTGGCCCTGGCCATCCATGACCGCCAGTTGGCCGAGCACGGCGGCGCCACCGGCATTCGCGACGAGGGATTGCTGGAATCGGCGCTCGCGCGCCCCAGGCAGCTGCACGCCTATGGGCAACCCGTACCGGACCTGGCCGATCTGGCGGCCGCCACGGCCTTCGGCCTGGCGCGCAACCATCCCTTCGTGGACGGCAACAAGCGCATGGCGGCCGTGGCCTGCGAAGTCTTCATCGTGCTCAACGGCGCCACGCTGTCGGCCGAGGACCACGAACTCTATCCGCAGTATCTCGGCCTGTCGGAAGGCAGCCTCGGCGAAGCGGATTTCGCCGCGTGGCTACGCCCACGGATCATCGCAAAGGCTCCCGGCAAGGTGCAGGAGTCCTCTCCCGCCTACCGTCCCTGACGGCGACGCGCCCACCGTCGTCCCGGCGAAAGCCGGGACCCACCTTGCCGTTGCCTTCCTGGCGTACGGAAGGATGGACGTCACTCATGGACAATGGATTCCAGCTTTCGCTGGAATGACGGCAGAACAGTGGCCGCACGGATTTCGGATACGCCTCAATACCGTCGTCCCAGCGAAAGCTGGGACCCACCTTGCCGTTGCTTCCCTGACGTACGGAAGGATATGCATCACTGACGGGTGATGGATTCCAGCTTGCGCTGGAATGACGGCAGAACAGTGGCCGCACGGATTTCGGACACGCCTCAATACCGTCGTCCCAGCGAAAGCTGGGACCCACCTTGCCGTTGCCTTCCTGACGTACGGAAAGATGCGCATCACTCACGGGCAATGGATTCCAGCTTGCGCTGGAATGACGGCAGAACAGTGGCAGCACGGGTTTCGGACACGCCTCAATACCGTCGTCCCAGCGAAAGCTGGGACCCACCTTGCCGTTGCCTTCCTGGCGTACGGAAGGATAGACATCACTCACGGGCAATGGATTCCAGCTTTCGCTGGAATGACGGCAGAACAGTGGCAGCACGGGTTTCGGACACGCCTCAATACCGTCGTCCCAGCGAAAGCTGGGACCCACCTTGCCGTTGCCTTCCTGGCGTACGGAAGGATAGACATCACTCACGGGCAATGGATTCCAGCTTTCGCTGGAATGACGGCAAGGCGGTGATGGCACAGGTTCGGACACGTCCGTCCGTCGTCCCGGCGAAAGCTGGGACCCACCTTGCCGTTGCCTTCCTGACGTACGGAAGGATGGACATCACTGACGGGCAATGGATTCCAGCTTGCGCTGGAATGACGGCAAGGTTGCTTTTCCTGCCGCGGACGAAGCCTCAGGCGGCCTGTTCCTCGGCGCGCTCGACCATGGTCTCGGCCATCTGGCGCCAGCTGGGCAGCTGGTCCAGCACGCCCAGGGATTTCAGGTAGCCCTCGTCCACCGGTTCGTTGCTGGCCAGCGCACCGGCCACATGCACGGCGCCGGGCACCCAGAAACTGCGCAGGCTGGAACGCTGCGGCTGGCGGTGGAACGCCACCGCCTCGACGATGGGCATCGGCAGGCCCCACAGGCCCAGCAGGTAGGCGCCGGCCTCGGTATGGCCGGGGCGGTCGTCGTCTTCGGCCACCGGCGTGTCGCGCTCGTCGCGCACGCCCGGCAGCAGCAGGCCGATGTCGGCCAGCAGCGCCGCCGTGGCACCGAGTTCGGAACTGGTGCGCGGCAGGATCTTCGCGGCCAGGCGCGAGGCCAGCAGCGCACGGTGCTGCAGGGCGGTGCGGTCCACGCTGGAGGCGGTCTTCATCGAGAAGACTTCGCTGGCCAGCACCAGGTCGCGCAGCGTGCCCAGGCCCAGCCGCGTGACGGCCGCGCGCAGGTCGGTGATCGCGCGCCCGTTGGAGAAGTAGGCCGAGTTGCACAGCTGCAGCACCTTGGCGGCGATGGCGGGATCGCCCGCCACCAACTTGGCGATGTCGTTGGCGGTGCCCTCGTCCTCCTCCAGCGCGCGGGTCAGCGCGAAGTACAGGTGCGGGGGCGATGGCAGGTGCTCCACGCGGCCGATGGCCCGGCGCAGGCGCGGACTGTCCAGCAGGTCGCGCAGCTCCTCCAGGCTGTGGATCGCCTCCAACACGGTTTCCGACGACAGCGGCAGCGGCAGGAAGCGGTGCGCCACGCCGATCAGCTTGATCGGCGCCGCCAGGCTGTCGGTACTGCCTTCCAGCAGCGCGATGCGGATGGTCTCGGGACGCAGCGTGCGGATCTGCCCCAGCAGCGTGGCCGGCGGCAGGTCGGCCAGCGTGGGCCCCACCATCACCACATCGACCGGGCCGTTGGCCACCGCGAACATCGCCGACTTGCCGTCGGCCACCGTTTCCACGGTCCACTCGTCTCCCATGTCGCCGATGTAATCGGACAGATCGTCAGGCAGGCAGGCGGTATCGCCAACGTACAGAATGCGCAAAGCACTTCCCCTTGTTTCGTGCAACCTTCAACGCGCGCCCTGCTGGCAGGGACACGGACCGGATGAAATCTAGCAAGGGTGTCGGCCGCAACGGGGCATTCTTGAGCCGCGATGCGGGGAATGCGCAGTCCTTCACATTCCGCTGTCGGTGGATTCCCGACACGCAGCGCCGGCTGCCCGCCCGGCCAGCACCCACCTGGGACGAACGACGGTCAAGGCGGAACGCGGGCGGACGGCGGCGTATCCGCTTCCCCATTCTCCGGCTGCGCGAGATGCAGCAGCAGATGCGCCAGCGTCACCACGTCCTGGAAGTTGTGCTGCAGCACCCGTCGCAGCAGGCCGGCATCGCCGCCACGCAGGTATTGCAGCCAGGCGCCGGGCGCCTCCGAGCCCGGCAGGTCGTCCTCGCGCACGATGCCCAGCGCATGGCGCTCGATGGTGGCCAACCGGCAGTTCTCCCACACGCCGCGATAACGCCGTCGCGTGGGGAACAGCAGGTCCAGGTGCTCGATGCCGGCCAGCGGCGTCCCCTGGCGCGCCAGCCGGTAGCGGGTGGCCAGCAGCGGCGCGTCGTAGCAGCGCCCGTTGTAGCTGACCAGCCGGGTGTCCTCCGCCAGCCAGCCGGCGAACGTGCGCAGCATCGCCGGCTCCGCCGCCAGGTGCGTGATCAGCAACTGGCGCACGCGCAGGCCGCCGGGCACGAAATCCGACGCCCCCACCATGAAGGCGCGCGTGCCGGTGCCGCCGGACAGCCCGGTGGTCTCGGTATCGAAGAACAGCATGCCCTGGGTCGGCAACGCGCCGGTCCGCGCGAACGCGCCATCGACATGCGGCGAGACCCCACTGAAGGGCAGGACCTGTTCCAGCTGCAGCAACCCCGGGGCGATCTGGTCGCCCGGCAGCGCGCGATCGCAGGCGCGCGCGGAAACGGAGGGACGCGAGCGCTCGCGGATGCCCAGCATGCGACGCAGTGCGGGCAACGGGTCATGCGCCGGCGGCAACAGCGCGGACGGCGATACGCCGCTGCCATGCCCGGCCTGGCGCCGCAGCCTCTGCAGTTTCTCCAGGCTGACGCTCATGCGGCGTCCAGCAGCTGCAGCACGCGCGCCGCCAGCGTGCGCGGCGTGGTCTCGGCTTCCTCGTCGTTGGCCAGCACCGGACCGACACAGGCCGGGCACCCTGCCCGGCAGTCGCAGGCCGCCACCAGTTGCGCGGCGCGCTGCACCAGTTCGCGCTGCCGTCGCCACAATGGCTCGCTCAGGCCGATGCCGCCCGGGTAGTTGTCGTACAGGTACGCGGTGGGCACGAAACGGTCCCCCGACACCGGCGACAGCACCTGGCTGTCGGTGCCGCGCAGTTGGCCGCGTCCCTGCGCATCCGGCAGGGCGAACCAGGCCCCGTCGCCATCGCCCACCGCCTTCTGCAGGTCGCGTCCTTCGGCCATCACGGCGACGGTGGCGGCGATGTGCAGCGCGTACGCTGCGCCGAGGAACCCGTCCAGCGCGTCCTGCCTCGATTCGAAGGCCGATTCCAGCAGCGCCGGCGGCAGCTGCCACCACACGCTGGTGGTATGCATCTCCTGGTCGGGAAGGTTCACCGGCCCGTAGCCGATGTTCTCGTGGGTGTAGTAGCGGATCTTCTTGTAGCCGGCCACCCGCCGCACCACGTGTACCTCGCCGTGGTGGCAGGTACCCTGCCCGGCAATGCAGCCATCGAAGCGCTCCAGCACTTTGAGCTTGGTGTAGTCGATGGCATCGGTGTAGTAGTCGACGTGGGTGCGGGTGACATAGGCCTTGCGCCCCTCCCAGTCCAGCCGTTCCACCTGGTAGGGCGTGGACTGGATCATGTGGATGGCCCCCTCGTACAGCGTCAACGGCACGCCGCTGTAATCGACCTCGGCGATGATCACCTGGCGGCCATCGGTGCGGTCCACCACGACGAAGTTGCCATCGGCCACCGATCGCAGGCTGACCGCATTGGCCGGATAGCTGTCGGCGATCCACTCGTAACGGTCGCCTTCGCGGTGCACCACGCTGTCCTCGTCCAGCAGTTGCAGGAACGGCGAGGGATCGACCGGGCCGAAGGGTTCGCCGGCGAGGAACGGCAGCTCGAATGCGGCACAGCGGATGTGATCCAGCAGGACCATCGGCTGGTCCGGCGCGATGCGCGCGTGTTCGGGCGGACTGTCGGCGAAGAACTCCGGGTGCCGCACCACGTACTGGTCCAGCGGCTGCGAACTGGCCACCAGGATGCCCAGCGACGCCTGCTGCCGTCGCCCGGCGCGCCCGAAGCGCTGCCATGTCGCCGCGATGGAGCCCGGATAACCGTTCAGCACCACCGCATCCAGGCTGCCGATATCCACGCCCAGTTCCAGCGCCGAGGTGGACACGATGCCGTCCACGCGCCCGTCGCGCATCGCACGCTCGGCCTCGCGCCGCTCGGTGGGCAGGTAACCGCCGCGGTAGGCGCGGATGCGCGCCGGCTTGCGCGGATCGTGGTCGAACACGTCCTTCAGGTACTTGGTCAGCACCTCCACCATCGTGCGCGACTGGGCGAACACCAGCGTCTTCAGCCCGGCCTTGATCGCCAGTCTTGCGATGCGGTTGCTCTGCGAACGGGCCGACGCGCGCAGGCCCAGGTCGGGATTGACCACCGGGGGATTCCACAACAGCACATGCTTCTCGCCCACCGGCGCCCCGGATTCGGTGATCGCATGCACCGGCAGTTCCAGCAGCGCTTCCGCGTGCGCCTGCGGATTGCCGATGGTGGCCGAGCAGACGATGAACTGCGGCGTGGCGCCGTAGAACGCGCATACCCGCTTCAACCGCCGCAGCACGTTGGCCACGTGGCTGCCGAACACGCCGCGATACGTATGCACTTCGTCGATCACCACGTAGCGCAGGTTCTCGAAGAACTGCGCCCACTTGGTGTGGTGCGGCAGGATGGCCTGGTGCAGCATGTCCGGGTTGCTGACCACGATGTCGCCGTGCAGGCGGATGGCCTGGCGGGCATCGCCCGGGGTGTCGCCGTCGAAGGTGAAGGCCTTCAAGCCCAGCCCGCCGGCCTTGCTCAGATCCAGCAGCTCGGCCACCTGGTCCTGCGCCAGCGCCTTGGTGGGGAACAGGTACAGCGCCTTGCCCTTGCGCGACAGCGCCGAGGCGACCACCGGCAACGTGTAGCACAGCGACTTGCCGGAGGCCGTGGGGGTGACCACGGCCAGGTGATCGCCGCCCTGGGCATGCCGCCACGCCTCGGCCTGGTGCGAATACAGCCGTTCGATGCCGCGGCTGCGCAGGGCCGTGGCCAGCGCGTCGGGCAGATCAGCCGGCAGCGCCTCGTAGCGTCCTTCACGCGCGGGCAGGACGAACTGCCCGGTGACGCGGTCGCGGTACTTGCCCGCCAGCCGCTCGGCCAGCGCGCGCCCATCGGCTTGCCTGGCGGGCAGGAGTGCGGCCTCGTCGGCCTGGCGTCGGATAAGCGCGGTCTGTGCGGGCATGTCGGGCTCTCGGGGATGCCGTCCATCTGACGCCTTGCCCGTCTCAGCCGCTGAGACTGACCAGCGGCCGCTCGATACGCGCCGCATCAGCTTTGTGATCGGCCGTTGAAGGCATTTCTCACCTCTGGGTAACAGCTGGCGCGATACCACTGCCGGCATGACCGGAGAACCCGCATGAACCCCCACCTCTACCACGCACATCTGGACACGCTGCGACAGGTGCCCCGCTCCCCCGTTCTGCAGGATGACGAATTCGCCGCATTCACCGCGTACGACTACGGGCGGCGCAGGCGCCTGCATCCGGATGTGGACTGGGAAGATGCCTGCCGCGCGTATGCGTTCGCCGCCGCGGCCCATGCCGAGCATGCCGGCGCGCTCGACCTGGACACCGAACTGCGCCTGGAGGACCAGTGGGACCGCCTGCGCGGCGATGCGGGTCCTGACTGGCCGGTCGCACGCACGCTGTTGCGGGAAGCTTGGCGCTGGCTGGACGAACACGATCCGGTCGCCTCGCGTGCGCATTGAAGAAGGCGGGCCATGACGAGACGACGAACGGTTGGCCGTTCGTCGCATGCAAGGTCGTGTTCCATGGCGCAGGGGCGAAAATAACGACAAGAACCGGCAAGGGCGTTGACCACGCGCCTCCTTGGGGAGGATGGGGTGACGCGTTGCCACAGGGGGCCTTGCGACAGCATCCGCTGCCGCGATGGGCAGGCGCAGGCGGCTGTCATGCAGATGCAAGCCGCGTTTCATCCGACGGGTCCACCCTGGGCGAGTTCTTGCGCCATGGAGGGAAACCCATGCCCCGCCTGCCCGATCCGTTCGCTCACGCCTGGACGGACACCACCGTGCCGTGCTCCGTGATCGACATCCAGTCCGAACTGCGCTTCTGGGAGGACACCTTCGCGTGCCAGCCCTTCCACCGGCCCGGCACGCCTTTCCGCTGCTACGTGCCCACGCTCAAGTTCGCATACGACACCTACCTGCTCTCGCGCAGACGCTCGCTGCACGAACTCCTGCCCACGCTGCCCGCGCGTTACGAGGCCGCCATCGTGCGCGGCACCCGCCTGGACTGGCCCTGGGCCATGGCGATCATCGAACGCGTGTGGGCACGGCTCAACGCACCCCTGGAAGAAGACCCGCCCCTGTTCGCGCCGTCCCCGGCGCTGGAAGAGCGCGCACTGCTCGACCACGCCATGCAACGACGGAGCGAGGTTCACGTCGTCATGTCAAAGGTGAACGAAAAAGGGGCTGCGTGGTTAAATCCGCGTTAGATCGCCCTTTATTTCACTTAAGCATCACCGCGCGGAACAAAAACTTTCCCCGTCACCAACACATCGACACGGGGATTCACCATGGCCAGCCAGTACCGCAACAGCCACGCCACTGCGCAGATCGTCGACATCGATGCCGAACTCGCATACTGGAAGACGCGTCTGAATGAAGATACGTTCCAGGTGGTCGGCGCCACGGTCAGCGACCTGGAGAAGTGCCTGAAGATCGGCTACGACGCCTATCTGCTGCACCACCGGCACGACTTCGACGAGATCGCGCCTTCCCTGCGCGACCGGCTGCAGCGCTACTGCCCCGATACGCCGATCGGCTGGTACCGCGCGCAACCCATCATGCGCGCGGTCTGGCAGAGGCTGAAGCCGAGCGTGGGCCACGCCTGAGCGGTCCGGGGCGCGCCTGCCGGCTGCCAGGCCTCAGGCGCGCAATCCCAGGGCGTGCTCGATGGCCCCGAACAGCGCCGGCACCTGCACCGGCTTGGCCACGCTGGCCGCGCAATCGTGACCGTCGGCCTGCCTGCCCGGCTCGCGCAGCCGGACCACGGGGCCTTCGAAGCCCGCTTCCTTCAACACCGCCAGCACGTCCGCCGCCGACAGCAACAGGATGTCGTCGTCGATGATCGACAGCGCCGGCAGGCCGTTGCGCGCGATCTGCTGCAGCGCGTTGGCGCCATCGGGCGCCATCACCGGGTCGTAGCCCTGCGCGGCCAGGGCATTGCCCAGCAACGACAGGCGCGTCGCATCGCCATCGACCAGCAGGATCCGGCGTCCCCCGCCATCGAGGAACGCGGCATCCTCGGCCGCGGCCCATTCGTCGGCCGCCGGGGCCGGCAGATGCAGTTCGAACACGGTGCCGCTGCCCAGCGTGCTGCGCACTTCGATGCGACCGCGCACCGACTCGACGATGCGCTTGCAGGACATCAGGCCCAGCCCGGTCCCGCTGGCCTTGGTGGTGAAGAACGGCGTGAACAACTGCCCGCGCGTGGCCTCGTCCATGCCGGTGCCCTCGTCGGACACGCGCAGCACCACGTATTCCTGGCCGTCGGCGCCCACCGTGAACGTGGCCGACAGCGTCAGCTGCCCGCCGCGCTCGGCCATGGCCTGGATGCCGTTGAGGCACAGGTTGATCAGGCACTGCTGGAACTCGGTGTAGTTGCCCTCGATCAACAGGTCCTCCGGCGGCGGCTCCACCACCAGTCGGACCTGCCGCGACAGGCTGCCCTGCAGCAGCAGCTGCACGGCGCTGAACAGCGCGGCCACGCTGATCGTTTCGCTGGCCTTGCGCGAACCGCGCACGAACGACAGCATGGAATCGGCCATTTCGTGGCCGCGCTTGCCGCTTTCCGAGATCACCGCGCCCAGGCGCAGGATCTTGGGATCGTCGCTGTACGTGGACAGCAGGTCCGGCACGATCAACAACGGCTGCAGGATGTTGCGCAGGTCATGGCTCAGGCCGGCGGCCAGCATGGCCAGGCAGTCCAGCCGCTGCGAGCGCATCAGTTCCTTTTCGGCATGTTCGCGCTCGCGCTCGGTACGCGCCTCGCGGATGGCGCGCGCCACCGCCGACGGCAAGCGCGCCGGCGTGTGCTTGAGCACATAGTCGCTGGCGCCCTGCTGCAGCGCCCTGACCGCCGCCTCCTCGCCGATGGTGCCCGAGAAGAACACGAACGGCAGGCGCGGGTCTCGCGCGCGCACGATTTCCAGCGCCTGGTAGCCGGAGAAACCCGGCAGCTCCATGTCCGACAGCACCAGGTCGAACGGATCGCCGGCCAGTGCCGCGCGCATGTCGTCCTCACCGTCCACGCGCAGGAACTCCGCCTCCAGGCCGGCCTCCAGCAGTTGTTCGATCAACAGCTCCGCATCGAGCTCGGAATCTTCCACCAGCAGGATGCGGACGCGGCCCAGCGGGGCACCGGAATGCGGCACGGCTCAGTCCCTGATCGGTGTTTCGTTGATGACGGCCCAGAACGTGCCCAGCGTCTTCACCGCCTGGAAGAACTGGTCGATGTCCACCGGCTTGACCACGTACGCGTTCACGCCCAGGTCCCAGCTGCGCGCCAGGTCGCTCTCCTCGCGTGAGGAGGACAGGATCACCACCGGCAGGTGCTTCAGTTTCTCGTCGCCCCGGATGTGCTTCAGCACCTCAAGCCCGTCCATGCGCGGCATCTTGATGTCCAGCAGCAGCACCGACGGCAGGCCCTCCTCGCGCTGCGCGTGGGCGCCACGGCGCAACAGGTAGTCCAGCGCCTCCACGCCATCCTCCACGTGGACGATGGGATTGGCCAGGTTGGCTTCGCGCAGCGCGTCGATCGCCATTTCGGCGTCGGCCAGGCTGTCTTCGGCCAGCAGGATGGTGCGGATGGCGCTCATGCGTCTCTCTCCGGGAAGGCGGAGCGTCGAGCGCCGCGGGAAGGGTGAAGAAGAAGGTCGCGCCCTGGTCGGGCGCCGATTCGGCCCAGATCCGGCCGCCATGCCGGCCCAGCACGCGGCGCACGCTGGCCAGGCCGATGCCGGTGCCGGGGAAGTCACTGGCCTTGTGCAGGCGCTGGAACACCCCGAACAGCTTGCCGGCGTAAGCCATGTCGAAGCCGGCGCCGTTGTCGCGCACGCTGAACAGATGGCTGCCGTCCTGCTGCCGCCGGTGCTCGACGTCGATGACCGCCCGCTCGCGCTGGCTGCTGTACTTCACGGCATTGCCCAGCAGGTTGCTCCATACCTGGCGCATCATGTTCTCGTCGGCCAGCACGATGGGCAGCGGCGCGATGCGCCACTCCACCCGGTCGGCGCGGCCCTCGCCCTGTTCGCCCGTATCCAGCATGGCGCGCGCCTCGGCCACCAGCGACTGCATGTCCACCGCCTGCATCCGCAGTGCGCCACGGCCCAGCCGCGAGTACACCAGCAGGTCGTCGATCAGCTGCGACATGCGTCGTGCCGAACCGCCGATCACCTCCAGGTAATGGCGGGTCTTCTCGTCCATGCCCTCGCCCAGGTGGCGACCCAGCTTGTCCGAGAAACCGGCCACGTGCCGCAGGGGGGCACGCAGATCGTGCGACACCGAGTAGCTGAACGCCTCCAGTTCGCGGTTCACTTCCGACACCTGTTCCACCTTGCCTTCCAGCTGGCGGTTCAGCGCGGCGATTTCCTGCTGCGCGGTCTTCTGCAATGAAATGTCGCTGACGGTCACCAGCACGGCGTGGTCGTCGCCCTCGGGCAGCGGCATGCGGCGCGCATTCAGCAGCACCGTGCGGCGCAGCCCGTCGGCGGTTTCCTGCTGCAGTTCGTAGTCCCACAGCTCGCGGCCGCGCGCCAGCACGTCGTCCAGGCGCTGGCGCATCACCTTGTCCTGCCAGGCGGTGCCCAGGTCGTCCAGGCTGGAGACCTTGCGCCCTTTCTCGAGGCCGTACAGTTCGGCGAAGGCGCTGTTGTGCATCTGGATGCGCTGTTCGCCGTCCAGCAGCACGATGGGCTCGCGGACCGTATCCAGCACCACCAGGGCGCGCTGGCTGGCCTGCGCGGTCTGCTTCTCGGCATTCAGGCGGCGCGCCACCTGCCTTCCCAGCGACATCAGCACCAGCGACAGCAGCAGCAACTGCGCGCCCAGCGCGATCATCCGCACCCACTCCATGCGGCGGCGCTGCTCGCTGACATCGCCGCTGCGCCGTGCCAGCAGCGCGTGCTCGTCGGCCAGGATCTCGTTCAGCAGGCCGCGGATGGGGAACCGGGTGGCCAGCGGCGCGACCACGCTGCCCCGGTAGGCTTCGGGAGCCTCGAGCAGTTGGTCGACCACGTCGATGCGGGCATCCACCAGTTCGCGCAGGCGCCCCACCCGCACCAGCTGCTCGGGATTGTCCGCGGTCAACCGGGCCAGGGTCTGGAAACGTTCCGGCAGCGAGGCGCGACCCGTGCGCAGCCGTTCGCGCGCTGAGGGATGATCCGCACCGAGTGCGATCAGCATGGCCGAGGACTCCATCTCGCGCACGTCCAGCGCCACTCCCAGTACCGCGGCCTCCACCTCGTGCGTGTGGATGACGACGTCGGTGGCTTCCTGGATGGAGCGCGACAACCACTGCAGCAGGATCACCGGCCCTACCACGATCAACAGGATAGCCAACCCGAGCAACAGCAGGCGTCCTTTTCCCCACGTCATGCGGGTGCTGTCTTCGTTCATGTTCCCCTGGCATCCGATGGACGCGCTGCGACTCCGACAGTCGCCGCGCGCGGAAAGTCCGGGGATGCTATCGCAGGAATGTCACATTGGGAATGAAGACAAATCCGTTCAGGAAACAGGCGCCACGCACACGCGATCCCGCCCCTCGTGCTTGGCTGAATACAACGCCAGATCGGCCCGTCGCATCAGCTCGCGCAGCGTCTCTCCCGGCCGATGCTCGGCGACGCCGGCAGACAGCGTGGTGACCGCGCCCTCATGCTCGCCACCGAACTCGCTGCGCACGCGTTCGGCGAATGTCCGCGCCGAACGCGCGTCGTGCCCTTCCAGCAACACGGCGAATTCCTCGCCACCGATGCGTGCGGCGCACCCGCGGGCTCCCGCGCGCGCCTGCAGGATGGCGCCCAGGCGCTGCAGCACCGCGTCGCCCCCGTCGTGTCCCAGCCGGTCGTTGATGCGCTTGAAGAAATCGATGTCCAGCACCACCAGCGCCAGCGGCACGCCGGCGGCGGCGCGCGCATGCGCGGCTTCGGCACGCTCGCTCCAGCCGTTGCGGTTGAGCAGGCCGGTGACCGGATCGGTGCTGGCCTGCTGGACCAGGCGTCGACGCATGCGCCAGGCCGACGCCGCGAAGTCGCTGCGGTAGCCGGCCAGCACCAGGCCGAAGCCGATGGTGGTCAGCGTGTACAGCCAGTACAGCGCGCTGCCGGTACCCGGCGCCCCGTACAGGACGATGCGTAGCTGGGCCATCGCCACGATCAGCAGCGCGAATGCCAGCAGCGATACCGGGCGCACCATCAGCGCCATCAGCGCCAGCGGCAACAACTGGAACAGGCCGGTGCGCAGCGCCAACTGGCCGGTCGCGCCGGGCAGCGGCATGCTCATGAAGATGCCCAGCAGCAACGTCGCCACCAGCGTCAGGACCAGCCGGTGCTGCCACTGCGGCAGACGCGCCACCGCGGCCGCGCAACCGGCCACCAGGCTGGCCACCAGCATCTGCAGCCAGCCGGGGTAGCCGATCGAGGGCGTGGCGCCGGCCATCTCGAACACCGTGATGATCGCCAGCAACACCGCGCCGCACAGCAGCACGCCACTGACGATCGGCCGGGTGGCGCGCAGCTGCGCCTGGGTCAGGTCCTCCCGCTCGGCGCCATCCAGTCCCTGGATGGACTCGCGCGCGAAGAATCCGCGCAGGCTGTGCAGCACGCCCACCGGCATGGGCGGGACCAGCGGCGGCGCACCGGCACGACGCGGCGCACCGCTCACCGGCTTCCCGCACGGCTCCCCCCGCATGGACCTAGCCGCCGAAGGTGGCGCGCATGCGCGCTTCGTCGGGCTGCTCGATCACGCCCTTCTCGGTGACGATGGCATCGATCAGCGATGCCGGGGTGACGTCGAACACCGGATTCCACGCCGGCACGCCTTCGGCCACCGTGCGGGTGCCGGCGATGCCGAGCAGCTCGCCGGCATCGCGCTCCTCGATGTGGATGGCATCGCCGTTCGGCGTGGCCATGTCCACCGTGGACGAGGGCGCCACCACCATGAACTTCGCTCCGTGGTGGCGCGCGGCGATGGCCAGCTGGTAGGTGCCGATCTTGTTGGCGGTGTCGCCGTTGGCACAGATGCGGTCGGCCCCCACGATCACCCACTGCACGGCGCCGGTCTTCATCAGGTGCGAAGCGGCCGAGTCGGCGATCAGCGTGGCGGGGATCCCGTCCTGCAGCAGTTCCCAGGCGGTCAGGCGCGCCCCCTGCTGCCACGGACGGGTCTCGCCCGCATACACCTTGCCGATGCGGCCCTGCGCCACGCCGGCCCGGATCACGCCCAGCGCGGTGCCGAAGCCGGCCGTGGCCAGCGAACCGGTGTTGCAGTGGGTCAGCACGCCGCTGCCGACCGGAATCAGCGCCGCACCCAGCTCGCCCATGCGGCGGTTGGCGGCCAGGTCTTCCTCGGCGATCGCCAGTGCCTCCAGCTCCAGCACGCCACGCCAGTCGCTGCCCGCAGTCTTCAGGGCCGCACGCATGCGCGCCAACGCCCAGGCCAGGTTCACGGCGGTGGGACGCGCGGCGTTGAGACGCTGCAGGGCGGGTTCAAGCCTGTCCGCCGCCTCGGCCGGCGTGGCGGCCATCACCTCGCGCGAGGCCAGCACCACGCCCCAGGCGGCGGCGATGCCGATGGCCGGCGCGCCGCGCACGGCCAGGTCGTGGATGGCCGCAGCCACCTTGTCGCTGGTGGTGCAGCTGAGGTATTCCACCACGAACGGGAGCTTGCGCTGGTCCAGCAGCTCCAGCGCGTTACCCGTCCAACGGATGGGACGGATGCGGTCGTAGCGGGCGTAGTCGATGGTGTCGTTCATGGGGCCCATTGTACCGGCCCCGTCCCCGCCCCTCCTCACGCCCCGGAGATCACCAACTGCGGAACTCGCCCCGGCAGCCGTCGGTGACCCAGACACCGCGGGCGTCCTGGCCCCAGGTGCGGCCCTCGATGCAGGCGGCGTTGGACAGCTGGCGGACCAGTTGCACGCGGCCACGACCGTCCACGCCGCACGTGCGCGTGCGCCCCTTTTCCGATTCGCAGCGGAAGATCCGGCCGTATAAGCCATTGTCGTAGCCGCCGTCGTACCAACCGCCACCGTTCCCGCCGTGGCCGCGGCCGTACACCTCGAACTCGGCCCGGCAACCGCGCGATACCCAGATCGCGTTGCGATCGCGGCCCCAGCTGTAGCCTTCGCTGCACGGCGCCTTGGAAAACTGGCGGACCAGGCGTGCCTCGCCGCGCCCGTTGACCGGACAGCTGCGCGAACGCCCGTCGATGGATTCGCAGCGGATGCGCTGGGCATGGCCCCAACCGCCACCGCGCCCGCTGGCGAACTCCGCGCGGCAGCCGCGGTCGACCCACACCCCATCCCGCGTGCGGCCCCAGGTGCGGCCTTCCTCGCAGCGCGTCTTGGAGACCTGCCGCACGATCTGCACGCCGCCGCGCGTATCCATGCGGCACTCGCGGTAGCGGTTATCGTTGGAATCGCAGCGCACCACCTGCCCTCCTCCGTAATAGCGATCGTCGTACTGCGGCGCGGCCTTGGCCGCGAGGGTGCCGAACAGCGCGACCGTGCCCAGCACCAGCGTTGCGATCAGGGAGCGTTCCATGGCGTGCGTCCTCGTGGGTGTTGGAACGCAATCTACCCCGCGATGATGAACGCGCGCCCACGTAATCGTTTGCAGCCGAACGCGCACGCACGGCGTGTTTGGCTGGCTTTCAGGCGCGCGCGAAATCGAAGGCCAGCACGTCGGCGATGCGCGGCGTATCGAGCATCGCCATCAGCAGCCGGTCCACGCCCAGCGCCACGCCCGCACAGTCCGGCATGCCGTGCGCCAGCGCGGCGAGCAGGCCTTCGTCGATGGCGGGTGCATCCTCGCCCCGCGCGCTGCGTGTCGCCACGTCGCGTTCGAAGCGCAGGCGCTGCTCCGCCGCATCGGTGAGCTCGTGGTAGCCGTTGGCCAGCTCCAGCGAGCCCAGGTAAAGCTCGAAGCGTTCGGCCACCCGCAAGCCGTCGCGCTCCACCACCTTGGCCAGCGCGCACTGGCTGGCCGGGTAGTCGTGCACCACGCGGATCTCGTCGCGGCCGAACGCAGGCTGCAGCCGGTGCGTCATCAGCAGGTCCAGCCAGTCGTCGCGGGTCAGGCCGTCGCCGTCGATGGCGATGCCGGCCGCGGCGTTGCGCACCATCTCCAGGTCGGCCGTCATCGGATCGACGCCCAGCTGCTGCCGGTACAGATCGCGGAAGCTCACGCGCGACACGGTCGCTTCCCGCCCGATCATCGACAACGCCGCCTGCACCAGCGCCACCGTCTCGTCCATCAGCGGTTCCAGCGTCCAGCCCACGCGGTACCACTCGAGCATGGTGAACTCCGGGTTGTGCCGCCCGCCCGCCTCGCCATCGCGGAATACCCGCCCCAGTTCGAAGCAATCGCCCACGCCGGCGGCGAGCAGGCGCTTCAGCGGAAACTCCGGCGAGGTCCGCAACCAGCGCGTGCGCGACGCGCCGTCGGTACGGCCGGAGAATTCCAGCGCGAACGAGGCGATGTTCGCGTCGGTATTGCCGGCGCGCGACATCATCGGCGTCTCGACTTCCAGTACATCGCGCGCGAAGAAGAACTCGCGCACCAGCCGGTTGACCCAGGCCCGCAGGCGCAATGCGTCGCGCGAGCCGGACGGTGCCCAGTCGAGGCCGGCGACGCCTTCGCTCCAGCCGGGCCCCGGTCGCCAGCGGCTCACGCACCGCTCCCGTGCTGCGCCAGGAACGCCAGCAGCTGCGCCTCGTCCCAGATCTCGATGCCCAGTTCCTGCGCCTTGGCCAGCTTGGAGCCGGCGGCTTCGCCGGCCACCACCAGGTGCGTCTTCTTCGACACGCTGCCGGCGACCTTGGCACCCAGTGCCTCCAGCTTCTCGCCGGCTTCGTCGCGGCTCATGGACGCCAGGCTGCCGGTCAGGACGACGGTCTTGCCGTCCAGCGGTCCGGCGGCGGTGGCGACCTCCTTGGGCGTGACCTGCAAGAGTTCTTCCAGCGCCGCACCGCTGCGGGACAGCAGCTGCGCATTCGCTTCGTCCTCCAGCCAGGTGGCGAAGGCATTGGCCGAATCGCTGGGCAGGCCGGCGGTGACGAAGTTGTGCACCGGCGCGTCCAGCAGCGCCTGCGCCGAGGGGAACGCAGACGCCAGCTGCTCGGCGCGCACGCGGGTGATCTTGGGGATCTCCAGGTCCACCAGCAGCGTCGCCAGGTCCAGCGATGCACGCAATCTGCCCGACGGCGGATGCGTGTCGCCGATGACGACGCCGCGTGCCAGCAGATCGTCGATGGCCTGCTGGTTGCCGGGCTGGTCGAGGAAGTGGCCCAGCGAGCGCGCCACTTCGCCGCCGATGTCCGGCACCTGCTTGAACAGCGGCCACGGCAGGCGGCGGATCACCTGCAGGTCGCCGAACCACTGCGCCAGCGCCTTGGCCGTGCTCTCGCCCACGTGCTGGATGCCCAGTCCGAACAGGAAGCGCTCCAGCGTGGTCCGACGGCTGCGGTCGATGGCCTCGATCAGGTTCTCGGCCCACTTGGTCGCCACCTTGCCGGCCTTGACGGTCTCAGGGGTGGTGCCGTCGCGCTCGTCCACGCGGCGCTTCATCGCCAGCAGGTCGTCCACGGTCAGCTTGTAGAGGTCGGCCACGTTCTGGACGAACTCCAGATCGCTGAGATCCTCGACGAAACGTTCGCCCAGGCCCTCGATGTCCATGGCCCGGCGCGAGGCGAAATGGATGATCGATTCCTTGCGCTGCGCCGGGCAGGTCAGTTCGCCGCTGCAACGCCAGACCGCCTCGCCTTCCTCGCGGACGATCTCCGAGCCGCAGACCGGGCAGGCCGTGGGCATCCGCCACGGCACGGTGCCGTCCGGACGCCGCTCCGGCACCACGCCCACCACTTCCGGGATGACGTCGCCGGCGCGGCGCACGATCACCGTGTCGCCGTTGCGCACGTCCAGGCGCGCCACCTGATCGGCGTTGTGCAGGGTGGCGCGGGTGACGGTCACTCCTCCCACGTGCACCGGCTGCATCAGCGCCCACGGCGTCACCGCGCCGGTACGGCCCACGTTGACCTCGATCGACTCCAGCACGGTCATCTGTTCCTGCGCCGGGAACTTGTGCGCGATGGCCCAGCGCGGCGCGCGCGAGACGAAGCCCATCTCGCGCTGCCCTTCCCCATCGTCCAGCTTGTAGACCACCCCGTCGATGTCGAACGGCAGCCCGTCGCGCGCCTCGCCGATGCGGCGGTAGTACCCGAGCAGGCCGTCCACGCCCTCCACCACCTCGCTGAGGCTGCTGACCGGGAAGCCCCAGCCGCGCAGCTGCTTCAGCGTGGCCGAATGCGAATCCGGCAGTTCGCCGCCCTCGACCAGGCCGGTGCCGTAGGCGAAAAACGCCAGCGGCCGCTGCGCGGTGATGCGCGGGTCAAGCTGGCGCAGCGAACCGGCGGCGCCATTGCGCGGATTGGCCAGCACCTTCCCGCCATGCTTGCGTGCGTGCTCGTTGTACTTCTCGAAATCGGCGCGCGGCATGTACACCTCGCCGCGGACTTCCAGCACGTCCGGCCAGCCGGTGCCGCGCAGGGTCAGCGGGATGGCCTTGATGGTGCGCAGATTGGCGGTGACATCCTCGCCGGTGGCGCCGTCGCCGCGGGTGGCGCCCTGCACGAAGGCGCCGCCTTCGTAGCGCAAGCTGATCGCCAGGCCGTCGAGCTTGGGCTCGGCCGAGAACCGCAGCGACGGACGCTTCAGCCTGTCGGCGATGCGACGGACGAAGTCCTGCACTTCCTCCTCGCTGAACGCGTTGCCCAGCGACAGCATGGGAATGGCGTGGCGCACTTCGGCGAACTTGCCGGCCGGCGCGTTGCCCACCCGCTGGGTGGGCGAATCGGCGGTGACCAGATCCGGATGCGCTGCCTCCAGCGCCTCCAGCTCGCGCAGCAGGCGGTCGTACTCCGCGTCCGGGATGCTGGGCTCGTCCAGGACGTAGTAGCGGTAGTTGGCATCCTCCAACTGGCGGCGGAGGTCGGCGATGCGTGCGGCAGGGGTCGGCGTCATGGGGGAATTCTAAGCCCGCCGGGCGTGACGGAAGGTGCCGGGTGGGCCTGTCGAGGGCCGTCCCTGTCCCCACCGCGTGGCGCCGTTGCCCCGGCGCCGGTCACGGCATGCCCGCGCCCACCGTCAGCCGCACCGGGATGCCGGCCGGATCGAAACCGTCCAGGCAGTAGACATTGATGCCGTAGAAATCGGGCGTGACGCGCTTGCGGTGGAACGGGTAGATGCCGCACACCTTGCAGAAGTGGTGGCGCGCGGTGTGGGTGTGGAACTGATACTCGGCCAGCGCATCCTCGCCCGCCAGCAGGCGGAAGGCGCTCTCGTGCACCTTGACCATCAGCGCGTTCTTCTTGCGGCAGATGGAGCAGTCGCATTGCGTCAGCTCTGGGAAATCCGTATCGATCTCGAAGCGCACCGCGCCGCAGTGGCAGCGGCCGGTCCAGGTTTGCAGGGGACGGGTCATGGGGCCTCCACGTTGGCGGGCAGGAACCGAACGACCTTCTGCTTCAGCAATCGGATGAGCGTGGGATCCATGAACGCGTAGTCGTCGGGGATGTCCAGGCAGATCACCCGCTTGCCGTTGAGGTGACGCCCGAACTTCGCCGACAACCTGTTGCGATGCGCCTTCTCCATCACGAAGATCATGTCCGCCCACGCCAGCAACTCGGGCGAGACCGGTACCTCGGCGTCATTGCCCAGCCCCGCAGACGCCGTTTCCACGCCCGGCCAGTTGGCGAATACCTGCTCCGCCGTCGGACTGCGCAGGCGGTTCTGGGTACAGATGAAGAGGACGTTGCGGGGCATGGACGCAGTGTGCGGGATAGCATGACGGCGGTCCAAGGCCCTCATGGCAGCCGTAGGCTGGGTTGAAGCGCAGCGTAAACCCAGCGATCCACCCGGGATCTCGAGCGCTGGGTTTACGCTGCGCTTCAACCCAGCCTACGTTGCATCCCTCTATTTCGGGGACCGCAGGATCTTGTCCATCGCCTTCCCCTTCGCCAGTTCGTCCACCAGCTTGTCGAGGTAGCGGATCTTCTGCATCAACGGGTCATCCACGTCCTCGACGCGCACGCCGCAGACCACGCCCCTGATCAGCGCTGCGTGCGGATGGAGTTGCGGGGCTTCGGCGAAGAACGTCTCGAAGTCCTCCTTCGCCGCGATCTGCCGTTCGAGCCCGGCCTGGTCGTAACCGGTCAGCCAGCGGATGACCTCGTCCACCTCGGCCTTCGTCCGACCCTTGCGCTCGGCTTTCTGCACGTACAGCGGGTACACGCTGGCGAAGGAGGTGGTGAAGATGCGATGGCCGGACATCACCTCGACTCCCTCAAGAAGAACGGACAGGCTTTTCGTAGGCTGGGTTGGAGCGAAGCGTAAACCCAGCGCCTCGACCCGTGAAGTCCATGAGCGCCGGGTTTGCGCTTCGCTTCAACCCGGCCTACGGCAGCTTGGATTCGCCAGCCTTGGAAATCGACCTCACCACCGCGGCGCCTTCGTCAGCGGCGGCGCTTCGTGCTGGCGGTCGTAGGCGCGCAGCTCTTCGCGGATGTGCTGGATGCGCTGGCGGCCGAGGGTGTTGCGGCTGTCGTCCAGGACCACGCCGCCCAGCAGTTCGGCCATGCGCTCGACGTTGGGCAGCAGCTTCTCCCAGGCTTCCAGCGCGGTCATCGGCGCCGGCAGGGTCAGGAAGAACGCGATGGCCGGGGTTTCCAGGGCGCGGATGTTGGCCATGTCGAAACTGCCGGGCTGCATGATGTTGGCCATGCTGAAAACCGGGCCGCGCTCCGGGTGCCCTTCCACCAGCCGGTGGAACACGTTCATGTGACCGAAGGTCAGGCCGGTCTTCTCGGCGGCGACCACGATGTCCTCGCCGCGCAGCACCTGTCCGGCTTTCGCGGCCACATACAGCGAGACGATCTTGTCGAAATCCTGGCTGGGACGCTTGCCCAGTTCGCTTTCCGCCCCGGCCACCGGGGTGCCCCCGGCCAGGCCCAGTTCGGGCTGGCTGACGCGTTCGCCGCTGTAGTCCTGGACCTGCTCGCTGGTGTCGTCGCCGGCGAGGCTGGGCTCCACGCGCGCCGTGTCGCGCTCGGCGGTTTCGATGCGGCGGCCCTGGCTGGGCTTCTTGGGGCGTCCGAACAGGAAGATCGCCACCAGCAGCAGGGCGCCGGCGACGAGGATTCCGATACGAAGCATGGCCATGTCGGACACAGGGGATTCTCCGGCAGGTTGGGATCGATCAGGGTCAGGCGGCGCCGGCCAGGCGGGCGGCCTCTTCCAGGTCCACCGACACCAGCCGGCTGACGCCGGGCTCGCGCATGGTAACGCCACTGAGCTGGTGTGCGGCTTCCATGGTGGCCTTGTTGTGGGACACGAACAGGAACTGCACCTTCTCGCTCATCTCCTTCACCATGTTGGTGAAGCGGCCGACATTGGCCTCGTCCAGCGGCGCATCCACCTCGTCCAGCAGGCAGAACGGCGCCGGATTGAGCTGGAAGATGGCGAACACCAGCGCCACCGCGGTCATGGCCTTCTCGCCGCCGGACAGCAGCGAGATGTTGGATACGCGCTTGCCGGGCGGGCGGGCCATGATCGCCACGCCGGTGTCCAGCAGGTCCTCGCCGGTGAGTTCCAGATAGGCGTGGCCGCCGCCGAACAGGCGCGGATACAGCTGCTGCACGCCGGCATTGACGCGGTCGAACGTGTCCTTGAAGCGGCCGCGGGTCTCGCGGTCGATCTTGCGGATGGCTTCTTCCAGCGTTTCCAGCGCGGTGGTGAGGTCCACGTGCTGGGCGTCGAGGTACTCCGAACGCTGGCTGGCTTCGCCGTACTCGTGGATGGCGGCCAGGTTGACCGGCTCCAGGCGGCGCATGCGGCCGTCGATCTGGGTGACGGCCTGCTCCCATTCGCGGATGTCGGCGACCTCGGGCAGCGTGTTGATGACGTCCTCCAGCACGAAGCCGCCGGCCACCACCGCTTCAGACAGTTGCTCGGCCTTCAGCGCCAGCGCCTGCTGGTCCAGCCTGCGCTGGGAGATGCGCTCGCGCTGGGCCAGCGCCTGCTCGTCGCGCTGCTGGCGGGTCTGTTCGTACTGGCGCAGTTCGTTGTCGATGCCTTCCAGCAGCGACCGCGCTTCGGCCAGCTGGCGGTCGGCGGTAATGCGGTGGTCCAGCGCCGCCTGGCGTTGCGCCTCCAGTTCCTGCACCGGCGAATCGCCTTCGTTGAGCTGCACGGTGAGCTCTTCCAGGCGCGAGTCCAGCTGGCCGCGCTGGCCACCCATACGGTCCAGGGCCTGGCTCAGCGAGACGATCTGCGCCCGCTGCGACTCCAGGGTCAGGGCCAGTGCGTGCGCGGCATCACGCGATGCGCGGGCGGCTTCGCGTGCCTGGTCGCGCGCCTCGACCCGCTGGCGGCGCTCGTTGTCCAGCGCCTGCCGTGCGGATTCCAGATCGCCCATGCGGGTGACCGCATCCTCCAGCTTGGCGCGGGCTTCACGGGCCTGCTCGCGGCTGGCGTCCAGGGTTTCGACCAGTTGCGCAATCTCGCCGTCGATGCGCTCCAGGCGGGTGCGGGTGGCTTCCAGCTTGCCCTGGTGGCTCTGCAGCTGGCCGGCCAGCTCGGACACGCCACGGTGCGCCATGTACAGCGTGCGCTGGGCCTCTTCGCGCTGCTGTTCCGCGGCAAGCAACTGGTCGCGCAGCTGCGCCAGGCGTTCTTCCAGCCCCGCCTCGCGTGCCTGCAGGGTTTCGATCTCGCCACGCAGCGCCTGGATCTCGCGCTCGCGCAGCAACGCGCCCTGCTTGGCCGCGCCGGAGCGCAGCACGCGCACCCAGCCGGCGCCCAGGCGTTCGCCGTTGCGGGTGATGACGGAATCGCCCTCGCCCAGCTGCGCTTGCAGGCGACGGGCTTCGGACAGGTCTTCGGCCACGTGCAGGCGGGCCAGCAGGCGACGGATCGCCGCCGGGCCCTGCACCTTGGCCGCCAGCGAGGTCGGCGCGAACGCCACGTCGCCACGATCGTCGGAAACCAGCGCGATGCGGCCATCGCCGAGTTCGCCCAGCGCCTCCACCAGCGATTCGGGGGCGTCGACCAGCACGCCTTCGATCAGCTGGCCCAGCGCGCCTTCGACGGCGTTCTCCCAGCCCGGCTCGACGGTCAGCTTCTCGCCCACGCGCGCGGCATTGTCCAGGCCGCGGGCCTTCAGCCAGGTCATGGCGGCACCCTGTTCCTGGCCCAGCGCGGCGTGCTGCAGGGTTTCCAGCGAGGACAACCGGCCGCGCGCTTCCTGCGCGCGCTTGCGGGTGTCGGACAGTTCGGCCTGGGTGGCGCGCTGCTGCTCCTGGGTGTCGGCGGCCGCCTGCTTGCGGGCCTCGACCTGTTCGGTCAGCGTCTCCAGCGATTCCTTCTGGGTGTCGTGCTGGAGCTGCAGCTGTTCGAAGGCGGACGCCAGCGCCTCCAGGTCCAGGCCCGCGCGTTCGGCGGCCAGCGCTTCGCGGCGGCGCTCGGCTTCCAGCGACTGGCGGTCGAGGTAGTCCACGCGGGTGCGCTCGACATCGCCGGCACGGGACGCCTCTGCGGTTTCGCGGCTGTGCGCTTCCCAGCGCTGCTGCCAGTCGGCCAGTGCGGCCTCGGCCTCGCGCAACGCGTCCTGGCGCATCACGTCGTCCTCGCGCAGCTGCTCCAGCTGCGGTTCGGCGTCGGCCACGGACTCGCGCAGCACCGCCAGGCGGGTCTGGTCGCCGCTGATGTGCTGGCCCAGTTCC
Source organism: Pseudoxanthomonas sp. F37 (assembly GCF_022965755.1). Lineage (NCBI taxonomy): Bacteria > Pseudomonadati > Pseudomonadota > Gammaproteobacteria > Lysobacterales > Lysobacteraceae > Pseudoxanthomonas > Pseudoxanthomonas sp. F37. The sequence continues at coordinate 1,725,217 of NZ_CP095187.1, read as the reverse complement.
TGCAGGGCATGGTGGGCCTCGTCGCGCGCCTTCTTCAGGCGCTCGGCCAGCTCGCGCTGGTGCTGGATCTGCTGTTCGATGCGGGCCAGCGTGCTGCCGACCTGGTAGACCTCGCCCTGCGCCTTGTTGAGGGCGTCGGCGGCTTCCTCGCGGCGCACGCGGTCGGTTTCCAGCAGCCGCTCGGCTTCGCGCTGTTCGGCGATCAGCTGCTGCAGCTTCGTTTCTTCCTGGGACAGCGCCTCGCGCAGACCCTGCAGCCGGCCGTCCAGGCCGCGGTATTCCAGCGCCTTCCACTCGGCATCCTTGACGCGGCGCTCTTCCTGCAGGGCCTTGTACTGCTCGGCCTGCTTGGCCTGGCGCTTGAGGTGTTCGAGCTGCTTGCCGATCTCCTCGCGCAGGTCGTTCAGGCGGTCGAGGTTCTCGCGGGTGTGGCGGATGCGGGTCTCGGTCTCCTTGCGGCGCTCCTTGTACTTGGAGATGCCGGCGGCTTCCTCCAGGTAGATGCGCAGGTCTTCCGGGCGGGCCTCGATGATCTGGCTGATCATGCCCTGCTCGATGATGGAGTAGCTGCGCGGGCCCAGGCCGGTGCCGAGGAACAGGTCGGTGATGTCGCGGCGGCGACACTTGGTGCCATTGAGGTAATAGTTGCTCTGGCCGTCGCGGCTGACCAGGCGCTTGACCGAGATTTCGTTGAAGGCCGCGAACTCGCCGCTGATGGTGTGGTCGCTGTTGTCGAAGATCAGTTCCACCGAGGCCTGCGACACCGGCTTGCGCGCCGCCGAGCCGGAAAAGATCACGTCGGTCAGCGAATCGCCGCGCAGCCGGCTGGCCGAGCTTTCGCCCATCACCCAGCGCACCGCGTCGATGATGTTCGACTTGCCGCAGCCGTTCGGACCGACCACGCCGGTCATGTTGGTCGGCAGATGCAGCACGGTGGGATCGACGAACGACTTGAAACCGGACAGCTTGATGGTGGAAAGGCGCATGCGGCGGTGTCTTCCGGGCACCGCGACCGGACCGGGCCGGCGCGCTGCCGCAAGTATGAAATGGGATCAGCTTCGACTGCCAAACCATTGATTTGACTGGCAATCCGGCCTGCCTTCAGGCACGCCAACGGATGAGTATAGCCGCCACGGCCGCCGGATGTCCGGGCCCTCCAGCGACGTACGCCGCACCACCCGCGGCGTACGGAGCGGCCCGCGCCTGTTAGCATCGCAGACCGTTTCACCCCTCCTCCCTCACTCATCAACGGTCCCCACCCCGTGTCTCTTTTTGCATCCGTCGAACTGGTGCCCGGCGACCCCATCCTGGGGCTGACCGAGGCTTACAACGCCGATCCCCGCACCCGGAAGGTCAACCTGGGCGTCGGCATCTACTACGACGAGCAGGGCCGCATTCCCCTGCTCGACTGCGTGCGCCGCGTCGAGGAAGCCCTGGCCGCCGAGGGCAAGCCGCGCGGCTACCTGCCCATCGACGGCCTGGCCGCCTATGACGCCGCCACCCGCGAGCTGGTGTTCGGCGGGGATTCGGAGCTGATCGCCGCCGGCCGTGTCGCCACCACCCAGACCATCGGCGGCAGCGGCGCGCTGCGCGTGGGCGCGGACCTGCTGAAGAAGCTGCTGCCGCACGCCACGGTGGCCATCAGCAACCCCAGTTGGGAGAACCATCGCGCCGTGTTCGCCGCGGCCGGCTTCGAGATCGTCGACTACACCTATTTCGATGCCGCCACCCATGGCCTGGATTTCGCCGGCATGCTGTCCGACCTGGGCCGGTTGCAGCCCGGCACCGTGGTCCTGCTGCATGCGTGCTGCCACAACCCCACCGGCGCCGACCTGACCGTCGAACAGTGGAAGCAGGTCGCGGCGCTGCTGCAGGAGCGCGGGCTGTTCCCCTTCATCGACATGGCCTACCAGGGCTTCGACAAGGGCATCACGGAAGATGGCGCCGCCGTACGCATCGTCGCCGAGGCCGGCATCGACAGCTTCATCGTGGCCAACTCGTATTCCAAGTCGTTCTCGCTGTATGGCGAACGCGTCGGCGCGCTGTCGGTGGTCGCACCGGACGCCCAGGCGACCAAGGCGGTGCAGTCCCAGGTCAAACGCATCATCCGCACCATCTACTCCAGCCCGTCCACGCACGGCGCGGCACTGGTGGCCGGCGTGCTGGCCAGCCGCGAGTTGCGCACGCTGTGGGAAAGCGAACTGGGCGCCATGCGCACACGCATCCACACGCTGCGCGCGGGACTGGTCGAGAAGCTGGCCGCCTCCGGCGCGCCGGAGTTCGCCTTCATCCAGCAGCAGGCCGGCATGTTCTCCTATTCCGGCTTGAGCAAGGCACAGGTGGACCGGCTGCGCGACGAGTTCGGCATCTATGCCGTCGGCACCGGCCGCATCTGCGTGGCGGCGTTGAACCAGCAGAACCTGGACTACGTGGCGGAGGCAGTGCGCACGGTCAGCCGCGGCTGAGCGTCAGCCCCGCCCCGCGATGCTCTTGCGGAACGCCGGAAACGCTTCGCGCCCATGGGACGCTCCTACACCCGACCGCAATCCTGTAGGAGCGGGCCATGCCCGCGATGCTCTATGCGGGAGCCCGGAAACGCATCGCGCCCATCGGGCGCTCCTACACACGACCGCGACCCTGTAGGAGCAGGCCATGCCCGCGATGCTCCTGCGGGAGCCCGGAAACGCATCGCGCCCATGGGGCGCTCCTACACACAACCCTGTAGGAGCGGGCCACGCCCGCGATGCTCTTGCGGAACGCCGGAAACGCATCGCGCCCATGGGGCGCTCCTACACAGCCCGCCACCCTGTAGGAGCGGGCCATGCCCGCGATGCCCTTGCGGGAGCCCGGAAACGCATCGCGCCCATGAGGCGCTCCTACACACGAGCGCGACCCTGTAGGAGCGGGCCATGCCCGCGATGCTCTATGCGGGAGCCCGGAAACGCATCGCGCCCATGGGGCGCTCCTACACCCGACCGCAACCCTGTAGGAGCGGGCCATGCCCGCGATGCTCTATGCGGGAGCCCGGAAACGCATCGCGCCCATGGGGCGCTCCTACACCCGACCGCAACCCTGTAGGAGCGGGCCATGCCCGCGATGCTCTTGCGGGAGCCCGGAAACGCATCGCTCCCATGGGGCGCTGCTACGACAACCGCGCCCCGGTATCGGGATCGAACACATGCAGCACCGCGCCCTCGACGGTGACGCGCAACGCCTGGCCCGGTTCGGGCAGGCGCTGCGGCAGCATGCGGGCGACCAGCGCTAGGCCCGCACAGGTCAGGTTGACGAAGACTTCATTGCCCACCGGCTCGATCAGCTCCACCTGCGCCTCGAACGCCGGCTTGCCGATGCCGGCCGGCAGAAGGTGTTCCGGGCGCACACCCAGCGCCACGCGCCGGTCCAGCCAGGCCGCGGTCACCGATGCCTGGCCCAGCGGCAGCACCTGCCCTCCCTCGAGCACCAGCTGCAGGCCGTCGGCCTCGCGCAGCGTGCCATGCAGCACGTTCATGGCCGGACTGCCCAGGAACCCGGCAACGAACAGGTTGGCCGGCTTCTCGTACAGCGCCATCGGCGTGTCGATCTGCTGGATCTCGCCGTCCTTCAACACCACGATCCGCTGGCCCAGCGTCATGGCCTCCACCTGGTCGTGGGTGACGTAGATCATGGTCGCGCCGAGCTGGCGATGCAGGCGGCCGATCTCGGTGCGCACGGAATGGCGCAGTTTCGCATCCAGGTTGGAGAGCGGTTCGTCGAGCAGGAACACCGACGGCTCGCGTACCAGCGCACGGCCCAGCGCGACGCGCTGGCGCTGTCCACCGGACATCTCCCGTGGCAGCTTCCCCAGCATCCGGGTCATGCCCAAGGTCTCCGCGGCCGCATTCACGCGCCGATCAATCTCGGCGCGCGCCACGCCACGCAGCTTCAGGCCGAAGGCGAGATTCTCCGCCACCGTCATGTGCGGGTACAGCGCATAGCTCTGGAACACCATGGCGATGTCGCGGTCCTTCGGCGCCACCTCGTTGACGCGCCGCCCGCCGATCAGCAGGTTGCCGTCGGTGATGTCCTCGAGCCCGGCGATCATGCGCAACAGCGTGGACTTTCCGCAGCCGGAGGGGCCCACCAGCACCATGAGTTCGCCGTCGGCGATCTCGAAGCTGGCCCCGTGCACGGCCACCTGGCCGTTGTCGTACACCTTGCGCACGCGGTCGAGCTGGACACTGGCCATCATTGCTCCGGTCGGGCGGCGCCCGTGGTTGTTCGCTGCGGTCGGGGTCCCGTTCCGCGGCCGGGGAAGTTGCGCTATTCTGCCATGTAACCGTTTTCACAAGGCAAGCGGCCGCGCGCCGACGACCGCACGTCCACCTCACGTCCAGGCCGCCCATGTCACCTCCGCCGCGCCGCACGCCCGCCGCTCCGATCTCCGTTTCCGCTGTCGCGCATACGTATACACGGCCCGCATGCGCGCGCATGCCTGCCTGGCGTCGGCATGCGCGCGCGCTATCATGCGCGGCCCACGCAACGTGGCTCCACCACCGCACAACAGGATCGACCAGGCGAATGCAGCGGATCCCCTTTGGAAGCCTTCCCGCACCCCACAGGATGTTGGCCGCATGAGCAGCGCCGATCGGGTCCTCCTCGCCGACATCGGCGGCACCAACGCGCGCTTCGCGCTGGCCGATCCCGCTTCCGCCGTGCCGCTGCTCGACGACAGCGTGCGCGAATTCGTGGTGGCCGATTTCCCTTCGCTCGCCGACGCCGCGCAGCACTACCTGGACGAGACCGGCGCCACCGCGCAGAACGGGGTGTTCGCCGTCGCCGGCCGCGTCGATGGCGATGAGGCCCGCATCACCAACCATCCGTGGGTCATCTCGGTGAACCGCACCCGGCAGGCGCTGGGTTTCCAGGGCCTGAAGCTGGTCAACGACTTCGCCGCGCAGGCGATGGCGGTATCGCTGCTGACGCCGCGCGACGTGGTCGCCATCGGCGGCGCGCAGTGGATGCCATCGCCGTTGTCCGTACCCCGCACCTACGCCGTCATCGGCCCCGGCACGGGCCTGGGCGTGGCCGCCCTGGTGATCCGCGACGGACGCGCCTATCCGCTGGAGACCGAAGGCGGCCACGTCAGTTTCCCTCCCGGCACGCCAGAAGAGATCCGCATCCTGGAAATCCTGTCGGCGCAGTTCGGCCGCGTATCGAACGAGCGCCTGATCTGCGGGCCGGGCCTGGTCAATCTGTATCGCGCGCTCAGCGAAATCGCGGGCGAGGATCCGGGGGGCCCCCTGGAGCCGAAGGACGTCACCGCGCGCGCCGCCGCCGGCGATCCGCGCTGCGTGCGCACGCTGGACGTGTTCTGCGCCGTGTTCGGCGCCATCGCGGGCGATCTGGTGCTGACCACCGGCGCGTGGGACGGGGTGTTCCTGACCGGTGGCCTGGTGCCCCGCCTGCTGTCGTCGCTGCAGCATTCCGGCTTCCGCCAGCGCTTCGAACACAAGGGCCGCTTCTCGCCGGCGATGGCGCGCGTGCCGACCCTGGCGAACATGCATCCGCGCCCCGGCCTGCTCGGGGCGGCGGCCTACGCGGTCGAACTGTTCGGGCCGAAGACACCCTCGCACAGCTGAGGTTTTGCGCAGATGCGCGCTGCAACGCAACACGCGCAGCGCTTGCATGCGGGGACTGGTCTGCCTTTGGTCGCTTTCGCGCCTGCGCCAAAGGCGGTAGAAAGCAGCATGCCGTCGCCGTCGTTTCCCGCCCTTCCGCTCCACGCGCTGGAGATGCCGGAAGGTTGCGCCTCACGGCCTCATTTCGCCCCGCCATGCAGAATGTCCGCGTCTGCAGCCTAGCCCTACGCCCATGAGCCTGCACCCCCGCATCCAGGAAGTCACCGAACGCATCCGCCAGCGCAGCGCACTGCTGCGCCGCGCCTACCTCGACGGCATCGATGCCGCCCACCGCGAAGGTCCGCAGCGTGCCCGCCTGAGCTGCGGCAACCTGGCGCATGCCTTCGCCGCCTGCGGTCCCACCGACAAGGGGCGGCTGCGCGCCGACGTCACGCCCAACCTCGGCATCGTCAACGCCTACAACGACATGCTGTCGGCGCACCAGCCGTTCGAGCATTACCCCGGGATCATCCGCACGCTCGCCCGCGAGATGGGCGCCACCGCGCAGGTCGCCGGCGGCGTGCCGGCGATGTGCGACGGCGTCACCCAGGGACGCCCGGGCATGGAGCTGTCGCTGTTCTCACGCGACGTCATCGCGCAGGCCACCGCCATCTCGCTGAGCCACGACATGTTTGACGCCGCGCTGTACCTGGGCGTGTGCGACAAGATCGTCCCCGGCCTGCTGATGGGCGCGCTGGCCTTCGGCCACCTGCCGGCGGTGTTCGTACCGGCCGGCCCGATGACGCCGGGCATCCCCAACAAGGAGAAGGCCGCCGTGCGCGAGCGCTACGCCGCAGGCGAAGCCACGCGCGAAGAGCTGCTGGAGGCCGAAGCCGCGAGTTACCACGCCGCCGGCACCTGCACGTTCTATGGCACCGCCAATTCCAACCAGGTGCTGCTGGAGGCGATGGGCCTGCAGTTGCCTGGTACGTCCTTCGTCAATCCCGACCAGCCATTGCGCGACGTGCTGACCCGCGCCGCTGCCGAACGCGCCCTGCGCATCACCGCCCTGGGCGACGACTACCGGCCGATCGGTCGCCTGATCGACGAGCGCGCCATCGTCAACGCGATGGTGGCGCTGATGGCCACCGGCGGCTCCACCAACCACACCATCCACTGGATCGCCGTGGCGCGCTCGGCCGGCGTGATCCTGACCTGGGACGACATGGACCTGATCGCGCAGACCGTGCCGCTGCTGGCGCGCGTCTATCCGAACGGCGAAGCCGACGTGAACCGCTTCGCCGCGGCCGGCGGCACCCAGTTCGTTTTCCGCGAACTGCTCGACGCCGGCCTGATGCACGACCTGCCCACCATCGTGCCCGGCGGCATGCGCGCGTTCTGCGACGAGCCGCGGCTGCAGGACGGCAAGCTCGGGTATGCGCCGGGCGTCGCCCGGAGCGCCGATGAGGATGTGGTGCGCCCGGTGGCGCGCGCGTTCGAAGCGCAGGGTGGCCTGCGCCTGCTGCGCGGCAACCTGGGCCGCTCCCTGATCAAGACCTCGGCGGTCAAGCCGGAGTACCGCTACATCGAGGCGCCGGCCGTGGTCGTCGACGATCCGCGTGCGCTCAACAAGCTGCATGCCGCGGGCGCGCTGCCGCAGGATTTCGTGGCCGTCGTCCGCTACCAGGGGCCGCGTGCGAACGGCATGCCGGAACTGCATTCGCTGGCGCCGCTGCTGGGCCTGCTGCAGAACCAGGGTCGCCGCGTCGCCCTGGTCACCGACGGCCGCCTGTCCGGCGCGTCGGGGAAGATTCCCGCCGCCATCCACCTGACCCCGGAAGCGGCACGCGGCGGCCCGCTGGCCAGGCTGCGCGAAGGCGACCTCATCCGCCTGGACGCGGAAGCGGGCACGCTGGAAGCCCTGGTGGACGCCGCCGAATGGGCCTCGCGCGACATCGCCCCCAACACCTCGCCGGCCGCGCTGGATCTGGGCCGCAACCTGTTCGCGGTGAGCCGCGACGTGGTGACGCCCGCAGACCGCGGGGCGATGTCGATCTCCTGCGGCCTGCCCCACCACGATGGCACCTGGGAATACGACGCCGAATACGAACTGGGCGACACCGCGCATGCTGCGGAAGCGCCGCACGAAGCCAAGGATGCATAGCCTCCTGTTCCATCCGTAGGAGCGCCCTCGGGCGCGATGCTTTTCGGGAATGGCGAGAAGAAGAGCATCGCGCCCGAGGGCGCTCCTACAGTCCTCCTTCCGGCCGAACATTCCACCATGACCATCCAAGCCCGCCAGCAGAAAGCCGAATCCCTCCTCCGCGCCGCCGGCATCCTGCCGGTCGTCACCGTCCACACGCTGGATGAAGCGCGCAAGGTGTCCGAAGCCCTGCTGGAAGGCGGCCTGCCGGCGATCGAACTGACGCTGCGCACGCCGGTGGCGATGGCCGCGCTGGCCATGCTGAAGAAGGAACTGCCGGATATCGTGATCGGGGCAGGCACCGTGCTGACGACCGAGCAGATCGCGCAGTCCATCGATGCGGGCGCCGATTTCCTGGTGACGCCCGGCACGCCGCCGGAGATGGCCGAAGCGCTGGCTGCCGCCGACATCCCGGTGGTGCCCGGTGCCGCCACGCCGACCGAGCTGCTGTCGCTGATGGCGCGCGGCTTCCGCGTGTGCAAGCTGTTCCCTGCCACCGCTGTCGGCGGGTTGGCGATGCTGAAAGGCCTGGCGGGCCCGCTGTCGGACCTGAAGATCTGCCCCACCGGCGGCATCACCGAGGACACCGCGGCCGACTACCTGTCGCAGCCGAACGTCGTCTGCATCGGAGGTTCGTGGATGGTGCCGAAGGCTTGGCTGGACAACGGCGAGTGGGACAAGGTCACCGCCAGTTCCGCCAAGGCCGCCGCCATCGTCAAGGGCGTGCGCGGCTGACGTTCTCTCTGCAGGAGCGACGTAAGTCGCGACCACAGAAGTGAAGTGTCGTGATGCGTGAGCGCAGTCACGCCGTCACTGCCGGAAACATGGCGCTCGCCCTCATGCTGCTACATGCGATGCCGTGCGGTCGCGACTCACGTCGCTCCTACAGTGGGTCATGACGCTTGAGTTCCATTGCCAGGCCCTGTCGCCGCCACCCCGACGCCAGCGCGGCATACCAGCCGACCATCAGCAGGCCGAGCCACCATTCGAAGACGTTCTCCCAGCGGTCCTTCGCCGCAGGATCCGGCACGGCCAGCCCCGCCACGACATTCGCCAGACCCAGTCCCAGCATGGCCGCGGCGATCCACGCCTGGGTCGCGATGACGCCGGGGGCCAACGCACCCATCCGCGCGGCACGCCGCATCAAGGCGAGCTGCGCGAGATACCCGAAACCGAAATACACCACCACGCCGTAGCGGCGCAGGAAGCGGTAGGCCTCGCCATCGGTGCCGAGGAAGGTCGCGTAGACCGCCAGCGCGATGGCCGAGACCACGCCCAGCACGACCATCCAGCGACCGCCCCGCAACCAGCGGTGCGCCAGCAGCCAGACCAGCGCATGCAGCACCGCGCAGGGAATCACCAGCAACCGGAAGAGATGGTTTCCCAGCCCGTGGCGTGCCGCGCGACTGATCGAGACGCAGCCTTCCAGGTAGGGCACGCAGGCCGGCACGTGGCCCGCCTGGATCGACAGCACGTACGCCGCGTGCGCCGCGACCAGGAACAGCAGCGCGATCAGCAGCGGCAGCGGCCAGAGGGGCAAGCGGGCGTCATCGGCGTTCATGGCAGCAGGCGCGGACAGGAACCGCGCCTACTCTATCCCCGTTCGCCTTCGCTCACAGCGTACGGATGCTGACCTTCGCCGGCAGCGTGGCGATGCGCAGCTCGCCGTCCTTCCACTGCGCCGGCTGGCCGTTGATGCGCGTTTCGCCCGGAGGTTCCTTGTAAGGCCACGGCAGCACCAGTCCACCGGACGGCAGCTCCAATCCGGCCTTCGCCTCCAGCACGACCTCGCCCGCATGCCGGCGCAGCGCATAGCCCAGCACGCCATGGGGCGTGCGCAGCCCGTCGATGGCGATGCCTTCGCCATCCAGCCACGCCGCCGGCACGCCCGCCGCCAGCACCAGGCTGTCGTCGGCCTCGCGGCTGTAGGCGAACATGTCCAGCGCCGAGCGCACGAAGTCGGACGCGACCCAGGCGTGCGGCAGGTCGCCGACGAAGAACGGCTTGCGCGGCGTGCGCGACACCACCTCCGCCCACTGGTTCCACGCCTGCGGCGCACGATCCTTGAAGAAGAAGTCCAGCACCTCCCACGCGCGTTCGCGCCAGCCCAGGCGCACGAACGCGGCGACATTGCGCCATTCGTAGGGCGTGTAATCCTTCCACTCGCGCCGGCCGTCGCGGCGTTGCACGAACTCGGTCCAGTAGCGTTCGAACGTCGCGTGCAACAGGTCCACCGGCAGCGCGCCCTGCTCGCCGCCGGGCGCCAGCGCGATGGTGGTCGAGGTGGGGTCGAAGTCGCCGATCTCGGCCGCGCCAGGCAGGTAACCGATGTCATGCAACTGGGTGGCGGCGCGCAGCGAGGCGTACAGGTCATCGCGGAACTGGTCGCGTGACGCCGCCATACGCTTCGCTTCGGCCGCCTTGCCCAGGGCTTCCGCTACCTCGACGGCGTCCTTGTACCCGCGCAATGCCCAGAAGTTGTCCCAGTACGAATGCATCGGCTTGGCCGAATAGCCTTCGTGGCTGATCGAGGCCGGCATCATGCCGTAGAAGGCGGCGTTGACGGCACGGTTGGCCTCGGTGCGCTCGCTCAGGCGCAGTTCTTCCATGTAGGCGAACGCGCCCTGCACGTGCGGCCACATCCTGCGCAGGAAGGCCTTGTCGCCGGTATAGCGGTAGTACTCGGCGATATTGAAGATCAGCTCGCCGTGGCTGTCGTTCTCGGGCACGGGATCGCTGCCGCGGTCGTCCACGCAGCACGGCACCTTGCCGTTCTCGAACTGGTACGGCGCGTACCACTCGACGTATTCCTTCACCACCTCCGGGCGACCCAGGCGCAGCAGGCCTTCGGAGATCATCGCGCCGTCGCGGATCCAGCTGCGCGAGTACGAGCGCGTGCCCGGCTGCAGGCGCGGCCCGATGCGCGAGATCAGCATGTGCGCCAGCGCGGTACGCAAGGTATCGGCGACCGGCTGGCCTTCAGCCGGGACCTGCAGCCTCATCTCGTCGAGCTTCCTGCGCCAGACGCCCGCCATCGCCTGCTGGTCGCGCGCCGCATCGATGCGCGCCGGCAACGCCCCTTCCAGCGGCGCGACCCAGTCGATGTCCCGACTCTGGCCGGGCGCCAGGGTGAAGCGGTAGAGCATGGCGCCGGAGGCGAGGCCCGTCGCGTCGCCCTCAACCGATGCCGCATCGACGGTCGCGGTGGTGAGGCCCTCGATGCGTTCGCGCACCAGGCCCTCGTCGAACCGCGAGGCGATCACGCCATCCGGCGTGGCGAAGCGCAGGCTGGCGCGCCCGTTCACGGTCGCCACACCGTCGGCCAGCGCGAGCGCGCTGATCGGGCTGAAGCCACCGGTGGTATTGAGGAACTGGCTGGGCGGATTGACCTGCCACGGCTGCACGGCCAGCGCCAGCGTGTACTGGCGCGACGCGGCGCCCGTGTTGGTCAGGCGATAGCGCGCGACCACGCGCGCATCGCCCGGCGTGCCCGCGGCGAAGGCCGTGGTGGTCAGCGAGAACTGCGGGTGCATCCAGGCCACAGCGGGAATCGGCAGATAACCGTCCTGCAGCGATTGCGTGGCCTGCACGTCCGCCCAGCCGAGCCAGCGCCCGTCCACCTGCACGAAGGGCTCGACGCTGACGCCGCCCTTGCCGATCTCGATGGCGCCATCTTCACCGATCAGGCCCTGCTCGCGCCCGCCGTCGAGCCCCACGATCGTCCAGTACGGCTGCTCACCGCTGAATCCGCGCGGGAACCAGCCCTTCTGCGCATCGGCCGCCATCGCCTTGATCAGATCGTTGGGGTGCGCCGCGAACGACAGCGGCTTCACCTCCAGCCCGGCCAGGGCGAACGAGGTGCCCGGGCCATCGCCCACCGTCAGGCGGACGTAGCGCGCTTCCGACTCCGGCAACGCCAGGTAGTCGCGCCCTCCATTGCCGCCCACCACCGTGCGGACGTCGCGCCAGCGCACGCCGTCATCGGACAACTGCACCAGGTAGTCCGACGCGTGCTGGCCCGGCTTCCAGTCGAGCACCAGCCCGCCGAATTCGCGCAGCCTGCCCAGGTCCAGCGTCAGCTGCGGGTCGGCGTCGCCGTGCAGGTCGGCGGACCATGCGGTGTCCGGCTTGCCATCCACGGCCAGCGCCGCGGCGCCGGCCGGAAACGCGAGGTTCGCACTCGCCCTGCCCGTCAGCGGCGCCCCGTCGTCGACCTGCAACGGCTGGAACGTCAGCTGGTCGAAGCAGACCGAGCCCTTGCCGCCGGCGTTGTTGTAGACCGTGTACTCCAGCCTGACGCTCTTGCGCAGCACCCGGTCCGGGTCCGGGCCCCAGGCCTTGTCGATGTGCCGCATCTTGTAGCGCACGGGGGTCCACGCGGCCGGGAAGTCGTACTTCGGCCGATTGACCCACCAGACGTTGTCGCCGCTGGCATCGATGAGCTTGAACTGCAGGTCGTTGCGCGGCGAATCGCCACGGAGCGCGAAATCGAACCGGTAGTTCTGCGGGTATTCGAGTTCCAGATCGCGTTGGATACCGGCATGGCCCGAGACGCCATTGAAGTCGTAGTCCAGGCACATCGCCTTGCCTTCCACGCCATCGACCTGCCGCAGCGCGCCGCTGACCTGATTGGACGTCACCACGCGCCATGCCGACGGGTCGCCGAAGTCGTCGAGGATGCGCACGCCGTCCTGTGCGGCGAAGACGGGGGTGGCGCACGCGAGCAGTACGCTGCAGGCCAGGGCCGCCTTATGGAAGGCGAAGTCGCTGGGTTCCCGCCTGCACAGGAATGACAGTTCGTTGTTCATGGTGATTCAAGCTCCGCGCCGACCCGTTCCGGGTCAGCCTTTGACGCTGCCCAGCAGCAAGCCCTGGATGTAGTAGCGCTGCAGCACGAGGAACAGCAACAGCACCGGCAGGATGGTGACCACCGAACCGGCCATCATCAATTCGTAGTCCATCACGTGTTCGCGCGACAATGCCGCCAGCGCCACGGGAAGGGTCTGCAGCGCGTCGTCGCTCAGCACGATCAACGGCCACATGAAATCGTTCCAGGCGCCGAGGAAGCTGAAGATCGCCAGCGTCACCAGGATGGGCTTCAGGCCCGGCAGCACGATCTGGAAGAAGATGCGCGCCTCGCTGGCGCCGTCGATGCGGGCGGCTTCCAGCAGCTCGTCGGGGATCGAGCGCGCGTACTGGCGCACCAGGAAGATGCCGAAGATCGCCGCCATGCCGGGCACGATGGCGCCGGCATAGGTGTTCACCAGGCCCATCTGCTTGAGCAGCAGGAACAGCGGCATCATCGCCACCTGCGCGGGGATGACGAGCGCGGCGAGCAGCGCCCGGAAGGTGCTGTCGCGGCCCTTGAAGCGCAGCTTGGCGAAGGCGTAGCCGGCCATGGTGTTGAACAGCAGCGAGAGCAGCATCACGCTGGTGGAGACGATGAAGCTGTTGACCAGGTAGCGGCCCATGCCGGCGCGCACGAACAGGTCGCGGTAGTTGTCCAGCGTGGGCGCGGCAGGCAGCAGCGGCGGCGGGAAGTGCCCCGCCTCGCCGGTCTGCATGAAGGACACCGACAGCATCCACAACAGCGGCCCGAGACTGACCGCCGCAAGTGCGACCAGCAGGCCGTTGACGACGATGGCGACGAGACGATTGTTCATTCCACGCCCCGCTTGCGGGCGAACCACAACAGCCCGCTGGTGACGGCCGTCATCAGGATGAAGAGCAGGAACGCCACCGCCGACGCGTTGCCCAGGTTCCACCACTTGAAGCCTTCTTCGTACATCAGGTACAGCACGCTCTTGGTGCTCTCCAGCGGACCGCCCTGGGTCATCACGTAGGGCTCGGCGAACAGCTGGAAATAGCCCGCCATGGTCAGGATGCCGACCAGCAACAGCACCGGGCCGAGCTGCGGCAGCGTGACGTGGCGGAACTGCGCCCAGCGCGAGGCGCCATCGATGCGCGCGGCCTCGTACAGATCTTCCGGGATGCTTTGCAGGCCGGCCAGGAAGATGATCATGTTGTAGCCGAAGTTCTTCCACACCGCGAACAGGATGATGGTCGGCATGGCCCAGGTGGGATCGCCCAGCCAGTCCACGGCGTCGATGCCCACCCACGACAGCCCCCAGTTCACCAGGCCGTACCTGGTGTGGAAGAGATAGCGCCAGATCACTGCGACGGCGACCACCGTGGTGACCACCGGCGCGAAGAACGCGGTACGGAAGAAGCCCTTGAAGCGCCCCAGCTTCGAATGCAGAAGCAGCGCCGCGCCCAGCGACACCGCGACCGACAGCGGAACGCCCACGACGACGAAGTAGACCGTGTTGCCCAGCGACTTCCAGAACAACGGGTTCTGCAGCAGGCCCAGGTAGTTGTCCAGGCCCACGAAGCGCAGGTTGCCGATATCGGCCAGCGCGTAGATGTCGAAATCGGTGAGGCTCAACGCCAACGCAGCCAGCACCGGCAGGCCGAAGAACACCACGATGACCGTCAGCGCCGGTGCGGCGAACAGCCAGCCGGCGAGTGCGTGGGTCGACCTCATGGCGCTGCCCCGGCCTTGCCGGCCTGGTCCAGCATCCAGCGACGCTTCTCCAGGATGCGGTCGGCGCGCCGGTCCAGTTCCTCCACCGCCTGGTCCACCGTCATGCGCCCGTTGGCCACCTGCTCGCCGACCAGACGCATCTCCGTGGCGATGCGCTCCCACTCCGGCACCTTGGGCGTGGAGACCGCGCGTTCGAGTTGCTCGCGGAACGCCTTCGCGTAGGGGTCGTCGGCCAACGCTGGCGTCCGCCATGGGGAGCGGCGCGGCGGCAAGTCACCGGTCAGCGCGTGGAATTCCGCTTGCACCTGCGGCGACGACAGCCAGGCGATCAGCTTCCACGCCGCCGCCTTGTTGGGCGAATCCTTGAACACGACGAAACTGGTGCCGTTGGCGAGCGATGCGCCCGGGCCCGTCGGCCCCGGCAATGGCATCGTCATCCAGTCGTCCTGCTGGGCGGCAGGCAGGCGCTCCTTGAACTTGGCGATGTTCCAGGGCCCGGAGATGTAGAACGAATAGTAGCCCTTGCCGAACTCGTCCCATACGTTGGAGATCTGGTTGTTGGTCACCACCGGCGCCCACCCCTGGTCGAACATCTCCTTGTAGAACCCCAGCGACTGGCGGAAACCTTCGCTGCGGAAATTGCCGTAGCGGCCGCCATCGCGCAGCAAGGGTTCGGGCTGCTGGATGGCCAGGCTCAGCAGCGGCTCGAACTCGTTGAGCGGCAGCAGGATGGAATAGTTGCCATCGCCCGCCACCTGCTTGACCTTGCGCAACGCCACGCGCCATTCGTCCCAACGGGTGGGCAGCGCCTTCACCCCGGCCTTGGCCAGCATGTCGCGGCGATAGAACGGCAGGCGCGTCTCCACATACCACGGCACCGCATACGCATGGCCGTCGATCACGCCGGTATCCCAGACACCCGGGAAGAAATCCGCCTGGTCGAAGCCGGGCGTCGCGGCGATCCGGTCGTCCAGCGGGTCCAGCGCGCCGAGCGCGGCGAATTCCGGTATCCAGGTGTTGCCGATCGGGCATACGTCGGGCAGCGAATCGCCCGCGAAAGCGGTCAGCAGTTTTTCGTGCGCGGACAGCCACGGCACGATCTGCAGGTCGACACGGATGCCGGGGTGCTGGCGCTCGAACTCGGGCAGCAGCTTGGCCACCACTTCGCCTTCGTAACCCATCACCCAGAAACGCACCGTGGTACGCGTGTCTCCGGTGCGCGCGCAGCCCGCCAGCCCTGTGGCCAGGACGCCGACCATCAGCAGGAAACAGCAGCGCACCAGGGCCGACCTTCGAAAGATGGCCGCCCTGATGCGTGCTGGAGAGAACGTCGCTGGCACGCACTCGAACATGCGTGCAGCTTACTCTGGCTGCTGCGGACGCGCCGCCTCGGGTTGCGAGGCCTGGTTGGCGCGCGATTCCGCCGTACCCAGTGCGCGCGCCGCAGCCGCGTCCGGATCCGCCGGTGCCGGAAGCGCCGTCGACGCGGCCGCAGCCGCCTGTTCGGTCTTCGCATCCAGCCAACCGCCCTGGAATCCGGCCTTCTTCAATCCGTCGCGGATGTAGCGGTTCTTCTTCATCACGCTCCAGACGAAATCGTTGCGGTAGTTGGCGATCATCGCCAGGATCGGGCCCTGGTCGATGCCGATGTAGTCGCTGGCCACCCAGCCCTTGCCCGGCACGATGCGGCCGGTCTTCAGCGGAATGTCGTAGTCGAAGCTGGGATTGAACGAATCCAGGAAGCCGTAGCTGGAGTACAGGTAGTCGCCGTAGCGCCGGTGCATTTCCTCCGTCGCCGGGATGACGATCTCCGGCGCGAACGGCAGCGACGCCACCGCCGCCGTCGGCGCGATGGTGCCGTCGTCGAAGTTCTCGCGGAAGCCGGCGCCGCGCGCGGAGTAGTGGCGGAACGGACGTTGCTCGCCGCGATATTCCTGCAGGGTCTGTTGCGGACCGTCCGACGCGGTGAGGCCCCAGACGTTCTCGCCGTAGTCCTTCCACTTCATCGGGTTCTCGATCGCATACGCCCGCTGGGCGTAGGTGGCGCGGCGGCTGTTCTCGAAGTAGTCCATGCCCCGCTCGCGCATGTAGGCGTCCTGGATGCCGCGGAAATCGATCCAGACATGGCTGTACTGGTGGCCGAAGTGCGGGGCGAAGGTCAGGTATTCCTGCCCTTGGAACACGCCCCACAGCTCGCTGTAGCTGCGGGTCCATACTTCCCAGGCTTCCGGGCCCACCGGATGGGTCGGCGAGGCCATCGCCAGTACGTACACCATCATGGCTTCGTTGTAGCCCTTCCAGTCGTGCGGAATGACGCCGCTCTCGGGGAACCAGCCCATCGAGATCAGCGGCTTGTTGTTCTGCAGGAAGGTCCAGTCCACGCGCTTGTAGATCGTGTCGGCGATCCAGCGGATCTCCCGTTCGCGCGGGTCGTCGCGGTCGTAGTACGACTGCGCGAACAGCACGCCCATCAGCAGCAGCGAGGTATCCACGCTGGACAGTTCCACCCAGGTGTTGAAGCGGTGCCCGGTGTTCATGTCCAGGAAGTGGTAGTAGAAGCCCTTGTGGCCGGCCTTGCCCTCTTTCTGCGGGCCCTGCGGCAGGTCGCGCAGGAACTTCAGCGTGGTCAGCGTGCGATCCACGGCCTGCGTACGGCTGACCCAGCCGTTCTCGATACCGATGGGATACGCCGTCAGCGCATAGCCCACCGACGCGATGCTGGCGAACGGCCGCGACGGGTAGCGGTCCGGCGTCATGCCGTTCACTTCGTTGGTGGTGTCCCAGAAGAACTGGAACGTACGGCGCTCGATGTCGCGGAACAGCGGCGGCAGCTCGGGCTTGGCCGACGGCTCGGGCTTGGCGGTCGCGGCAGGCGCGGCGGGTTTGGCCTGCGGCGCGGGCGCGGGCTCCGGCGTTTTCTGGCAGGCGGCGATCGCCAGGGTCAGTAAGAATGCCGCGAGGCTGCGGGCCAATGGAAAGCGGGCTTCGTTCTTGGTCATCATGCTGGGCTGTAAACGTTTACATTCGAGGACGAAACCCTGCGCGCCGGATCGGCAACGGAATTCGCCGGCGATTCAGAAATTTCGGGGGATTCCGCTGCCGGAAAGACAGGAGACGGAGAAGGCACAAGCGCCCGTCGGCGGACGTATCGGTGACGTGCATTCCTGCGCCGTTTCATCGGCGGCAGACGCGTGTCGGATGAACCACTCGTGCGTCACTTCCGCCCTCCACGGATGACCGCTCACCGCCGAAATGTAACCGTTTTCATCGTCCATGGCAAAAACGGCCACATCCGCTCCGCGGGGTGCGCAAACCCTTGTTTCCTTTCGGAAAACCAGAGGCTTCCATGCTGCAGTGCAGCGGCCACGCGTTCACTCGCATTCAACCCACCGCCGGCGCCCGGCAATGGCGTTCGATGAAGGCCTGGTGCCTGGGCATGGCCTGCACGCAGCGGTCGATGGTCTGCCGGACATTCGCCACGAAGGCCTCGACCTCTGCCTCTGACAGGCGATCCACCAGGGGCGAATAGGCCTCCGGCACGATGCGCTGGCCCAGCATCACCTGCACCCAGCTCTGCAGGGCGAAGAACTCCTCGCCGTCCCGATAGAAGCGTCCGCTGTTGCG
This sequence comes from Pseudoxanthomonas sp. F37, assembly GCF_022965755.1. Taxonomy (NCBI): domain Bacteria; kingdom Pseudomonadati; phylum Pseudomonadota; class Gammaproteobacteria; order Lysobacterales; family Lysobacteraceae; genus Pseudoxanthomonas; species Pseudoxanthomonas sp. F37. The sequence continues at coordinate 1,707,249 of NZ_CP095187.1, read as the reverse complement.
GAACAGATCGATGTTGGCCTGCAGCGTGTCGGGAATCGCCATGTCCCGGCATTCGCGCCAGAACGGCTCGTCGCGCTCCACGGCCTTGTAGTGCAGGATCAGGAAATCCCGGATATGGTCGTACTCGAAATGCGTGCGCTGGTTGTAGCGCGCGACCAGACCGGGATCGATTCCCCGTCGCGGAAACATGTCCAGCAAGCGCAGGATCGCCGTCTGGATCAGCAGCAGGCTGGTCGACTCCAGCGGCTCCATGAAGCCACTCGCAAGCCCGACCGCCACCACGTTGCGGCTCCAGAACTGCTTGCGCTTGCCGGTCACGAAACGCAGCGGCCGCGGTTCCGCCTGTGCATCGCCGTCCAGATTCGCAAGCAGCGTGCCTGCGGCTTCGTCGTCGCTGAGGAAGCGGCTGCAGTAGACCAGGCCGTTGCCGGTGCGATGCTGCAGCGGAATGCGCCATTGCCAGCCCGCCGTGCGCGCTGTCGAGCGCGTATAGGGCGTGGGGTCGCCGGCGCGCGCGCAGGGCACCGCCACCGCTCGGTCGCACGGCAGCCAGTGACTCCAGTCTTCGTAGCCGGTCTTCAGCGCCTGCTCGATCAGCACGCCACGAAAGCCGGAGCAATCGATGAACAGGTCGCCTTCGACGCGGCGACCGTCGGCCATGACCACCGCCGAGACGAAACCATCCTCCGGACGCAGCTCGACATCCACCACCCTGCCTTCGATCCTTTCGACGCCCTGTCCTTCCGCGAAACCGCGCAGGTAGCGCGCGTAGAGCGTCGCGTCGAAGTGGTAGGCGTAGGCCACCGATGCCAGAGGCGACGTGGGCGGTACGTCCGTCGCCCCGGGAAGGAAGCGGTCCTGGCGCGAGGCCACGGTCTGCAATTGATACGAACCGATGTCGCCGACATCCTTGCCGGCCAGCAGCAGGCGCAGCCAGTAATGGTGGAACGCGGCTGGACCGGGGTCGTGCCCGACCATGCCGAACCCGTGCATGTAACGGTCGCCGATGCGCGCCCAGTCGCGGAACTCGATGCCGAGCTTGAAGGTGCCTTGGGTGGCGCGGACGAACTCCGCCTCGTCCAGCCCCAGCGCTTGCGCATTGAACGTGCGGATGTGCGGCACCGTGGCTTCGCCGACGCCGATGATGCCGATCTCGTCGGACTCCACCAGCCGTACCTTGCAGCTCCGGTCCAGATGCCTGACCAGCGCCGACGCGGCCATCCAGCCGGCCGAGCCGCCGCCCACCACCACCACTTCGCGAATCGGACTGACGTCCATCTCCCCTCCCCCATATGACGGGACCCGCTTGCGCGGGTCCCGAACATGGCCTATGACGTCGTACCTGTTACCAGGTCAGACGCGCACTGACGAACAGCGTGCGCGGCGATGTGTAGCTCCTGACGTCATTGCCCGTGTCGCGGACCCTGACCGACGGATCGTAGACGCCACCGGAGCCCCACATCACGTCATACGAGCTGTAGTTCTCTTCATTGGTGACGTTGATCATGTCGGCACGCACTTCGAACGCCATGTCTTCGGCGATATCAAAGCGCTTGGACAGCGACAGATCCAACTGCTTGGTACCAAACGTTCCTGGCGCGTCTACAGAGACGATCAGCGGGGGAACGGGCTCTGGGGACTGGTACGTCCACCAGCCGGCAACATCGTTGATCGGCGGCGGGGTCGCCAGGGTCACCTTGGCGGAGGCGGTGAAGCCCCACGGCAAGTCATAGATACCCGTCATCACCAGACGGTGCCGCGGCGTGGCTTTCAGGTCGATGAAGGGATACGCCTCGATCGTCGGAGCATCGAAGGAGTAGTGCTCGTCACCGCCGCGGTTGCCCTTGGCACGGGAGAACGTATACGCCGCAGTGAATCCCCAACCGGACTCTTCGGTATAGGGCTTCTCGGCCGACAGCAACAACTGCGTGGTCTTGGTCTCTATGCCGTTATCACCCAGGATCAGGCCGCCGAAGCCTGGCGGATTGTGGTCCCACGGCTGCGCGATGTCATCAGGATTCCACGAGGGCGCATCCCAGAAATTGCCGTTGGGATAGCGGTTGCCCAAGGTGAAGACGAAACCTTCCTTGCTGTGGATGTAGGCCACCGTTGCCGACGTGCTCCACTCGCCGATCGTGCCGCGGATGCCGAGCGAGTACTGGTCAGAATACGGAGTAACGAGATCATTGTTCAGCAGATCGATTTCGCCGTTTCGGCCGCGCTCGTCGACGATTCCACGCAGCGCATCGATTCCGTTCAGATAGCTCGCATCCCAAGGCACGCATGTGCCCGGTGCGGGGGTGCATCCCGATGTCTCGACGAAATTGACTTTGTAAGTAGCAAGCGCTGCTTTGACCTGCTCGAGACCCATGTAGTCGAACAGGTTTCGGTCGTAGCTACGACCTGCGCCACCGAAGACCACCCAACGCTCGTCGCCGGTCAGGTCGTACGAGAAGCCCAGGCGTGGCGCCCAGTTGTTCTTGTCGGCCTTGCGGTTGTTGCCAGTGCTGATGTAGTCCTCGATGTTGACACCGCCGGCGCGCAGCTGGTCGGCGTAGACGCCGCCCGAGTTGCTACCCGTGCCGGGACCGTACAATGCGTCGACCACCTCTTCCGGGGTCTGGTAATCCAGATAGGACGGGATCTCTTCGTAATCCCAACGGAGGCCGAGATTCAGCTGCAGGCGATCAGTGACATCCCAGTCGTCCTGCACGTAGATGCCGTACTGCTTGGCCTTGGTGGTAACGATGGGCGAGGCACCCTCGAAGGGCAGATTGAAGTTGACCTGATAGGGGATCGTGGCCGTGCCGATGGGCGTATACGGCGTCACCGCCAGCGAACCATCATTGACCGCATAACGGAACGTCGGATTGATCGCCGAGTTCTCGCTTTGCGTCAGTTCAACCGATTTGTACTTCACGCCCATCTTGACGACATGGTCGCCCATCCATTCGAACGAGTTGAACGTCAAGTCGTTCTGGAACGCCGGGCCCTTCTGACCCTTGCGCTGGATGGACAATGCGCTGGTGGAATCAGCGAACAGCAGGACATCGTTCTCGACGGGGCCGCGCGTATAGACGGACTGGTTGCCGATGGTGAAAGCCGCCGGGTTGAAGAGCGAGTCCTCGTAGGTAACACGCGCCTCATTGAGGAACGTTTCACCGTAATGCATCCAGCGCAAGTCGTAGCGCTTATCGGTATTGAAGTTAACTTTCGCCGCGGTATCGGTCGTCGTACCGCCATTGCCGCTGACGCCTTCTTCATCGCGGTACTTCGCAGACAATTCCAGCCGGTCATTGTCGCCGATGTCCCAGCTCAACTTGCCGAAGTACAAGTCTTCGTTGAAGGGGGACGTCGTCGGACCCAATTGGTCGCGGATCCGCTCCGGCAGGAAGTCTTCGAAGGAAGCCCACTGATTGGGAACCGCCACGGGATCGACGTTCAGCACGAAATCCTTGGCTTCGTAGCTGAAGAAGAAGTGCATCTTGTCCTGAATGATCGGGCCGCCCAGCGCGAAGCCGTACTCGTTCTGCTTGGTCTTGGCCTTATCCTCGCCTGCACCGACTTCACTTACGGTTGGCTGGCGCATCGAGGTATTTGTGTACCGGGTAAACAGTTCACCCTTGAACTCGTTCGTACCCGACTTGGTCTGGGCGATGATCGCTGCCGAACCTACCTGATCGAACTCGGCCTTGTAGTTCGACGTCACCACCTTGTACTCGCCGATCGCCAGCTGCGGGAACGGATTGCCCGCGCTCTGGTCCTGGCCCGCCACGCCACCGGTCAGAACGTAGTTCTTCTGGCCCACGCCATCGATGTAGACGTTGATGGCACTGGTCTTCTGCGCGCCGCCACGAAGCTTGGACTGGCCGGTCCTCTGGTCGGTCTCGAACTGCATGCCCGGCACGGTGTCGGCGAACTCGAGGAAGTTGCGCGTCAGCTGCGGGATGGTGTTGATCTGCTTCAGTGACACATTGGTGCCGACTTCGGAGGTCTTGACCTCCTGCAGCGGCGGGGCCGACACGCGCACGGTGTCCAGCGTGGTCGCATCGCCGGCCGGAGCGGCAGGCGCGCCGCCTACCAGGTCCAGGCTGACCGACGTAGCGACCTGCAGGGTTACGGTGCGTTCGGTTCCACCCGAGGACACCGTATAGGTGCCCGGCGGCAGGCCGGCCAGCGCATAGCTGCCGTCGGCATTCGCGGTCACCTGCCGCTTGCTGCCCGTGGCGGTGTTGACCGCGGTGACCTGCGCGCCGGCTTCCGCCTTGCCGCGCAGCGTGGCGTTGGACGACTGGGCGATGGCGTGGCCGCTGGCCACGACGAGTACGCTGGCCAAGGCGCAGGTCAGCAGCTTGCGCTTGGGTTGGAACATGGAACGGTTGCGATGTTTCATTGGCTCTCTCCCTCCAAAAAGTCGTTTCATTGCGGGCCGGCTTGATGGCCGCCTGTAATCGGTTACAAGCCCGCCCAAAAAAAAGCGGGTGCCTCTTTCTCTTACTTCTTCGCCCGCGGCACCGCTCCGATGCTCGACTCCCGCACGATCAGTTCGGGAACCAGCGTCGCCGACGGCGCCACGCGCTCGCCGTCGGAGTCGATCGTGTCCAGCAGCCGGCTCATCGCCTGCCCGCCAAGCTCCGCGATACTGACCCGCATCGTGGTCAAGGTCGGGTGAACGAAGCGCGCCAGCGGGATGTCGTCGAAGCCGGCAAGGGCGATGTCCTGCGGGACGCGCACGCCGGCCTCGTTGAAGGCATACAGGCAGCCCAGCGCCATCATGTCGTTGGCGGCGAACACCGCCTGCGGCCGGTCCGCCGCCTGCGCGATGCGCTTTCCGGCTTCGTAGCCGGCCGTCTCGCTGAAGTCCCCGGCGAACTCCTGCGGCATCGCCTCCGGCGCGAAGCGGGCGAGCGCATCGCGGTAGCCGCGCAGGCGCTCGCGTGCGTCGAAATTGCCTTCCGGCCCACCGATGAAGGCGATACGGCGATGGCCCGCCTGCGCCAGGTGCTCGACCATGGCCACGGCGGCGCTGTAGTTGTCGATGGTCAGCGCCGGATAGGCCGCTTCCTGCACGTCGGTATTGATCAGCACGACCGGCAGCGACGATGGCAGGTTGTCCACCAGGAAACCGGGCTGGTCGGTATACGGGGACAGCACCAGCAGGCCATCCACGCGGCCCCGCATGGCGCGCAGGGCTTCACCCTGCTCCTCCGGAAGGCCGTGATAACTGGAGACGAGCAGATGCTGGCGACGCGCGCGGGCCACCTGGTCGATGCCGCGGATCAGTTCGGAGAAGAATTCGCCATACAGGTCGGGCAGCACCACGCCGATGGTCTGGGTGCGCCGGCTGCTCAGGCTGCGGGCCGCGGCATGGGGCTGGTAGCGCAGGCGGTCGGCCGTGGCCAGGACCTGCTGGCGCACGGATTCGGCCACGTTCTCGTGCCCGTTCAAGGCGCGCGACACGGTCGCCACGGAAACCCGTGCCTCACGTGCGACATCCTTGATGGTGACCGAGGTTCGCGCCATTCCCCGCCCCTCCGCGGTGATGACTGCTGCAAGTGGCGCGGACTGTAACCGTTTTCACGGAAACGTGTAAAGCCCGCGTTATTCAATCCCGAAAATGCCTGGAATTCAGGCACTTGTGTGAGCCGACAGGTATCCGTAAGTATTTTGCGTTGCAGCATATTCACCCATGCCGCAACGCCTCAGGTTTACTTGCCGGCGACCTCGAACTTCGCTTCGTGCGTCGTGTCCGAACTGCCGCCGACGAACACGGTGAACGTGCCCGGTTCGACCACGCGCTGCATGCGGTCGTCGAGCATCGCCAGGTCATCGAAACCCAGCGCGAAGGTGACCACCTTCGACTCGCCCGGCTGCAGCGCGACCCGCTGGAATCCGCGCAGCTGCTTCACCGGTCGCGTGATGCTGGCCACATCGTCGCGCACGTACAACTGCACGACTTCCTCGCCCGCCCGCTTGCCGGTGTTGGTGACGCGCACGCTGACCTGCTGCTGCAGCGCAGAAGGCGCCAGCGTCTTCTTCGACAGGACCGGCGTGTCGTAGCGGAACGTCGTGTAGCTCAGACCATGGCCGAAGGCGTACAGCGGCGTCCACGGCACGTCGAGATACTTGCTGGTGTACTTCTCTTCCTCGCTCGGCGGGCGGCCGGTGTTCTTGTGCGCGTAGTAGATGGGCACCTGGCCGACGTTGTGCGGGAAGGTCACCGGCAGCTTCGCCGACGGGTTGACGTCGCCGAACAGCACGTCGGCGATCGCCGGCCCGCCTTCCACGCCGGGGAACCAGGCTTCGAGGATCGCCGGCACCCTGCCCTTCAGGCGACCGATCGACAGCGGGCGACCGTTGAGCAGCACAAGGGCGACCGGTTTGCCGGTTGCGGCGACGGCGAGCGCCAATCGTTCCTGCACGCCCGGCAGATCGAGCGAGGTGCGGTTGTTGGCTTCCGCACTCATGTCCGGGTGCTCGCCGAGGAACATCACCACCGCGTCGGCCTGTTTCGCGGCGGCGACGGCCTCGGCGAAGCCTGTGGTGTCCTGGCTGTCGATGTCGGCGCCCTTGACCACGATCAGCCGGGTCTTGTCGCCCAGCGCCGCCTTCAGGCCCTCCAGCGGCGTGATCGCATCCTCCTCGCGCCCGGCCACCGCCCAGTTGCCGAGCATCGCGCGGCGGTGGTCGGCCAGCGGGCCGATCACCGCCAGCGTGCGCACCGACTTCGACAACGGCAGCACGTCGCCCTGGTTCTCCAGCAGCACCATCGACTTCTGCGCCATGCGGCGCGCAGCGGCGCGGTGCTCGGGCGTCAGCGTCAGCGCGCGCTCGCGTGCGCCATCCGGCGTGCAGGAACGGTACGGGTCGTCGAACAGGCCCAGCCGGTACTTCGCATTGAGCACGCGGCGCACCGACGCATCCACCTCCGCCATCGGCACGCGGCCCGCCCTGACCGCGGCCGGCAGGTCCTTCACGTAGATCTGGCTGACCATGTCGACATCGACGCCGGCACGCAGGCCCAGCGCGCCGGCCTGCTCGCGGTCCGCGGCCACGCCATGCGGCATCAGTTCCATCACGCCGGTGTAGTCGCTGACGAGCAGCCCGTCCCAGCCCCATTGCTTGCGCAGCAGGTCCTGGATCAGCGGCCGGTGCGCATGCATCGGCACACCCGCGATCTCGTTGAACGAGGCCATGATCGACTGCGCGCCGGCATCGATGGCGGCCTTGAACGGCGGCAGATAGACCTCGTGCAGGGTGCGTTCGGAGATGTCGGCCACGTTGTAGTCGCGACCGGCCTCGGCCGCGCCATAGGCGACGAAATGCTTGGCCGTGGCCAGCACCGCATCCGGCTTGCGCAGGTCGTCGCCCTGGAAGCCGCGCACCCGCGCCGCCGCCAGGACGGAGCCGAGGTAAGGATCCTCGCCGGCGCCTTCGACGATGCGGCCCCAGCGCGGATCGCGCGCGATGTCGACCATCGGCGCGTAGGTCCAGTGGATGCCGTGGGCGGCGGCCTCGATCGCGGCGACGCGCGCGGCGTGCTGGACCTCATCCGGATCGAAGCTGGACGATTCGCCCAGCGGCACCGGGAAGACGGTCCGGTGGCCATGGATCACGTCGTAGCCGAACAGCAGCGGGATGCCCAACCGCGATTCTTCCACCGCGATCTTCTGCAGGCGGCAGGTCAGCGCCGCCCCCTGGGTACCGAGGTAGGAACCGATCTCGCCCCGGCGGATCTGGTCCTCGTTGCCCGCCATCGCGGCCGGGCCGGTGTTGTTGCCCACGCCCGGCGGCTGGTTCAGCTGGCCGAGCTTTTCCTCCACCGTCATCCTCGCCATCAGCGCGTCGACGAAGGCCGTCTCGGCCGGGGTGGCGTAGACCGGCGGCTTGGCCGCGGCGGGGGCGGCAAGCAGCACGGCCAGCAGGCCGGCCCGCAGGGGCGTGGCAGAAAAGGGGTGGTGGTTACGGGTCATGGCGCCCTCCCGGCGATGCGAAAGGGGGCGAATGTAAACGTTTTCATCCAGCACTGCATGTCGCAGTGCCGGAAAAGACGATGGGCGTCAGGCCCCCTCGTCCGGCGTCCGCGCCTCGATGGCCAGGGCATGGATGTCGGTCTGCATCATCTCGCCCAGGGCCGCGTAGACGGCCCGGTGGCGGGCCAGCGGGGCCTTGCCGGCAAACACCGGGCTGACGATCCGCACGGTGAAATGCCCCCGCCCGTCGCGGGCACCCTCGTGCCCGGCATGCCGGTGGCTGTCGTCCACCACCTCCAGCGTCACCGGCTGCAGGGCCGCCAGCGCCTCGCGGATGCGCTCGGTCCGGGTCATGGCAGCACCTTGCGGAACGGGCGCACGTCCACGCGCGCGTACACGCCCGCCGCGACGTAGGGATCGGCCTCGGCCCAGGCCCGCGCATCCTCCAGGGAATCGAACTCGGCAATCACGATGCTGCCGCTGAAGCCCGCCGGACCCGGATCCTCGGCATCGATCGCAGGGCACGGCCCCGCCAGCAGCAGGCGCCCCTCGTCGCGCAACGCCATCAGCCGCGCAAGGTGCGCCTGGCGGGCTTCCAGCCGCCTGGGCAGGGCGTCGGCCGCGTCATGGCCCTCGATGGCATACCACATGGTGTTCACTCCCGGTGCGTTGCCTGAATTGTACGTGGGCACCGGTGGCCGGGTGCTGGACACCGCAAGGGCCAGGGCTTACCCTGTCCTTCATTGCACGGCCGGAAGCAGCGGCCCGTCCATGGGAAGAACCGGCGGCGCCGGCCTCCCTGCCCCGTCGAGGGACCACCGGGACGTTCGATTCGCTGCCCCCCACCGCCCGCGCCCGACGACCTCTCGCTGTCCGCCACCGCCTCCGGCGGTGTGCTTTGCTGGTTGCTGTAAGGGAAGCGTTCGCCCTGCGACGCATGATGATGATGGTTGGTGCATTGCCGGTGCCGCGCCGTCCTGCCGTGCGCAGGCCCGCTTGGTGATCCGCACGATGGCTGTTTCTTGATGAGCCCAGAACTCGCGTCCGACGCGAACCCACAACACCCGCCCGCCCATCCGCAGCAGCAGGAAATGCCGCTGGCGGTGGTGCATGGCCAGCCGGTCCTGCAGATACCCCAGGACCTGTACATTCCGCCGGACGCGCTGGAAGTCATCCTGGACGCGTTCGAAGGCCCACTGGACCTGCTGCTGTACCTGATCCGCCGGCAGAACCTGGACATCCTGGACATCCCCGTCGCCGAGATCACCCGGCAGTACGTGGACTACATCAACGTGATGCAGGAGCTGCGGTTCGAACTGGCCGCCGAGTACCTGCTGATGGCGGCCATCCTGGCCGAGATCAAGTCGCGCATGCTGCTGCCGCGGCCGGTCGCCGAGGAGGGCGAGGAAGGCGACCCGCGCGCCGAACTCGTGCGCCGCCTGCAGGAGTACGAGCGCTTCAAGCAGGCGGCCGAAGACCTGGACGCCCTGCCCCGCGTGGACCGCGACACCACCCCCGTGCATGCCGACGTACCGGACCGCGCCGCGGTCAGGCTGCCGCCGCCGGTGGAGCTGAAGGAAATGCTGCTGGCGCTGCACGACGTGCTCAAGCGCGCCGAGCTGTTCAGCGGCCACGCCATCAAGCGCGAGGCGCTCAGCGTGCGCCAGCGCATGGGCGACGTCCTGACGCGGCTGGAGGACGGCAGGTTCCACCGTTTCGAAAGCATGTTCGCCCCCGAGGAAGGCAAGCTGGGCGTGCTGGTGACTTTCCTGGCCATGCTGGAACTGGCCAAGGAGCAGTTGCTGGACATCGTGCAGGAAGCCCCGCTCGCCCCGATCTACATCAAGTCGCTGGCGTTGAACAACACCAACGAACCGCTGCAGTTCTCCAGCGAGTTCGACGACAGCGACGCCGCCAACGACAGCCCGTGACGCGGCCGGGCCGCACGCCCGCCGCACTTCCGAACGACAGGACCGCATGGATCAATCGCTCATCAACCGCATCGTGGAGGCCGCCCTGCTGGCCGCCACCCAGCCGCTGACGCTGGCGCAGCTGCATGGCCTCTTTCCCGAAGAGGAGCCGGCACCCGAGGGCAGCATCGAAACCGCCCTGCAGCAGTTGGCCGAGGCCTGCGCCGACCGTGGCGTGGAACTGGTCGAAGTCGCCTCCGGCTACCGCTACCAGGTCAAGGCCGACGTGCATGCCTGGGTGGCGCGCCTGTGGACCGAGCGCAAGACCAAGTACACCCGCGCCACCCTGGAAACCCTGGCCCTGATCGCCTACCGCCAGCCCATCACCCGTGGCGAGATCGAACAGGTCCGCGGCGTGGCGGTCAGCAGCAACATCATCCAGGCGCTGGAAGAACGCGAGTGGATCCGCGTGGTCGGCCATCGCGACGTGCCCGGCAAGCCGGCGCTGTTCGGCACCACCAAGGCCTTCCTGGACTACTTCGGCCTGAAACGCCTGGACGAACTGCCGCCCCTGTCCGAACTCAAGGACATCGGCGAACTGGAACCCCAGCTTCCGCTGGACGGCGCCCCGCTGCCGGTCAGCATCGCCAGCGGCGATGCCGTCGACGGCGGACAGGACATCGGCACGCCCGTCGCGGACGATGACGGCGACGCCCGGGCCGGCACGGACGGCGGCGAACACCCCGACAGCGCGGCATCGGACGATGCCGGCGAATACGCACCCTCGGATGACGCAGGCGACGACGCCGGCGCCACCGACGAACCTCAACCCCAAGATGACGACGCCGCTGCTTCCGACCAGGAAGACCGGGCACCGTCGGAGCAGAAACAATGAGCAACACCCCCAAGAAGCCCTCGCTGGGCAAGCTGTCCCTGAAGCGCGAAAGCGCCCCGACCGAAGCCCCGCGCCTGGAAGAGCGCCTGCACAAGGTGCTGGCGCAGGCCGGCCTGGGCTCGCGCCGCGCGCTGGAGCAGCGCATCGCCGATGGCCTGGTCAAGGTCAACGGCGAAACCGCGCAGACCGGCATGTCGGTCAAGGCCGGCGACAAGATCGAGCTGGACGGCAAGACCTTCGTGGCCAGCGCACTGACCGAACCCTCGCGCGTGCTGATCTACAACAAGCCCGAAGGCGAAGTCACCACCCGCGAAGACCCCGAAGGCCGGCCGACGATCTTCGAAGCCTTGCCCGCCCTCAAGGGTGCGCGCTGGATCGCGATCGGCCGCCTGGACATCAACACCACCGGCCTGCTGCTGCTGACCACCGACGGCGAACTCGCCAACGCGATGATGCATCCCTCGTACGAGGTCGAGCGCGAGTACGTGGTGCGCGTGCGCGCGCCGGAAGGCCAGGAAAGCGTGCCGGACAACGTGGTCGACCGCCTGCGCCGCGGCGTGGCGCTGGAGGACGGCCCGGCGAAATTCGACGAGATCGAACGCATCGGCGGCACCGACTCGCACGACTGGTTCCGCGTGGTGGTCAAGGAAGGCCGCAACCGCGAAGTGCGCCGGCTGTGGGAATCGCAGGGCTGCCAGGTCAGCCGCCTGAAGCGCGTGCGCTACGGCAAGGTCAGCCTGCCGCAGCCGCTGCTGCGCGGCCAGTCGCAGGAACTGCCCGATGCGCAGGTCGAGGCGCTGCGCAAGGACCTGGGCCTGGAGGACGGCACGCCCGCCGCGCTCACGCTGCAGCCGGTGATCGGCCAGCGCAAGGCCGCCAAGTCCACCGTGCACGTCGGCGGTGGCCGCAGCGGCAGCGCCTACGTCAACGGCCACAACAGCGCCGACGAAGGCCGCGAGCTGCGTCGCTTCGACCATGTGCGCGAAGACCGCGGCCGCGGTGGCCGCGGCAAGAAGCCGCACGGCGGCCTGACCGTCAGCGGCGAGCAGGCGGCCAAGCAGTCGCAGCGTCCGTTCAAGCAGCGCACGCCCAAGGGTCCGAAGCCGTTGCCCGAAGGCAATCCGGCGGCGTTCCGCAGCTGGTATGTGCCCGAGGGCGTGGACACCGGCCCGGCCGGCCACCGCAATGCCGGCCCCGGCGGCCCGAAGAAGCCCTACGGCGGCAAGCCGGGGGGGCGTCCGGGTGCCGGCGGCAAGCCGGGCGGCGGCGCAGGCAAGCGGGGGCCGGGCGGTGGACAGGGCGGCTTCGGCGGCGACCGCTTCGGCAACGACCGCGCGGGCTTCGGCGCCGAACGGGGGCCGCGTGGCGCGCAGGGCGCCGGCGCGGGCAAGCCGCAGCGCGCGGCGCGTCCGTACGGCCATCCCGCCAGCGCCCCCAGCTTCCCGTCCGATCACGCCAACCCCGGCTTCAACCCCTACGGTCAGCAGCCGCGCGGTCCGCGTCCGCAAGGCCGTCCGGGCGGCGGCAATCGCCCGCAACATGCCGGCCCGCGGCCGGGCGGGCGACCTGCCGGAGGACGCGGCCCCGGCGGCCGTCCTGGCGGCGGTGGGCAGCGGGGCCCCCGCAGCGGCGGACACGGCTGAGGCAACATGGAGAAGGCGCCCATCGGCGCCTTCTCCGTTTCCGCGGCTCGGTCGCCGCGACTTCATGGCGACTTCATCGCCGCTCCCCGCACGGCCTGCACCCTGCACCTCCTTCGGCGATGGAGTTGGCAACCGGCCATGCAGGACAACCGCTATGACGTGATCGTCGTGGGCGCAGGATTCGCCGGCCTGGCCTGCGCCTGCGAACTGGCCCGGCACGGCCTGGCCGTCTGCGTGATCGACCGCAAGCAGGATCTGGGCGAACGCGTGCACACCACCGGCATCCTGGTGCAGGAGGCCTGCGATGCGCCGCTGCTGGCCGGCATGCCGCCTGCGCTGCTGCGTGCCGTGCCGCAAGTCCGCCTGTATTCGCCGAACCTGCGCAGCGTGCGGCTGGGCGCCGACGGATACCGCTTCCACACCACCGACACGCCGGCCCTGATGCGCTGGCTCGGCCAGCGCGCCGAGGCCTGCGGCGTGGAACTACGCCGGGGATGCGCATTCCGCGATGCCGTGCGCACACCCACCGGATGGCAGGTGCAGGGCGTGGGTCGCGCACGCGTGCTGGTGGGCGCGGATGGCGCGCGGTCGCGGGTCGCCCAGCGGCTTGGCCTGGGGCGGGTGAAGCAGTTCCTCCACGGCGTCGAATACGAGTTCGATGGCGCGGCCCTGCGCGAACCGGATGCGTTGCACTGCTTCATCAGCAAGCGCTTCGCCCCGGGCTATCTGGGCTGGATGGCACAGACACCGACGGGCGTGCAGGCCGGTCTGGCGCGGCGGTACCGGCCGGGCGATACGCAGGCGCCGGACATGGCAGGCTTCCTGCGCCACATCGCACCGATGACGGGGCTGCAGGTCGCGCGGCCACCGGACAGCGTCCGCGCCGGCCTGATTCCCTGTGGGGGTCCGGTCCGGCCGATGCGCGGGGACGAGGTGGTGCTGGTCGGCGATGCGGCCGGCATGGTGTCGCCGCTGACCGCGGGCGGCATCCATTCGGGCCTGCGCCACGGCGCGACCATCGGGCGCATGCTGGCCGGCCGCCTGTCCGGTACAGCGTCGTCGGGCGCTCCCGTTGCGCCGCCTGTTCCCGGCTTCGCTTTCAAGCGCTTGTTGCGATGGGCGTTCGACCACGGGCAGTTCGACGCCCCGATGGACCTGCTGCTGACCGCGCGCCCACTGCGTCGTGCCGTCGAGCAGCTCTGCTTCCATCGACGCGGCGGATTGCCGCCCCATGGGGAGGACGCGGATTGAGTACGATCAAGGCCGCGCCGGAGCGGTCGGCTACAATATCGCGTTGAACCGACAGCCCAGACTTCCCCCATGTCCTCTGCGTTCGGCACCGAGACGGTGCTCGACGTCCGTCACTGGACGGACGCCTACTTCAGCTTCACCACCACCCGCGACGACGGTTTCCGCTTCGAGAACGGCCAGTTCGTGATGATCGGCCTGGAGGTCGATGGCAAGCCGCTGATGCGCGCGTACTCGATCGCCAGCGCCAACTGGGAAGAACAGCTCGAGTTCTTCAGCATCAAGGTGGCCCACGGCCCGCTGACCTCGCGCCTGCAGCACATCCGGCCCGGCGACACCCTCCTGATCGGACGCAAGCCCACCGGCACGCTGTTGATCAGCGACCTGCACCCCGGCCGCAACCTGTACCTGCTGGGTACCGGGACAGGGCTGGCGCCGTGGTTGTCGGTGATCAAGGACCCGGAAACCTACGAACGCTTCGACAAGGTCATCCTGACCCACGGCGTGCGCCACGCCGAGGACCTGGCCTATCGCGACTACTTCGAGAAGGAACTGCCGCAGCACGAGTTCCTCGGCCAGACCATCCGCGAGAAGCTGCTGTACTACCCGGCGGTGAGCCGCGAGGAGTTCCCCAACCACGGTCGCCTCACCGATCTCATGGCCAGCGGCGCCATGATGGAGACGCTGGGCATCGAGCCGCTGGACGCCGAACGCGACCGGGCCATGATCTGCGGCAGCCCGCAGATGCTGGCCGACTTCCGCGCGCTGCTGGACAGCCGCGGGTTTGCCGCCGCGCCGCGGATCGGCACGCCGGGCCAGTACGTGTTCGAACGCGCCTTCGTCGAGAAGTAGCCCGCGGCGCCACGCCGGCTACCCGCCGCCGGAACCCGGCGCACAGATGCTACGCTCGCCCCACGTCCTGGGGAGGATCTGCACATGATGCGTTGCCTTTGGCTGGCGGCCCTGCTGGCCGTGAGTACCTGTGTCCGCGCCGCCGAGCCGCCGGAGCAGCCCGGGATCGGGGAAGCGCCGCCGCCCATCGGCCTGAAGGACCGCGGGGGCAACGTCATCGACCTGGCCGCCCTGCAGGGCAAGGTGGTCGTGGTGACGTTCTGGGCTTCGTGGTGCGGCCCCTGCCGGCGCGAACTGCCGATGCTGGGCAAGGTCCAGGAGGTCGTGGGACGCGAGCACCTGGAAGTCATCGCGGTCAACTTCAAGGAACCGCGCCGTGACTTCAATGCCGTGATCCGCGCCAACAAGAATCTGGACCTGACCTACGTGCACGACGAGCGCGGCGCCGTCAGCGATCGCTACGGCGTCACCGCGCTGCCCAACATGTTCATCATCGGCCAGGATGGCCTGATCGCGCAGACGCACCGCGGATACTCGGAAAACGTCCTGCAGTCCTTCATGCAGGAACTGCTGGAACTGCTGCCGGAAGAGGCACTCCAGCGGAAGGTCGGCGCCCCGTGAACGTCAAGCGCCGGATCCTGCTGTCCCTGGTCGCATTCGCCGCAACGGCGCTGCTGGGCGGATGTCTGCCGGGAGGCGGGAACGCGCGCGCGCCGATACCGCAGGCGCTCGTGCCCGCCGCCGGACCGGCCACCCGGCTGGTCGTGGTGCTGCCCGGACGCGGCGACGACATCGCGGCCCTGCGCGCCAGCGGCATCGTCCCGGCGGTGCAGGCCGCGTGGCCGGACGCCGACGTGCTGCTGACCGGTTTGGGCTTCGCCTATTACATGGAGGGACGCGCTCCGCAGCGCCTGCATGCCGAAGTGGTGTCGCCCGCCCGCCAGCGCGGTTATCGCCAGGTGTGGCTGCTGGGGGCCTCGATGGGCGGCATGGGCAGTCTGATGTACGACCGCGCCTACCCCGGCCAAGCCGATGGCCTGGTCCTGCTGGCGCCCTACCTGGGCAAACGCCCGCTCATCGACGAAATCCGCCGCAGCGGACTGGGTGCCTGGGAGGCGGGACCCGTTCCCGCCGAGGTGGATGCCGGCAACTACCAGCGCGAACTCTGGCGCCATCTGCAGAGCTGGCAGCGCGAGCCCGGCCGTACCCGCACGGTATGGCTGGGCTATGGCGCGCAGGACCGCCTGGCCGGCGCCATGCCGCCGCTGGCCGGGCTGCTGCCGGCCGACCACGTGACGGTGGTCGACGGCGGCCATGCCTGGAAGGTGTGGTCGCCCCTGGCGCAACGCATGCTGTCGGCGGCGGGGCCGGCGCGCCTGGAGGTTCAGCGCTCCCCGTAGCGCAGCCACAAGATGGCGGCACCTTCGTCGGCGAAGACGCGGGCATCGAAACCATGCTCGTTGGCCAGCAGCCCGGCGTACTCGACCTGGGCGAGCTGGTCGGTATGCCGCTCGACGTACGCGATGCGCACCGCCTCCATGCCCTGCCCCTGCATGGCCTGCACAAATTCCAGCAGCTGCCCCGGCGGTGGCGGCTCGCCCTCCATGTCGTCCACCACCAGCAATCCTTCCGGCCGCACCCTGCGCACTTCTTCGGCGATCGTGCGCCAGTACGCCAGCGTGGTCTCCAACGTTCCGTTGGTGCCCGTCACCCAGGCGTGCAGCCCGTAGTCCGTGGCCGCGAACTCGATATGGAACACCCGGCCATCGGCCGCGCCTGCCATGTCGCTCACGCCAGCGCAGCGCGGATGTCGCCCGCGATGGAATCCGGCGTATCGGTGGGGGCGTACCGTTTGATCACCTTGCCATCGCGCCCCACCAGGAACTTGCTGAAGTTCCATTTGATGGCACCGATGCCGAGCAGTCCACTCTTCTCCTGCTTCAGCCATTTCCACAACGGATGCGCCCGATCGCCATTGACCTCGATCTTGGCGAACAGCGGGAACGTCACGTCGTAGTTGAGCGAGCAGAAGTTGCGGATCTCCGCTTCGTCGCCCGGCTCCTGGTGGCCGAACTGGTCGCAGGGGAAGCCCAGCACCACCAGGCCCTGCGGCCCGAATTCGCGCCACAGCGCCTCCAGGCCGGTGTACTGGGGCGTGAAACCGCACCTGGACGCCACATTGACGATCAGCAGTGCCTTGCCCTGGTATTCCGAAAGCGAGCGCTCGCGGCCATCGATGTCCTGGGCGGAAAAGTCGTAGGCAGTGGCCATGCGCGCGCTCCTGGAAAGGCGCTATCAGACACCTGTCGCGCGAGGCGGGCAAGTGGCCGCATTCACGGCGCTCGGCACGGCGCTTGCCCCCCATCAAGGTCAGCGTGCCGGCTGCACCCTCAAGGCGGGCGCGAACGGCCTGATCCCCAGCGCTTCGTGGATCTCGGCCGGGTAGTAGGCCTGGCCGCCCTTGATCACCAGGGCCAGCTTGCGCACGTCGGCGATGTCGACGGTGGGGTCGCCATCCACCAACACCAGGTCCGCGCGCTTGCCGGGGCTGATGGAACCGGCCTCGTCCAGCGTCCGGCTGTACTTGGCGCCGTTCCAGGTGGCCACCTGCAGCACCTGCGCCGGCGTCAGGCCAGCCTGCACGTACAGTTCCAGTTCCCGCTGCAGGGTGAAACCCGGCAATTCGTCGGTGCCGGCGACCAGCGGCACGCCGGCCCGGTACATGCGGCCGGTGAAATCGACCAGCTTGTCGAAGCTGCGCTTGTAGCGCGCGCCGGTCTGGTCGTCCTTGATGTCCATCTCGGCCGCACGCCGGCTGCGCTGCACGTCGGGCGGCAGGTGGTCGGCCACGTCGGCGACGATGGGCGACAGCTGCCCTTCGCGCTGGTGCAGGAACTCGAACGTCGCCAGGGTAGGATCGATGACGACCTGCTTCCGGGCCAGCTCGGCGATGAAGTCCTGCACCGGCCGGCTGTCGAAATCCAGGCCATCGGTCTTGTCGGCGACCAGGTAGAAGCGTGCCAGCGTGCGTGTGTCGGTCTCCGGGGTGACGAAGAAGTTCAGCATCACCTGGTTGATGTGCTGGATCTCGTCGTAGCCCTGCTCGACGACGTCCTGCGCGCGCAGGAAGGCCGGCACGTGCCCGCTGACCCGCAGGCCGCGCTGGTGCGCATAGGCCGTGGTGTCGCGCAGGATGTCCTTCGGAAAGGAGTTGTAGATCTTGATCTGCGGATAGCCGTGGTCGGCGTACCAGTCGATGGCCCGCTTCGCCCCGTCCAGGTCACTCACCACGAAGCCGCCCTGCGAGGAATGCGGGCTCTGGCCTTCGATGTAGCCGGCCGGGATCACCCGCGGGTGCATCAGCGTGCCGGCCTTTTCTTCCGCCATCAGCTGCTGCAGCGTCGCGTTGTCGTTGCCCATGTCGCGCGCACTGGTGACGCCTGCCGCCAGGTGCAGGCCGCCTTCCCAGCTGCCCGCATGCACGTGCATGTCGTACAGGCCCGGCAGCAGCACGCGGTCGCCGGCGTCCACCACCTGCTGCGCGTCGACCTTCGCCTGTCCCGCCGGCGACACCGACACGATCCTGCCATCGCGCACCACCACGTCGGAGGACGCGCCCAGCACGGCCTTCTCGCTGTCGAACACCCGCGCATTGCGGATCAGCGTGGTGCCGGGCAAGGGATGCGCCAGGCGTTGCTGCAGCGCCACCAGCGCCTCGCGCTCGGCGACCTTCTGGCGCGCTTCCAGCGTGTTGGCCGTGCCCTGCCAGCCGTCCTCGATCAG
Source organism: Pseudoxanthomonas sp. F37 (assembly GCF_022965755.1). Lineage (NCBI taxonomy): Bacteria > Pseudomonadati > Pseudomonadota > Gammaproteobacteria > Lysobacterales > Lysobacteraceae > Pseudoxanthomonas > Pseudoxanthomonas sp. F37. Next base: position 1,688,945 of record NZ_CP095187.1, on the reverse strand, counting down.
TTGCAGGAAGCCCGGATAGATGTACGCGAACATGCGTGGCTGCGCTTCGCGCGTCACCCACACGAACGATGGCGTGAAGCCGATACCGGTCAGCGCCAGCAGGTCGACGGTGTGCGATTGCGAACCACTGCTGATGTCCATCGAGGCCAGCCGGCGCTGGGTCAGCGTGCCGCTCGGCACCAGCGGCAGCTTGCCGTCGGGACGCCTGGCCAGGGCCGCCAGGGCCACCGAGGTGGTCGCCGGCGTGCCGCCCAGCGGCGTGTACAAGGCGGTGTCCGTGAACGTGTGGGTACCGGCGTCCGATGTGCTCTTCCAGCGTCCGGTGTCGCCCTCGCGGGTGAAGGTCTCGTCCACCGGCGCGCCGAAGGTGGAAACCCCCTTCACCTGGTAACGCTGGAAAGTCCCGTCCGCGGCAAGCTGGTACTCCTCCTTCAACTCCGGACCGCGTCCGTTGTCCTTGAAGATGAAGTCCACCCGGGTGACGCCGTCGTCCCCGGTGGTCACCGTCTGTTCGCCGGCCTTCTTGCCGCCGTCCACCAGGGCCACGTACTTCAGGGTTTCGGCAGCCAATGCCGAAGGCACCAGCAACAACGCGCAGCACAGGGCAAGGACGGGCTTCACAGGATTCTCCGCAAGGGGCGCTTGGCGCATTCTGCCGCAGATTGAGGCCCTGCCCTCCCCGCCGCCCATGCCTTTCGTCATGGGTCCGGCCCTCCCCCCTGGGTTACCCTTGGGAATCTACCCGTCAGGATGTCGTGCTTCATGACCACCCGTCTCGCCATCGCGCTCGCCGCGACCCTCGGACTTGCCATGCCCGCCTACAGCCAGGCCGCCACGCCGGCCACCCAGGCCACCCAGGCCGCCAATCCCTTCTTCGCCGAAAGCCCGCTGCCGCTGCATTACCCGCAGTTCGACAGGATCAAGGACAGCGACTTCGCTCCCGCCTTCGACGCCGGCATGGCCGAGCAGCTGAAGGAGATGGACGCCATCGCCAACAACCCGGCCGCGCCCACCTTCGAGAACACCATCGTCGCGATGGAGAAGTCCGGCCAGGTGCTGGACCGCGCCACCACCGTGTTCTTCAACCTGGTCGGCACCGACACCAACGATGCGCGCAACAAGCTGCGCGCGGACTACTCGGCGAAGTTCGCCGCGCATGGCGATGCCATCAGCCTGAACCCCAAGCTGTTCGCCCGCATCAAGGCGCTGTACGACCAGCGCAACGACCTGGGCCTGGATGCGGAAGGCGTGCGCCTGATCGAGCGCTACCACACCAGCTTCGTCCGCTCCGGTGCCAACCTCAACGACGCCGACAAGGCGACGCTGAAGAAGATGAACGCCGAACTGGCCTCGCTGGCCACCACCTTCAGCGACAACGTGCTGAAGGAAGTGAACGCCTCGGCGGTGGTCGTCGACGACGTGAAGCAGCTCGACGGCCTGACCGAAGCGCAGATCGCCACCGCCGCCGAAGTCGCGAAGAAGCGCGGCCTGGAAGGCAAGTACGTGCTGACCCTGCTCAACACCACCGGCCAGCCGCCGGAGTCGCAGCTGACCGATCGCGCCCTGCGCCAGCGCCTGCACGAGGCCTCGGTGGCGCGCGGCAGCCGCGGCGGCGAGTTCGACACCACCGCGCTGGTCTCGCGCATCATGAAGCTGCGTGCCGATCGCGCGAAGCTGCTGGGCTACCCCAACCACGCCGCCTACGGCCTGGAAGACCAGACCGCGCGCACGCCGGAAGCCGTCAACGCGATGCTGGGCAAGCTGGCACCGGCCGCCGTCGCCAACGCCAGGCGCGAGGCCGCCGACCTGCAGGCGATGATCGACCAGGAACAGAAGGCCAAGGGCCAGCCGACCTTCGCGCTGGAACCGTGGGACTGGGCGTTCTACTCCGAAAAGGTCCGCGCCGCGAAGTACGACTTCGACGAATCGCAGCTCAAGCCGTACTTCGAGATGAAGAACGTGCTGGAGAACGGCGTGTTCTTCGCCGCCAACCAGCTGTACGGCCTGACGTTCAAGGAACGCACCGACCTGCCCAAGTACCACCCCGACACCTGGACCTACGACGTGTTCAACGCCGACGGTTCGCAGCTGGCGATCTTCATCTTCGACCCGTACGCACGCGACTCCAAGCGGGGCGGCGCGTGGATGAACTCGTACGTGTCGCAGTCGGGCCTGACCGGCGACAAGCCGGTGGTCGCCAACCACCTGAACGTGCCCAAGCCGCCGGCCGGCGAGCCCACGCTGATGACCTGGGACGAAGTGACCACCACGTTCCACGAGTTCGGCCATGCGCTGCACGGCATGTTCTCCGACGTGAAGTACCCCTACTTCAGCGGCACCAGCGTGCCGCGCGACTTCGTGGAATACCCGTCGCAGGTCAACGAGATGTGGGCGGACTGGCCGTCGATCCTGGCCAACTACGCCAAGCACCACAAGACCGGCGAGCCGATGCCGCAGGCGCTGCTGGACAAGGTGATCGCCGCGTCCAAGTTCAACCAGGGCTTCGCCACCACCGAGTACCTGGGCGCCGCCATGCTGGACCAGCGCTGGCACCAGATCACCGCCGACCAAGTGCCCGACGCCACGGGCGTGATGAAGTTCGAGGCCGGCGCGCTGACCGCCGACGGCATCAACTACACGCCGGTGCCGCCGCGCTACAAGACCCCGTACTTCAGCCACATCATGGGCGGCTACTCGGCCGGCTACTACGCCTACATCTGGTCGGAAGTGCTGGATGCCAACAGCGTGGAGTGGTTCAAGAACAATGGCGGCCTGAAGCGCGAGAACGGCGACCACTTCCGCAAGACCCTGCTGTCGCAGGGCGGCAGCCAGGACGCGATGAAGCTGTTCCGCGACTTCGCCGGTCACGATCCGAAGATCGAACCGCTGCTGGAGAAGCGTGGCCTGACCGCGCCCGAGAATGCAGCGGCGCCCCGACAGGCACGCTGAGGTCCACGACGGCGCCATTGCCGGTTGTCCACCACGCCACCTCCGGGTGGCGTGGTGCTTTCAGGGCTGGGATGGCACCGTCGGCAACAGCGGGTTTTCCACAGCGGATGTGGATGACGCGTGCACGAATCTGTGGATAACCGCGTGCCCGCCTTGCACGGCGGGCCTGTCAAGATCCATGGCGAAATTTTCGCCAGCCTCCAGAACCCTGTAGGAGCGGGCCATGCCCGCGATGCTCTTGAAACGGGATGTTGGAAAAGCATCGCGGGCATGGCCCGCTCCTACATCGGGACTAGTGTCGCCTCACGCGTGTCCGAAGGCCTGGGCCAGCTTGGTATAGGCCTTGCGCTGCTCCTCGGTTTCCGCCCGCGGCGCGGTGACTTCCAGCTCGACGATCTGGTCGCCGGGCGGCGTGCCGGGCAGGCCGCGGCCGCGCAGGCGGAGCTTGCGGCCGGTATCCGAGTCCGGCGGGATCTTCAGGTCCACCGCACCGCCCAGCGTGGGCACGCTGAGCGTGGCACCCAGGGCCGCCTGCCAGGGCGTCAGTGACAGCACGTGGATGATGTTGCGGCCATCCACTTCGAACTGCGGATGCGGTGCGTACTCCACCTCCAGCAGCAGATTGCCCCCCTGGCTGCCCTGCCCGGCCAGGCGGATCACCTGCCCGGGCTTGACGCCGGTGGGCACCCGCACGTCCAGCTGGCGCCCGTTGACGTTGACCCGCACGCTGCCGCCGTCGTGCACCGCCTGCAGCGGTACCGCCAGCTTGGCGCGCGAGTCGCGGGGCCCCTGCGGTCCCCGTTGCGAAGGCGCCTCCGCCCTGCCACGCCGGCCGAACAGGCCCTCGAAGAAGTCGCTGAATCCGCCGCTGCCGCCCCCGGCGCCGCCGAAGATCTCCTCGAAGTCGAACTCCTGCGCACCGGGACCGCCGCGCCCGAAATCGGGCGGCGGGCGGAACTCCTCACCCGGCCGGTAGCCGCGTGCCCGCAGCTGGTCGTAGGCGGCGCGCTTCTGCGGGTCGCGCAGGGCCTCGTAGGCCTCGTTGACGGCCTTGAACTGTTCTTCGGCGCCGGGCTCCTTGCTGACATCCGGGTGGTACTTGCGGGCCAGGCGCCGGTAGGCCGTCTTGATCTCGGCATCGCCCGCGGAAGGCTCCACGCCCAGCACCGCGTAATAGTCTTTGAATTGCATGGGATCTCCGCACGATCACGCGGACGCCCTGCAGGCAGGGCGTCCGCAAAGAAAAGGCCCGCGACGCGGGCGCCACGGGCCGATTCTATCGCTCCGCCCGCCAGCCCGCCGTGTCGGCGACGGGCCGCGGTACTCACTGCACCTGGATGCGGCGCGGCGTGGTCTCGGGCTTCTTGGGGATGTCGATCTGCAGCACGCCGTGCCTGCCGGTGGCGGTGATGCCGTCGGGATTGGCGCTGTCGGGCAGCGAGAAGCGGCGGTAGAAGGTGCCGTAGACGCGCTCGACGCGGGAGAAACGGGTGCCCTCGTCCTTTTTCTCCGCCGCACGCTCGCCACGCAGGGTTAGGATGCCCTTGTCCATGTGGATCTCGATGTCCTTCGGATCCACGCCCGGAATGTCGGCCAGGATCACGAAACGGTCGTTGTCCTCGCGGATGTCCACGCGCGGCGCCCATTGGCTGGTCACCACGTTGGACTGGTCCGCGTCGGCCTCGCCCAGGAAGCGGTCGAAGACCTGCTTGATCTCGTCCTGCAGGCCACGGGCGTTGCCCCACGGGTTGTACTGCACGATGCTCATGTCGGTGTCTCCTCTTGGAAATGGCGCCGGGCGTGCCGCCGCCGATGAGCCGAACATAGGCGCGCCCCGGCACGTTTCAAGATCGTCACGGGCCGGCCACGGGGACGCGCTACACTGCATTCAGTTTCCGTCCACACAAGGCACCCCCATGAGCATCCAGGTTGGCCAACGCATTCCCGAGGTGACCCTCAAGCGCATCCGCGAGGGGGTGGAGACGGTGGACACCACCACCCTGTTCGATGGCCGCAAGGCGGTGCTGTTCGCCGTACCCGGTGCGTTCACCCCCACCTGCTCGGAGAAGCACCTGCCCAGCTACGTGCAGCATTTCGACGCATTCCGCAGCCGCGGCATCGAGGTGTTCTGCGTCTCGGTCAACGACCCGTTCGTCATGCAGGCCTGGGGCAAGACCCAGCATGTGCCTGACGGCCTGCAGATGCTGGCCGACGGCAACGCCGACCTGGCCAAGGCCCTGGGCCTGGAAATGGACGCCAGTGCCTACGGCATGGGCATCCGCGCCAAGCGCTTCGCGCTGTACGTGGAGGATGGCGTGGTGAAGAACGTGTTCGTTGAGGCGCCGGGCGAGTACAAGGTCTCCGGCGCGGAGCATGTGCTGGAACAGATCGGCTGAGTCCAGGCGCATCGCTGCATGGCAGGAGCGCCCTTCATGCCCAACGGGGTACAAGGGCGGGATGCCTTTCCCGCCTTTCCGCGCAAAAGCATCGCGGGCATGGCCCGCTCCTACAGAGCTTCCGGCCTCCCGCTTCTTTGTAGGAGCGCCCCTCGGGCGCGATGCCTTTCCGCCATCCACGCAAAAGCATCGCGGGCATGGCCCGCTCCTACAGAGCTTGCGGCTTCCTGGTTCTTTGTACGAGCGCCCCTCGGGCGCGATGCCTTTCCGCCATCCACGCAAAAGCATCGCGGGCATGGCCCTTCTTTGTAGGAGCGCCTCTTGGGCGCGATGCCTTTCCGCCATTCCACGCAAAAGCATCGCGGGCATGGCCCGCTCCTACGAGCGGTGCGCGCGTTCCGTCGTTCTACTGCAACACGTTGAACCGCACCCTCGCCCATGCACCGCTGTCGGCCAGCGCGGTGAGCTGGTGCGTTCCCGTCTCGGCGAAATCCTGCTGGAACGCCTGCGCCCCCTGTGTCTCCGCGATCCAGCGGCCATCCAGCAACCATTGCACGCGCGTGTCGGTGCCCAGCGCACGCAACTGCAGCCGGACGCCATGCCCGCTGCCGGGCGCGCGCGCCAGCGTGGCAAGATCGTTGAGCCCCTCGATGCGCAGTTCCTCGGCCGCATCGCGCCCGTCGGGCTGGCAGTCCGGCGACAAGGGCGGCAGACGCGACGCCGCCCGCTCGCGCGCAGGCAGCCACGGCGACGCCAAGGCCGGCCAGCGCGCGATCTCCGTGCTGCGCGCGTCATGCGGGCGCGCGCACTCGCCGGAAAGACGTTGGCCGGTCCGCGCATCCACTTCGAACCGCTCGCGGCCGGCGCTCCACAGGCGCGCGTCACGCTCTGCGAACGTGGGCGGCACATTGCCGGCCAGCGTCCACGCATCGCGCCTGCGCTGGCAGAGTTGCGGCGATTCCGCGTCCGCCAGCGTTCCCAAGGGCCAGCAGATCGCCTGTTCCACCACGTCGGGCGGTGGCGGCATCGGCCCGGCATCGCCCTGCGCGCGCGGCAGGCTGTCGATCACCTCGAACATCAGCGGCAGTGCCGTGACCGCGCCGTACTGCCCCGGCAGCGGTGTGCCATCGGGCCGGCCCACCCACACGCCGACCGTGTAACGACGCGTGCCGCCGAGCGCCCAGGCGTCGCGGAAGCCATAGCTGGTGCCGGTCTTCCAGGCCACGCGCGGCCGGTTGCCGGTGTCCAGCATGCCGCTACCGTAGCCGGGGCGCGGGTGCGCTTCCAGCATCTCGCGGATGATCCAGGCAGCGCCGGGCGAGAGCAGGCGCCGATCGGACGAAGCGTCGTGCGCCGTGTAGCGGACGCGGCCCGACAGTCCGCCGCGATTGAGCCCTGCGTACGCGCCCACCAGGTCCTCCAGCCGCGCACCGGTACCGCCGAGTATCAACGACAGGTTGGGCTGCGCGCCGCGCGGATAGCGCAGCACCAGGCCATTGTTCGCCAGTCGCGCGGAGAACCGCGCCGGCCCCACGCGATCCAGCAGGTCCACCGCGGGCACGTTGAGCGAGAGTCGTAGGGCATCGGCCGCACCGACCGGACCATTGAACGCGGCGTCGAAATTGCCCGGCCGGTAGCCGCCGAACGACTGCGGCGCATCCACCAGCAGGCTTTCGGAATGGATAAGCCCGTCATCCAGCGCCAGCCCGTACAGGAACGGCTTCAGCGTCGAGCCGGGCGAGCGCCACGCCTGCACCATGTCCACATGTCCCAGGCGCTCGCGATCGCCGAAGGCCACCGAGCCCACATAGGCACGCGCTTCCATCGTGGCGTTGTCGACCACCAGCAGCGCCGCGGAAGTGCGTGGGGGCAAGGCGGAGAAATAGCCCTGCACGCGTTCCTCCAGGGTGCGCTGCAGGCCCGCGTCGAGGGTGGAGGTGATGCGCGAGGCGCGCGGCTGCTGGCGGCGCAGGCGTTCGGCCAGCAGCGCGGCACTCAGCGGCGCCTGCAGGCGGCGGGCGACGACGGGTTCGATGCGTGCGTCGTCGACCTGGGCCTTCGACCAGACGCCAAGGTCGGCCATGCGCCGCAGCACCTTGTCGCGCGCGATACGCGCCGCCTCCGGATGGCGATCAGGGCGCAGCCGGCTGGGCGACTGCGGCAGCACCGCCAGCAGCGCGGCTTCGGCATGCGACAGACGCGATGCGGGTTTGCCCAGATAGGCCCAGCTGGCCGCGTCCACGCCCTCGATGGTGCCGCCGAACGGTGCGCGCTCCAGGTACAGCGTGAGGATCTCGCGCTTGGACAGATGCGCTTCCAGCTGCAGCGCGCGCAGCATCTGCTTGGCCTTGCCCCAGGGCGTGCGCGAGTGGCGGTCCAGCATGCGCGCCACCTGCATGGTCAGCGTGGAGCCGCCGGAGACCACCCGCCCGTGCCTGAGGAACTGACCCGCAGCGCGCACCAGGGCCCAGGGATTGATGCCTGGGTGCTGCCAGAACCAGCGGTCCTCGTAGTTCAGCAGCGCCTGCAGGTAGAGCGGCGATACCGTGTCCGGCGACGCGGGATAGCGCCAGACGCCGTCGCGGTCGGCGAAGGCGCGCAGCGGTGTGCCGTCGCGTGCGACGACCAGCGTGCTGGTGTCGCGGGTCTTGGGGAGTGGTGGCGGGAATGCAAGGTCGAGCGTCAGCAGGCTGACAAGTAGGGCCACCATCGACCATCGCAGCCAGGAAGGCCAACGTCGCGGCTGCGGCCCGTCATTCCAGCGCACGCTGGAATCCATCTTGCCTTTTCTCCGATGCACCATCACGGCCCAAATCATCGAGGATCAACATGGATCCCGGCTTTCGCCGGGATGACGATGGTGGCCGAAAAGCCTTTCGCCCTTCCGCACCCGTCATTCCGGCGCACGCTTGAATCCGGTTCGATCCTGCTCCACACCTTCATGGCAGACGGTACAGAAGATCAAGATGGATCCCGGCGTTCGCCGGGATGACGATAAGGAATACGGGCGTTATGGCTGCACCACCGTGATCGTCGCCGGCGAGGCCTTGCCGACGCCGCGGATGTCCGGGCGGTACATGTCCTCCACCAGCGACGGCGGCACGGTGTAGGTACCGGGCGTCACCGCGCGCACCAGGTAGAACACCTTGGCGGTGCTGCCACGTTCCAGCTTCAGCGCCGCCACGTAGCGGTCGTCGCGGAATTCCTCGTGCTTGACGTCCGCCGCGCTGCCGCGGTCGCTTATGGCGATGCCATCCACCACCACCTCGGCCCACTGCCTGGCGTCGCCCAGGTTGAAGTTCTCGATCTCCAGCCCCGCCGGCAACAGGTCGGTGAACAGCGCATCCGGCATGGCGACGTGGGGGGTGATGCCGACGCGCACGATCAGCGCCTCGCCTTCCTTCAGCGTGCCGCCCTTCCACTCGTTGCCGTCGGTGGTGTAGTAGCGGCGCTCGATGCCGACCTGGCGGTTGTCCGGCGCCGGTGCGCTGCGCGGGATGCCGGCCGCATCCAGCGAGGCGTACAGCGGCGGCGAACCTTCCGGGGTGAAGCGCAGGCCGCGGGCGAGCGCGGCGTGATCGACGCTGCGGCCGAACAGGCGCACGGGGGCGACCGCCTGCGACTCGCCGCCGATGCTCCACTGCCCCGACACCAGCTTCTTCTGGTCCACCATCAGCGCCTTGCCCAGGCGGGCCAGCGCCACCTGTTCCTGCGTGCTCAACCACAGCCAACCGCTGTTGCGACGCGCATCCAGCTCGCGCCCCAGCGAAATCGCCCGTCGGTCGTACTCGGGCCTGGCCAGCTTGCGCTCGTGCACCAGCGCGATCATCAGCGCATCGTCGCGCAGCCTGGTGCCGTAGTCGCCCAGGTACTCCGGCCGGTCGCCTGTCCTGGCGAAGCCTTCGGCGATCGCCTTCGCGCCGCGCGCCTTGTCGCCCTGCAGCGTCAGCGCGATGCCCAGGTGCACCAGCGGCAGGCCGGTCAGGCTCTTGCCGCGCTCGTTGTCGTACAGCGCGCGCAGCGTGCCCAGCGGCGCCCGGTTGACGCGTGCCAACACGTAGCCGGCGTAGGCCTGGTTGGCGAACTTGAGGTGGTCGCGCCGGTCGTAACCGTAGAACTGGGCGCCGCCGGCCAGCAAGTCCTCGTTGAGCCGCGTCAGCGCCTTCTGCAGCACCGTCTCCGGTACGGCGAACCCACCCTCGCGCGCGTCCAGCAGGAATTCGGCGATGTACGGCGTCAAGCCCGGATTGACGTAGTCGTCGTTGCCCCACATCGAGAAATGGCCGTTGGCCACCTGCATCGACGCCAGCCGCCCGAACGCGCCCTCCATGCGCTCGCGACGCTTCCTGGCGTCCAGACCGTCGATGCCCAGCATCTTCGCCGTGGCATCGTCCAGTTCCAGCGCAGCGTACCCCTTGCTGGTGGTCTGCTCCGCGCAGCCGTAGGGATACTCCAGCGCGCCCTTCAGCGCGCTGGCGAACGGGATGGGCGGCAGCGCGCTGACCGTCATGCGCGCGGTCACCGAGCCCGGCATCAGCCCGTCGGCGAAGCCCGCGCCCATCTCCACGGGTGCCAGGCTGTCGAGCACCTGCGTGCGCGAGCGCAGCACCGCCGGCCAGCCCGCGCGCACCGGCACGTCGTAGCGACGGTCGACCTTGAAGCCGTTGCCCTCCACGCGCACGCGCACCTGTGCCGTGGTGTAGCCCTCGCCCGCCACGATCGGGAACGTCAGCGTGCGCTTGGCATCGGCCGGCAGATCGGCCGTGCGGCCGCCCTCGCCGATGTCGAGCGGCCCTTCGCCGTTCACCAGCACCTTGAACGCGCCGGCCTTGCCGGTGAAGTTCTGCACATCCAGGGTCACCGTGCTCCTGTCGCCCGGCGCCAGCACGCGCGGCAGGCTGGCCTCGGCCACGATGGGCGCGCGCACCACGGTCTCGCGATCGCGGTTGCCGTAGTGCGTGTCCGAATACACCAGCGCCGACACGCGCAGCGTGCCGTTGAAGTCGGGCACCCTCAGCGCGACGCGGGCATTGCCCTTGCCGTCCAGCTTCACCGGCCCGGAGAACAGATCCACCGTCTGCACCCGCGAAGTGGGCCGCTTCGCCTGCGGCAACGCGGCCAGCGCCATGTCGCCGCCGAAGCGGATCTTGGCGCTGCCGCCTTCGAAACTCTCGATCACGCGGCCGTAGATGTCGTAGGCGTCCACGCCCAGCCGGCGCTGGGCGAAGAACTGCGCGTTGGCATCGGGCACGGGGAAGCGGGTGATGTTGAGGATGCCCACGTCCACCGCGGACACGGTGACGTGCGCCAGCTTGCCGGCAAGCTCGGGCACGCTGACGGTCACCGGCAGGTTCTGCTCCGGACGCATCTGCCTGGGCACCGACAGCCCGACGGCGACGCGGCGGTCGCGGCGGTCCATGGGCACATGCGCCACGCCGACCGCGCGCGCGGGCGTGATCCTGCTGGGCGCCGAGCCGCCGCGGAACACCAGCGCGGTGACATAGATGTCGTGCCGTTCCCAGTCCTTGGTCACCGGGATGGAGAACGTGCTGCCCGGCTTGGCGTCGATGGCCTGCACGTACAGCATGCGATCGCTCTCGACCATCAGCAGGCCCTTGCCCGCATGCGGCGGGGTGACGGTCACCTTCAGCGTGTCGCCGGCCTTGTAGCCGGTCTTGTCCAGCGCCAGCTTCACCTTGTCGGGGCGCGCATCCAGGCCGCGGTTCTGGTCGTCCCAGCTCCAGCCGGCGCGGAACGGGTAGCGCGTGGTCAGGCCGGTGGCAGGATCGAACACGTCCAAGCGGTATTCGCCCCATTCCACCGGGAAATCGATCTTCGACGCACCCGTGCCCAGCTCCAGCGTGCGCGTGTCCTTGTTCTCGAAACGGCGGGTGAAGTCGTAATCCCAGCCGCCGTCCTCGTCGTAGTTCCAGTGATAGTCACGCAGTTCGCGCACCAGCGTGGCCTTCAGGCCCTTGCCGGGCCGCGGTTTGCCGGCGGCATCCACGCGCACCAGTTCGAAGCCCGCGTTGGCGTTCGCATCCGCGCCGTCCTTGTCGTCGAACAGCGGGCGGATGCCGACCAGCGCATCGGCCGGCCACAGCACGCGCTTGAGCGTGCGGTTCACCGTGCGGCCTCCGGTCTCGTAGACGCTGCCGGACACGAGGGCGGCGATGGTGCTGCGCGGCTTGGCCTCGGCGGGCAGCGCGATGTCTTCCTGCAGCACGCCGTTCTCGGGCAGCGTGGTATCGATGATGTCCTTGGCGTCCTTCGGCAGCTCCATCGTCGGGTCGCCGAAGAAGTAACCCGGCAGTTGCTCCAGCGGATGCTGCTCCACCGCGACGGCGAGTTTGGCGGTGAAGCGGTTGCCGCTGGCGGGCGCCCCGTACAGGTAGGCCGCGGTGGCCTTGAGCTTCAGCGCCTGGCCCGGTTTCAGCACGGGTTGCGCCGCGTCCAGGTCCAGCTTCATGCGCTCGGGCAGGAACTCCTCGATGCGCAGCGTCATGCCCTGCACCGCTTCCTTGCTGGCCGGGTCGGTGCGGAACTCCACCTGCCAGCGACCGGTCGGCGCTTCCGTCGGGATGGCCTGCTCGAAACTGAGATACCCCTGCGCGCCCGGCTGCAGGCGCGTCTCGCGGAACACCTTGCCGTCGGGTTGTTTCAGGCGCAGGAACACCGGCTGGCCGCCGCCCTGCTTGGGCGCCGGTACCGGCCTGCCGTCGTTGTCGCGCAGCAGCGCGGAGATGCGTACGGTCTCGCCGGGGCGGTACAGATCGCGCCCGGACCAAGCGAACACGTCGAACCAGGCCTGCTCACGGCCCGCGACGGCGAATTCGGACAGGTCGAGCGCCGGCTGGTTGAACGGCAGCATGGACACGTCCTTGCCGCGCGTGGCGACCAGCACATGGCCGGCGTCCAGCGTGTAGTTCAGCAGCGCATTGCCGTTGCCGTCGGTCTTGCCGGCCAGGATGGCCTCGCCACGTGCGTCCAGCACCTTCAGTTCCACGCTGCCGGTGGCCGAGCCGTCCTGCAGCGACGCGGTGTGGACGAACAGCTTGTCCTTGTAGGCGCGCGTGTGCAGGCCGATGTCGCTGACGGTGAAGAAGGCCGTCTCGAACTCGCCGGCGAACTTGCCGGTGCGCTTCATCACCGCGAAGTAGAGGCCCGGATCCTGCAGTTCGCGGATGTCCTGGATCGGCAGGTAGGTCAGCACGCGCTCGTTGGGCTTGCCGCCCAGCACGAAGCGGTTGAGGTATACCGGCTCGGCCAGCTTGCCCAGCGGCGTGCTGTCGCCGTACTCGCTGTCCAGGTCCCAGCTGCCACGGCGGCCGCCGCGCTGGTATTCGGCGAAGAACTTCGGCAGTTGCTTTTCGGTGACGCGCAGGAACTCCACGTCCACTTCCGGCACGTTGATCGACACCACAGGCAGGCCCCGGCTCTCGCGCGCCGGCAGCACGCTGCCCTGCGAGGCGAAACCCACGGCAGGGTCGAGTTCGCCGGTGTGCACCTTGCGGGTGTCGTCCTTGCCCAGACGCGTGCCGTCGGCGGCGGACAGACCGGCTTTCAGGGTGACCTCGTAGTCCTTCGCCGCCTCCACCGACGGGAAGCGCAGCACCCGGCCCTTGTCGTCCAGTACCCAGCTGCCCTTCACCGCGGCGCCGTTGGCGTCCTTCACCACCAGCAGCGCGTCGAAGTCCTGCGAACCGACCAGGGGCCGGCTGAACTCCAGCGCGATGGCCAGGTCGCCGTCATGCTGGTCGGGATAGGCGCCGACCAGGGCGAAACCTTCCACCCTGGCAGCCTGCGCCTTGATCGGCTGGCCGCTGGCTTCGGGCAATTGCCCCGACTCGTTGCGCTTGCAGCCGGCCAGTGCCGACGCTGCCATCAGGCCAATGAAAAACGCGCGCATCCAGCGGGTGCGCGCGTTCGGGGTGTTGCCAGTTGCCGATCCCATGTGCCATTCCCTGCCGTGGTCGTACCGGCAGTATAGAACGCGCAAATGGAAGTGGCGGGGTCAACGCCCCGCACTTCCCTGTCGGCGGACGGTCAGGCCTCGGGCGGCGTGTCGGTGGTTTCCGGCGCAACCGCGGCCGTCCCCACCACGCCCTCGCCCGCCTCGTCCTCGTCCAGCGAGGCGTCCAGGCGTTCGACGGCCTGCAGCGTTTCGCCATCCGACAGGCGGATCAGGGTGACGCCCTGGGTGTTGCGACCGACCTGCGAGATTTCCGCCGCGCGGGTGCGCACCAGCGTGCCGCCGTCGGAGATCAGCAGCACCTCGTGATGGTCGGACAACTGGATGGCACCGACCAGGCGACCGTTGCGTTCGGTGGTCTTCAGCGCGATCACGCCACGCGTGCCACGCCCCTTGCGCGGATAGTCCGCCACCGGGGTGCGCTTGCCGTAGCCGCGCTCGCTGGCGGTCAGGATGTCGCCATCGCCGTCGACGACGACCAGGCTGACGACCTCGGAGCCGGCTTCGGGAAGCGAGGGCGCGCCGTCGGTCTCGCCGGCCTCGCCGTCGTCATGGTCTCCCTCGACCTCCGCATCCGCGCCGGCCACCAGGCGCATGCCGCGCACGCCGGTGGCGGTGCGGCCCATCGCGCGGACCAGCGACTCGGAGAAGCGCACCGCACGGCCGTTGGAGGCGAACAGCATGACGTCGCGCTCGCCATCGGTCAGCGCCACGCCGACCAGGGCATCGCCTTCGTCCAGGTTGATCGCGATCTTGCCGCGCGCCAGCTTGAAGGCGAACTCGGTGAGCGGGGTCTTCTTGACCGTACCGTGCTTCGTGGCGAAGAAGACGAACTTGCCTTCCTCGTAGTCGCGCACCGGCACCACGGCCTGGACCTTCTCGCCGGGCTCCAGCGGGATCCAGTTGATGATCGGACGGCCACGCGCATTGGAACCGGCTTCCGGCAACTGGTACACCGGCAGCCAGAACACCTTGCCGCTGCTGGTGAAGGTGAGCAGCGTGTCGTGGGTGTTGACCAGCCACAGCTGGTCGATGAAATCCTCTTCCTTGGTGGCCGCCGCACTGCGGCCGCGGCCACCGCGCTTCTGCGCGCGGTAGGCGCTGGCCGGCTGCCGCTTCGCGTAGCCCGCATGCGACAGCGTGACCACCATGTCTTCCGGCGCGATCAGGTCCAGGATGTCCAGGTCTTCTTCGCTGTGGCGGATCTCGCTGCGGCGCTCGTCGCCGAACTCGGCCTTGACGTTCAGCAGCTCGTCGCGGATCACCTGCAGCAGCACGTCCGGATTCTCCAGGATGCGGATCAGGCCGGCGATGGTCTCCAGCAGCTGGCGGTATTCTTCGGTGAGCTTTTCCTGCTCCAGGCCGGTCAGGCGGTGCAGGCGCATTTCCAGGATCTGGGTGGCCTGCGCTTCGCTGAGCTGGTAGCGGCCGTCGACGAAACCGATGGCGGCCGGCAGGTCCTCCGGACGCGAGGCCTCGGCGCCGGCGGCCGCCAGCAGCGCGCCCACCAGGCCCGGCTCCCAGGTCTTGGCCAGCATGCGCTCGCGCGCTTCCTGCGGGTTGGCCGAGGTCTTGATCAGCTCGATCATCTCGTCGATGTTGGCGAGCGCGACGGTCAGGCCTTCCAGGATGTGCGCGCGGTTGCGCGCCTTGCGCAGTTCGAAGATGGTCCGGCGGGTGACCACTTCGCGACGGTGGCGCACGAAGGCTTCCAGCATCTGCTTGAGGTTGAGCAGCTGCGGGCGACCGTCGACCAGGGCGACCATGTTGATGCCGAACACCGATTCCATCGGCGTCTGCAGGTACAGGTTGTTGAGGACGACCTCGGCCGATTCGCCGCGCTTGACCTCGATGTAGATGCGCATGCCGTCCTTGTCGGACTCGTCGCGCAGCTCGCTGATGCCTTCGAGCTTCTTCTCCTTCACCAGCTCGGCGATCTTCTCGATCAGCCGCGCCTTGTTCACCTGGTACGGGATCTCGGTGACGATGATCGACTCGCGGCCGTTGTCGTCGTTGACCTCGATGTCGGCCTTGGCGCGCATGCGCACGCGGCCCCGGCCGGTGCGGTAGCCGGCCACGATGCCGGCGGTGCCGTTGATGATGCCGCCGGTGGGGAAATCCGGGCCCGGGATGTACTGCATCAGCCCGTCGACATCCAGCTCCGGGTTGTCGATCAGCGCTATCAGGCCATTGACCACTTCCGACAGGTTGTGCGGCGGAATGTTGGTGGCCATGCCCACCGCGATGCCGGCCGAG
This sequence comes from Pseudoxanthomonas sp. F37, assembly GCF_022965755.1. Classification (NCBI taxonomy): domain Bacteria; kingdom Pseudomonadati; phylum Pseudomonadota; class Gammaproteobacteria; order Lysobacterales; family Lysobacteraceae; genus Pseudoxanthomonas; species Pseudoxanthomonas sp. F37. The sequence continues at coordinate 1,673,372 of NZ_CP095187.1, read as the reverse complement.
CCGTTGACCAGCAGGTTCGGGAAGCGGGTCGGCAGGACCGTCGGCTCCTGTTCCTTCTCGTCGTAGTTGGGCTGGAAATCGACGGTTTCCTTGTCGATGTCGGCGAGCAGTTCGTGGGTGAGGCGCGCCATGCGCGCTTCGGTGTAACGCATGGCCGCCGCGGCGTCGCCGTCGACCGAGCCGAAGTTGCCCTGGCCGTCGACCAGCATGTAGCGCAGCGAGAAGGGCTGGGCCATGCGCACCAAGGTGTCGTAGACCGACTGGTCGCCGTGCGGGTGGTACTTGCCGATCACGTCGCCGACGATGCGGGCCGACTTCACGTGCGGCTTGTTGGCGTGGTTGCCCAGTTCGTTCATCGCGAACAGGACGCGCCGGTGGACGGGCTTCAGGCCATCGCGGACATCCGGGAGCGCGCGCCCCACGATCACGCTCATGGCGTAATCCAGGTAGCTGCGGCGCATCTCGTCTTCGAGATTGACGGGGATGATTTCCTTGGCGGTATCGGCCATTCGGGTTCCGTGTTTCTTGGGTTGTCTCGGGCCTGGATCCGGGCCCAAACGGGCCTAGCCGGCGGGGGCCGGCGAGGCAGCGACAGGCGGGGATTCCGGCGGGTTCTGCAACCTGCGGAGTGTATCACACCGGACCTGCCCGACCGGCCTTTTCAGTCGCTGAAACAAGCACTTATGGCGCCGCGGAACGCGCGCTGGCGCAGGATGCCGCCGGTCGGGCCGCTGGCGGGCCCCGATGGCGGACCCCAGGCACGCAAAAGCCCGGCCGGGGCCGGGCTTTTGCGTAGTACTGGTGGGCGGTACAAGTTTCGAACTTGTGACCCCTGCCGTGTGAAAGCAGTGCTCTACCGCTGAGCTAACCGCCCGAATTCGTCGGGGCGCGCATGATAAACGGGGAGCGGGGATGCGGTCAACGCACCCCGGGGCTCAGCGGTCCTTGGTATCGCACAGGGCGCTGACCCGCCGCGGTGGCGCGAACGCGTCGCTGCGGGCCTCGGCCCAGAAGTCGCGGAACACGGCATGCGAGGGCACCCGGTCCAGCAACTCGCCCGGCTCGAGGAACCGGTAGAGGGACGCCAGCGAACGCACCTCGATGGGCGACACGCGGCGCAGGATGTGTTCCGGTCCCAGTTGCTGCGGGTGTTCCAGTCCCGCCGCGCACAGCATGTCGCGCAGCGCCTTCAGGGTGTTGTCGTGGAACTGCTGCACGCGCACCGACTTGTCGGCCACGTCCAGATGCTTCCAGCGCGCCGGGTCCTGGGTGGCCACCCCGGTGGGGCAGCGATCGTTGTGGCAGCTCTGCGACTGGATGCACCCCAACGCGAACATGAAGCCGCGCCCGGCATTGCACCAGTCCGCGCCCATCGCCATGGTGCGGGCGATGTCGAAGGCGCTGATGATCTTGCCGGCCGCACCCACCCGCACGCGGTCGCGCAGGTTCAGCCCGACCAGGGTGTTGTGGACCAGCAGCAGCGCTTCGTGCATCGGCACGCCCACATGGTCGATGAACTCGGCCGGCGCCGCGCCGGTGCCGCCTTCCGCACCATCGACCACGATGAAATCCGGCAGCAGGCCGGTTTCGTGCATGGCCTTGGCGATGCCGAACCACTCCCACGGGTGGCCGATGGCCAGCTTGAAGCCGGTCGGCTTGCCCCCGGAGAGTTCGCGCAGGCGTGCGATGAACTGCAGCAACCCCACCGGTGTGGAGAACGCCGAATGCGACGCCGGCGACACGCAGTCGTGCCCCATGGGTACGCCGCGGGTGGCCGCGATTTCGGCGCTGACCTTCGCCGCCGGCAGCACCCCGCCGTGGCCGGGCTTGGCGCCCTGGGACAGCTTCAGCTCGATCATCTTCACCTGCGGCGCGCGCGCGTTCTCGACAAAGCGCTCCTCGCTGAAGCGGCCCCGGTCGTCGCGACAGCCGAAATAGCCGGACCCGATCTCCCAGACCAGGTCGCCGCCCTTTTCGCGGTGATAGGGCGAAATCGAACCTTCGCCGGTGTCGTGGTAGAAGCCGCCGCGCCGCGCGCCCTCGTTCAGCGCGCGCACCGCGTTCGCCGACAGCGCGCCGAAGCTCATCGCCGAGATGTTGAACACGCTGGCCGAATACGGCTGCGCCGAGGCCGCGCCGATGACCACGCGGAAATCGTGCGAATCCACGTGCGTGGGCGCCATCGAATGGTTGATCCATTCGTAGTCCACGCCGTACACGTCCTGCTGGCTGCCGAACGGCACCACGTCCATCACGCCCTTGGCGCGCTGGTAGACCAGAGAACGCTGCTGGCGCGAGAACGGCACCTCGGCGGTATCGCCCTCGATGAAGTACTGGCGGATCTCCGGGCCGACCGATTCCAACCCGTATCGGAAGTGCGCCAGCACCGGGTAGTTGCGTCGCAGCGTGCTGCGGGTCTGCAGCAGGTCCCAGGTGCCCAGCAGCGCCAGGGCGCCGAAGACCGCCACGCCCCACCAGGCGACCGGCCAGAACACCGCCAGTACCAGCATCGCCACCGCGAGCAACAGCGTGGCGGCATAGGCGAGGTATCGCTGCATCGTGCGTCTCCCGTGGGCCAGCCCCGATTCTATGCGATGCCCTGCGACCGCACGCCGCAGGCGCGGTTTGCCGGATGCGCGGGTTTGATCCTGATCAATGCCCGCCCGCGCCCGGGGTGCGAGGTTGGCGCCACCACAACCGGGGAGATACCGACATGCATCCTGTCCTGCGCGAAATCCTGATGGAACCGGTGGGCTGGCTGGCCATCGGCGGCAGCATCGTCATGGTGGGCATCGCCTTCGCGGTGGCGATGTTCGTACGCAAGAAAGTGCGCGAGGAAGAGAAGCGGCCGCCGCGCTGAGCGCATCGGCGGGCTGGTGCCGGAGCTTAAACCGAAAGAATGCCGCAGCCCATTGATTCAATGGGTATGTAACTGATCTTGAATGGGTTTTGACTCACGATCTGACTCACTTTCGGTGAGCCGCCACCGCGACTCACCTTACTAATGGAATGGGTTCTGGGAGCCTGCGCGCTTGACTCCTCCCAGGGCGGCGGGGCGACCCTGCTCCGGTCATCGGGGCCGGTCCACTGCTGGCGAGGGTTGCCACCGCCGCCTACTACCTAAGTCATAGGCACCCGCGCGCTCGCGCGTACTGCTCCGAGAACCTGGCCCCACTGTTACGCCTTGTTCTCAACAGGGCTTAGCTACCTGTTTCGCCCTGCTATCAGGACGAAGGAGGAATTTCCTTTCCCCATTTTATCCGGCCGCGCCTCTACCTGGCTCTAAAGTGGAAGCCCGCACGTTGCCGTCCTGCCATATACCATCCCCACCTCTCGTCGCTCCTGCGGTCGCCCCGCCCAGCACTTGACTGACGCTTGGCGAAGTTGAAAAACAGGCAGCCGGGACCAGCGGCTCCGCCCAGTGCAAGATGCTAGCCCACATGGGGATCCCGTTCCGCCCCAATGCAGTAGGCAAACCGCTGGTCGAGCGAGCTCCCGTCCTCCAGTGGCCGCAGGGAAGGATGAATCAGAGAGGGGTTTACCCCCAAACCTATGACCCTCAATCACGCTCCGGGAGGCCACTCGCTGGCTGCGTCCAGACAGGATCAGCATGGCTCCCAGACTTGAACCAATCGATGCCGCGCGCGGCTTCCCGAGATGGCCAGAAGTGGCGCAACTTAAGAAATCACCGTCAAGCATCTTCGACATAGTCCGGATCATTGAAGGCCAAAAAATCACCAGACTCTAAATCTTCGTAGGTGCAGAGGGTGCCATCGTAGCAATAGTTGCCATCGGCAAATCTCCTATGAACTTTGACGCTCGAGCCCAAAGGGGGTTGAGAGATAGGGGGCCTCTGAAAGGAGAGCACCACGATCTCGCGAGCTTCATTCCTGAGAATATCTACCGGAATGTTCCCTGCATGTAGCTCAGCAATCGCAATCAGCTTCAGTTGGGACGAAAGTTCGGACCACATAGCGTCGGCAGCCACGTCGCCAAATCCCTCGCCGTTCCATACGAGTTCATCAATGCTCGTTGTATCCCTACCAAGCCGATGTGTTGCCATGACTCCTGACTCCTCTCTTTGTCGACTCGAAGCACCCTACTCAGGCGTACAGCTACCCCCAAATGAAACTGGTACATGTACTTCATAGAACTATGTAGCAATCCTTAGCTTCTTAGTACCCCAGCGTCTTCATTTTACTTTTGGCTTTAGATAATCTGGGATGGGCGTATCTTCCGGAAAATGAATGATCTCAGGCGGCTTTGCGCCATTCGCCGGTATATCAATTCTGGGGCCACTACGGCCACCCGTGCGCACTGAGACCTTATTAGGCGCCACGCTTCTTCCTTTTTCATCTGGCTCTCCCAGAGTACCACCTGTGAGCCCCTCAACGGTTTCCTCAAACTTCCCCCCGGCAACGATGTTCCGATTGCGGTACCACCATTCTTGCCGGTGGCTCTAGGAGAATCACCAATGATCTCGGTAGGCAATTCCGGCGCAGCTTCAGACGTACCTTCACTCAACTGAGATAGAGTATTCGCCACTTTCAGGACAGCATTCAGCTGCTGCAGCACATACATCGTGGCTTCGGTGCGAAGTACGATTCCAGCATAAGTTGGCATATCGGCGAACACAAACTCGCCCACTGTTCGACTGTTTATCTGACAAGTGCGACCATCGCAGTCTACGCGTCGTCCATCAGGGTCAGTAAACCTATAGGGATTGTTGTTTGCATACCGGTAACGATTGAACTGCCCCACTGGTTCACTAAATGCCGTCACGGGGTCCGCACTGAGAAACGACCCCACCTGCGGATCGTAGTACCGCTGCTGCATGTACGTCAGCCCGGTGGCCGCATCCTGCACATGCCCCGTGAACCCCGGTCCGTCCTTCAGTGCGCTGTTCACCAGCTGACCGTAAGGCTCGTACTCGAAGGTCTCCACGATGGCCTTGGCCGCATCCGTCACCGCGATCGGCGTGCCCAGTGCATCGGTGTGCTGGTACTTGACCGTGACCGTCGTGCCACCGGACATGGGCTGCTCGCGCAGGGCCACCAGGCTGCCCCCGAGGTAGATGTAGTTCGTCTTCCGGTTGTTGCGCGCATCGTGCGAGTACATCACCTGCCCGGACTGGCTGTACTGCCATACCGAGTAGTTGGTGGTCCGGCTCTCCACCCGCCGACCGTGCCCGTCGTACAGGTACGTCTCCTTGCCCGGCGCCGCCCGCAGCCGGTTGCCGTAGGTGAACGAATACGTCTGCCCGTTCTTGTTGGCCAGGTTGCCCTGTAGGTCGTACCCCAGCCCCACCACGGTGGCGCCGCCGACGGTGTTCTTGATGTTGACCAGCCGGTTGCTCGCGTCGTAGACGTACGTATGGTCGCGCGCCAGGCTGCCGCCGCTCACCTTCACCGAGGTCAGGTTGTCCAGCACGTTGTACCCGTAGCTGGCCGTGCCGAACATGCTGGAGGTGGTCTGGACCAGGCGATCCAGCCCGTCGTAACCCATGCCCCGCGTCTGCCGCGCGCCGGCCAGGTAATCGGTGATGCTGCCGACATTGCCATTGGCGTCGTACGCATAGCCCAGGTCCAGCGGCTTGCTGCTGCCGATCGCGTCGGTGCTGCGTGCCGGCAATTGCCGGGCGTTCTGGGTCATCGTGTGAACGATGCCGTTGCCGTAGGTGAACTGCCTGATCGCCCCGTTGGGGTAGTAGCTGACCCCGGTGGCATAGGTCCCGGCCTGGGTCGGCTGGCCCAGCGCATTGGGCGCATAGGACACGCTCTGCCCGTCCGGATACGACTGGGCGCTCAGGTGTCCATGGGCGTTGTACGTATACCCCAGGCCCCACGTGTACCACCCCGTCTGGCCCGAGGTTTCGAAGGTGAGCAGGCGCCGCCTGTTGTAGCTGTAGGCGTTCACCACCGGGTAGGCATTGCCCGTCTCGTTGTAGGTGGTGATGCCGGCGGGCAGACCATCGGGCGTGTAGGTCCAGCTCTGGTTGCCCCGCCCATCCGGGAAGGTCAGCGTCTTGAGGCGATTGCGGGCATCGTAGGTGCGGTCAGTGCGTCGCGCGGCGACGGGGGCGCTGGTACCTGCGGCTTCGCAGGCCTGACCGGCCGGCAGTCCGGCCGCGCTCCACAGGACGTTGCCAGCCCCGTCGTAGCCCATCAGGGTGGCGCCTGTCTCCGGCTCCACCGAGCGGCACAGCTCCTGGTAGGCGTTGTAGGTATAGCTGCGCGTCAAGGAGACGGTATTGGCGCTGTTCCGCTTCCTGATGGACAGCGGCTTGCCGAACACATCGCGGGTGATGTCCACCGCCGCCCGCTCGGACCTGTTCTGCGCCATGTCCACCAGCACCGGGAAGTCATAGGTCGGCTGATCGAACATCTGGTAGCGGGTGACCGTCTGGGTTCCCCGGGGGTCCGTCACGCGGGTGTAGGGGCCCGCGCTGTCGCCCGCATAGGTGGTCAGCGTCGTCAATGTGCCCAGCTCGCTGTCCTGCGTGACCGAGGTGGTGCGGCCCAACGCGTCGTATTCCGTCCAGGTGCCGACTGTTGCGGGGACCCTGACAGAGGAAGGATAAGACTGGAAGACCACACGACCCATCGCGTCGTAGGTAGTGCTGGTCGCCCTGAGGGTACCCTCGACATCGGCCGCATCGAACTCATGCACCAGTACGGGCCGCCACAGTGCGTCATAGAACGTGTTCGTTTTGCTGTTGCCGGTGATCTGACGGCGCAACCAGTGGCCCGGCGGCAAGCCGTGTTCGGCGACGTTTCGGTACTCAAGGGTGAAAGTGGTGGTACTCCACGCCGTCGTGTCCCCCGTGGGGTAGACAATGCTCGCCAACCGCCCCATGGCGTCATAGCCATAGCCCGTGACGTAGCCGTTCTCGTCCGTGACCGACGTGATCCAGCCACTGTCATTGACCACCGCAGACTGCGTCGCCCCGCTTGGCGATTCGGCGGTGGCTGGGTACCGGATGCTTTGCGGGATACCCCGCTTCCAGTTGCTCAGGGTGGTGACGTTGTTGTTGCCATCCTTCACCGTGGCGACGGTGCCGTCGGTGTTGTAGGTCAAGGTCTGAACTGTTCGGCCGTAGGCTCTTGATATTGTCGGCCGCGCCAGCGTGTCGTATATGGTCTCGGACATGACGATGCCGGTCGGCGCCGAGGCCGGTGTGCACGCAGCTGGTGCCACACAAATGATTTTCGACGATTGACCTAGAACCCATGTGTTGACGTCATCGTAGTACTGAATCGTCTCTGTCCGGCTGTACGCTTGCGCGTTTGCCCCGCCCGCCAGAATCCAGAACGTCAGAGCGGCGCCATAGCCGAAGATGCCCCTTCGAACAGTTCCCATATACGCCCCCAAGTCGCTCATCGATCCAAAACTCGCGCCTATCCAAGCGCGACCGCAATCCGCTACACACACTGATTTCTGCGTTTGCGCCTTTATGGCACTGCCGGGACGCTCGACTTACGAACCCTGGTCGATCGCCCCAAAGAGTCAAACTGCTCCACTTCGTTCACGAGCTCAGCTCCGTCCTGAACTATTCGTTTGACCTTCTGGGGACGAAGAACTGTTGAGTTCAACCCGTCGCCCTTGTACTGGCGGCTGATGCCGAGCTTCGCAGGATATGGTTGGCCAATAGAGGACAACTGGTAGTTGTAAAATTCAGTTCTGAGAATGCGGCTTGCCGACGAACCCAGCTCCACTCTTAGCACCAGACCTTCATCGTAGCGATAAGAGTTTCCGAATGTGTAACGACTCCAAGTCCCGCCAGGACCGGCAACCTCTGTTGAGGTTCTTCCCGCACATCCATCTGAAGTGCACACAGGTTCAATGATTCGGTAAGTGGCGAGGTCCGTAATCGGCTTCCCCTCTTCCGGAATACTCGTGAACACATATGGGGGTGATGCCCACGATCCGGGTGCGGAATAGTTCTGTGTGAAGCCACTTCTTGCTTGCGCCGGGGTTTGTGCAGAGTTGTAGCTATAGTTCCAGGCAGATTCCGGAATGCCCTGGCCGAAGACCCTCTTCTTCACCAGACTCCTCGTCCAGTACATCCGCACGTAGTCAGAGTAGGCCCCGTTCTCCGGACCATTTCCGTCTGGCACCGCGACGCACTGCCGCGGAACATTGCTTCTCCCATGAAGCCTCAAACGGAACGTGAATTCGCCTTGCGCCCCCGATGGGTGTGTCATGCGTAACGTTGAGTCGTCGAAATCAACACTACCAAGCTCTCCTGGATAGCTGCAGCTCCCAGGACCCTGCTCAAGAGTGTTGTACTCATAGGGGATAGTTCCGAAATTAAAGGCCCATTTACTACCATCTGGCCTGAGAACGCCTGTCAGACGCGCAGGATTTCCGCTATAGGTGTATTGCCAAGTTCGCCCATGAGCTGAGGCGGAGGCGAGGCGTCCTGATGCATCATAAGTGAATGCAATCAGCCTCCCGTCATTGCTTTCAATTTTTCCAATGCGGGGGGGCTCATTGGATGCGTTTGTGTAGGTGTAGCTGACCCAATTGCCGAACCTATCCCACTCTGGCCTTTGGCACTCGGCTCTCGACCTGGCTGCGCCGCTTGAACTCTGCGCCCGTCCCCCCACCCTGCTCAACGAGGCGCATGACGCGAGTGCGCGACCGTACCGGTCCCGCGCTGGGCAGTGGAAGCATGCGGCGCTTTGGCTGTCACGTTCAAACCAGAGGACTTCGCAAAGCACTGCAGGGATTGCCCTACATCGGCAATCGACTCGAAGTCGTCGGGCATAGTGTCGATCTTGATCACGCAGGTGCTGAGCGCCGAGGCTTTGGGCTGCAAGAGCTTGTTGTAGTCGAGCGCACTATCCTGCCGCCTGGCGAGCGGCTGCGGAGCAGAGGCCATGGCGTAGCGCCTGCGCCACTGCACGCGCGTGGCCTCCCAGAAACTGAGACGGCTCGACCCGATCGATCTAGAGCTCCCGCACCCTCAGCTCGCCCGATAGCATGGGCCGCGCCATAATGTAGTAGTCGTCCCTGTCGAATTGGCCCGAGTCGCCCTTGATCCGCCTGGCCTCGCGCAAGGATCCGGCGCTCCCTAGATAGTTCCAATGGTCAATGACGTGGAGCTGCCGCAGCTTCCCGTCGCGCTCCTCGATGGCCACCCTGCCCTTATAGGGCCACTTGGCGACTTCGATCCCCCTGAGGGCCGTTAACAGGCGTTCGTCGTGGTCGCGTCCGGCCTCCTTCCCGGCACAGACTCCGCGGCAGCGGCCAATGGAATGGCGGAAGCAGGGGCGGCCGCCCGGCGTTCTTTCCAGGCCGATGCGCGCATAGCAGAGCTCGTGTTCTTCAGCCAAAGCTCTAAGCCGCTCCATGGCGGCCATCTTGCTGCCGAACAGGCCATAGAGGTTGGTCCGAATGCGAAAGTTGGGCTCGTTGGAGAACGCGTAGCGCACGCCCCCAAGATCCAGCGCAATCGAGCAGATCCGGTGGGTGCGCCTCAGCTTCTTGTTGTAGAGCGGCTGCAGGGTCTTGATCTGGTGGGCTTCCAGGAGCTGGGCGCCCAGGTCACCGGCCGTTCGCACATGAGTGATTCGGCGCGTCTGGGACAGCATGCGGGCCTCGCCAGGCTCTCGCAGGTGGCTCAGCACCCGTGTGCGGAGATCGACGCTCTTGCCGATGTACAGGGGGACGGACTGCTCCTCGCCGTGGAACTGGTACACGCCAGGCGCCCTGGGCAGCTCGGCCGCCAGGTCACGCAGATGGCTGGGGTACTGGTAGGGGAACTCCTCGCGTTCTTGGCGACGGAACAACATGACGTGCGTAGCGTGTCGGGCATTGGGCAGCCGGGATGGTCTGACGAGGACGTCGCAGCCATCGCGACGGGAGCGCAGCCTGGCCACCCAGCGCGTCCCTCGCCATGAGTATTTCGCTGAACGGCGGACGATTGATCGCGCGGCCTTGAGATCCCTCGACGGCCGCCGAGAAGCGTGTAGCCATCCTCGACGACGGATGGTGACCATGGCCGCCACCAATGACCTCCCCCCTGCATACACCCGGCTTGCCGATGAGGACGGCCGGCACACGCGCCTACTCTGGAGTCTTACGGTCTTCCGTGGAGTGCATTGTGGTGCCCGGAGCCGGAATCGAACCGGCATGGCCTTGCGGCCGGCGGATTTTAAGTCCGATGCGTCTACCAGTTTCGCCATCCGGGCACGGGGATAGCCTGCCTCACTCGCACCGCATTGGAAAGCGGCGCCCTTCCGCACGCCGGAAACAGCGAAGCCCCGCATGCGGGGCTTCGACGTGCTTCCCGGGGAAGCGGACATGGAGCGGGAAACGAGACTCGAACTCGCGACCCCGACCTTGGCAAGGTCGTGCTCTACCAACTGAGCTATTCCCGCATGGAGGACGCAATGCGTCTTCCTGGTACTTGGAGGCCTGGGTCGGAATTGAACCGGCGTACGCGGATTTGCAGTCCGCTGCATAACCACTCTGCCACCAGGCCGATGGCGACCGCGCCAGACTGGCGCAATCCAGGCGCCATTTCAAGGCGCCTGCAAAACAAAACCCCGCATGCGGGGTTGTGTCGTTGCTTCTTGCGAAGCGAATCTGGAGCGGGAAACGAGACTCGAACTCGCGACCCCGACCTTGGCAAGGTCGTGCTCTACCAACTGAGCTATTCCCGCGTCGAGAGAGACGAAATTGTAGCGTGTTGTTCGGACCTGTCAACCGTCTTTTTTCCCCTTCGCGCAGGATCGGCCAGGCCGCGAGCAGGTACTGGATGCCGGACCACAAGGTCAGCAGGGCGGCGATCGCCAGCAACCAGTCCCCGAGCAGGAAGACCCAGCGGCCCATCCAGATGTCTTCCAGCGCCTGCCGGCCGGGGGTGGAGGCATACAGCAGGCAGGACAGCGCCACCATCTGCACGATGGTCTTGATCTTGCCCAGCGCCGCCACCTTCACCGTGGCGCGCTGGCCCAGTTCCGCCATCCATTCGCGCAACGCGGACACGGCGATTTCGCGCCCCACGATGACCGCGGCCCAGATGGCCATCCACATGGTCGGGGTGTCCTGCACGATCAGGAACAGCGAGACGGCCACCATCAGCTTGTCCGCGACCGGGTCGAGGAAGGCGCCGAACGCCGAATACAGGTGGTAGCGGCGCGCGATCCAGCCATCCAGCCAGTCGGTGACCGCGGCCAGCACGAAAATGAAGGCCGCCGCGAAGTTGGTCCACGAATAGGGCAGGTAGAACACCAGCACCAGGACCGGGATCAGCACGATCCTCAGCAAGGTGAGCCAGGTGGGAACGGTCAACTTCATCGCGGGCTTACTCGGCTCCTGCCTCGGGGGACGGCAGTCCGTGCAGGTTAGCGTAGATTCGCTCGGCCAGCGCGGCGTTCACGCCCTCCACCCGCGCGATCTCGTCGGCACCGGCGGCCTTCAGGCCCGCCAGGCCGCCGAAATGCTTGAGCAGGCTCGCGCGCCGGCGCGGGCCGATGCCGGGGATGTCCTCCAGCCTGCTGGTCATGCGGGCCTTCTGCCGCTTGCCGCGATGGCCCGTGATGGCGAACCGGTGCGCCTCGTCGCGGACCTGCTGGATCAGCTGCAAGGCCGGCGAGGCCGCCCCCGGCCGCAGTTCGCGCCCGTCGGGCAGCACCAGCGTCTCATGGCCGGCACGCCGCTCCACGCCCTTGGCTACGCCGACCAGGGTCACACCGGCCACGCCGAGGTCGGCCAGCGCGGCCTGCGCCTGCGCCAGCTGGCCCGCGCCGCCGTCGATCAGCAGGACGTCGGGCAGTACGCCCCCCTCCTCCACCGCGCGCCGGAACCGCCGCTCGATGGCCTGGTGCATGGCGGCGAAGTCGTCGCCCGGCGTGATGCCGGTGATGTTGTAGCGACGGTACTGGGAGCGCACGGCCCCGTTGGCATCGAACACCACGCATGAAGCGACCGTCGCCTCGCCCATCGTGTGGCTGATGTCGAAGCACTCGATGCGCTTGGCCACCTCGGACAGGCCCAACAGGTCCTTCAGCGCTTCGCTGCGCGCGGTCTGCGCGTTGCGGCTGGTCAGTTCGGTCGCCAGGGCGATCTCGGCGTTGCGCCTGGCCAGGTCGAGGTAGCCGGCGCGTTCGCTGCGCACGCTCCACTTGAGCTGGACCTTGCGGCCGGCCGAGGCGGCCAGGGCGTGTTCGATCAGCTCCGCGTCCGGAATCTCCCGGTCCAGCACGATTTCCTGCGGCGCCGGCTGCTCGGCGTAGTACTGCGACACGAAGGCGCCCAGCACCTCCGCGGCCGAGTCCTCGCCATTGGTCTTCGGGAAGAAGGTGCGCGTGCCCAGGTTGCGGCCGTCGCGGAAGGCCAGCAGCAACACGCAGGCCTGGCTGCCCTGCATGGCGCAGGCCAGCACGTCGAGGTCGGCCGCGTGGCCATCCACGTACTGGCGCGCCTGCAGCGTGCGGATCGACGCCACCAGGTCGCGCAGGCGCGCGGCCTGCTCGAATTCCAGCCTGGCGCTGGCCTGCTCCATGGCGGCCCCGAGTTCGCGGGTCAGTTCGTCGCTGCGGCCGTCGAGGAACAGGGTGGCCTGGCGGACCGATTCGGCGTAGTCGGCCGGGGCCACCAGGCCCACGCAAGGCCCGCTGCAGCGCCCGATCTGGTACTGCAGGCAGGGCCGCGAGCGGTTGCGGAACACGCTGTCCTCGCAGTTGCGGATGCGGAACAGCTTCTGCATCAGGTTCAGCGTCTCGCGCACCGCGGTGACGCTGGGGTACGGGCCGAAGTAGCGCCCCGGCACGGCGCGCGCGCCGCGGTGGAACCCGATGCGCGGCCATTCCTCGCGGGTGAGCAGCACGTAGGGATAGCTCTTGTCGTCGCGCAGCAGCACGTTGTAGCGCGGCGTCAGCGACTTGATCAGCTGGTTTTCCAGCAGCAGCGCTTCGGCCTCGGTGCGGGTGACCGTCACGTCCATGCGCGCCACCTGGGACAGCATCGACTGGATGCGCGGCGACTTGGGCGAGTTGTTGAAGTAGCTGGTGACGCGCTTGCGCAGCGCGCCGGCCTTGCCCACGTACAGCAGCGCGTCGTCCGCCGCATACATGCGGTACACGCCAGGTGCCGTGCTCAGCGCGGCCGCGAAGGCCTTGCCGTCGAATTCCGCCTGGGGACTGCCGCTCATTCGTCGATGGGCACGTGGCTCAGTTCGCCGGTGGCGATATCGTAACGCAGCACCGCATGGGCGTCGGTTTCAGCGATCCACACCGCGCCCGCGGCCACCGACAGGCCCGCGGGCCCGTGCAGCGCGCGCGGCAGCGCGACCGTGGCCAGTTCGCCGCCGCCCAGCCGCAGCGTGCGCAGGCTGCCGTTGCCGCTGTCGGCGATCCACATGACCGGCGTATCGGGCCCCAGCGCGATGGCCTGCGGATGCTGCAGGCGCGCGCGGTCGCGCGGGCCGTCGTCGGCGCCGAAGCTCCATGCACCCTGCCCGATCAGCGTCTGCACGACGTCCCCGCGCAACTGCACCGAACGGATCGCCGAGCCCACCGCGTCGCACACGTACAGCGTCTGCAGCACCGCGGCCAGGCTGGCGGGCTGCGCGAATGCGGCCATCGGTCCACTGCCGTCGCGCACCTCCAACTGCCCCGAGCCGGCCCGGGAGCGGATCTCGCGCGTGCCCAGGTCGTAACTCCAGATGCGGTTGTCGCCGGCCATTGCCAGGAAAACCTGGTTGTTGTTGACCACCAGTGCCTGTGGCTGGTTCAGCGCGACATCGCGCGGCGCCACCACCACGCCTTCGGTGGGCTCGCCCGCGCGTCCGTTGCCGCACAGCGTGTCCACCGTGCTGGTCGGCAGGTTGATGCGACGCAGGGCGTGGTTGCCGGTGTCGGCGACGTACAGCGACTCGCGCACCAGCGCCAGCCCCTGGGGCCGGCGGAATGCGGCATGGTTGAGGTCGCCGTCGGCCAGGTCGGGCGTGCCCATGCCGAACTGGCGGATCACCCGGCCCTGATGGTTGCATTCGAGCACGCGGTGATGGCCGGTGTCGGCCACGAACAGGCGGTCCGCCGTGGCGACCAGGCCGGCGGGAAAGCTCAACGGCATCCGCGGCTCGGGATGGGCCTCGCGGAAGGCGCGCAGATCGTCGTCCGGCGGCGCATGCAGGCCATCGCACAGGCGGGCGATCTGCCGCTCCAGGTCGGCCAGGCCTTCCGCCCCCATCGCACGATGACGCACCTGGCCTTCGCCATCGATCAGCAACACGGTGGGCCAGGCGTCCACGCCGAAGCGCTGCCAGGCGACCCAGTCGGCGTCGTGCGCCAGCGGCAGCACGTTGCCGTGCCGCCGGAGCCGCTTCAGCGCGGCCTGCGGCTCGCGCTCGCTGTCGAAGCGCGGCACGTGGATGGCCAGCGCGTGCAGGCGACCCAGGTAACGGGCCTGCAGCATGGCCAGGTCGTTGAGCCGTTGCGCACACCAGGCCGAGGCGCCATTGACGAAAGCCAGGGCGACGATGCGCCCGCGCTGCTCGTGCAGCGTGGTCGCGGGCGCGTTCAGCCATTGCAGGCTGCGCGGCAGTTCAGGAGCCAGGGTCATGTCCGTCATCTTCCGTGATTATGCCCAAGTCTCAACCGGCAGCGAGCCGGGCCACGACCGCCTGTGCGGCCGAATCGACCAGTCGCCAGACCCGCTGGAAGTCCTCCGGCCCGCCCGTGTACGGGTCCGGCACTTCGCCACCGGCCCGGAGGCCGGCCCATTCCAGCAGCAGCGCGACGCGCGGGTGGCGTGCCGCGGGCGCCAGGCGCAGGACATCGCGGAGATTGGCGCGGTCGGCGCACAGGATCCAGTCGAAGGTCTCGAAGTCGGCGGCATGCAGCTGCCGCGCCCGTTGCCCCGCGATGTCCACGCCATGGCCGCGGGCGCAGGCGATGGCGCGCCGGTCCGGCGGTTCGCCGGCATGCCAGCCCCCGGTGCCGGCCGACTCCACGTGTACCCGGCCGGCCAGCGGCGACGCCGCCAGGCGGGCCTGCAACGCCCCCTCGGCCATCGGCGAGCGGCAGATGTTGCCCAGGCAGACGACCAGCAGCTTCATGCCTGCGCCTTCAGGATCTTTTCCGCCCGCGCCAGGTCCTCCGGCGTGTCCACGCCGGGCGGAAACGGTGCCGGGGTCAGCGACACCGCGATGCGATGCCCCGCCTCCAGCGCCCGCAGCTGTTCCAGCGATTCCACCTGCTCCAGCCTGCCCGGCGGCATGGCCGCGAACCGGCGCAGGAAACCGGCACGGTAGGCATAGATGCCGATGTGGCGCAGCCACTGTCCGTCCGGCAACGCATCGCGGGTCTGGGCGAAGGCATCGCGATGCCAGGGAATGGGCGCGCGGCTGAAGTACAGCGCGTCGCCATTGGCGGCACGCACCAGCTTCACCGCATTCGGATCGAACAGCGTGGCCGCGTCCTCGACGGGCACGGCCAGCGTGGCCATGTCGGCGCCACTGGACGCCAGCGTGTCGGCCACGGCGCGGATCCCCGCCGGCGGCGCGAAGGGCTCATCGCCCTGCAGGTTCACCACCAGGGCGTCGTCTGCCCAGCCGGCGATATCGGCGCATTCGGCCAGCCGGTCGCTGCCGGACGCGTGCCGTTCGGACGTCATCGCCACGCGCACCCCGGTGTCCCGCAGGGCGTCGCGGATGCGCGTGTCGTCGGTGGCCACCCAGACTTCGCGCGCGCCGGCCGCCAGCGCGCGCCGGGCCACGTGCACGACCAGCGGAGTGCCGCCGAGCAGGCGCAGCGGCTTGCCCGGCAGGCGCGAGGCGGCATGCCGGGCGGGAATGGCAACGATGAAATCGGTCATCGGGAGGCACTCAAGGAAAGAAGAGATTCAGGCCTTGCCGGCGCGGGCGGCCGTCGCCTCCGCCAGCCGTTCCAGCAACGCGATCCAGAAGGCTTCGGGCAGCTTCGCCACCACCGGCACGCTGTAGAACCAGCCGTTGGCGAACCTCGCGCATTTCACCGCATCCTTCTCGGTCATCAGCACGGGCAGCTCGCTGCCGAACGCGAAATCCTCGGCGCGATAGGCGTGATGGTCCGCGAAGGCGTGCGGCACCACCCCCAAGCCGTGGCGGCGCAGCATGGCGAAGAAGCGCGCCGGATGGCCGATGCCGGCGACCGCATGCACGCGCTGGCCGGCGAATGCGGACAACGGCCTGGGCCGGCCGCCGCGCAACGGCAGCGCATCGTCGGCCTGCAGGTGCAGCGGCCATTCGCCGAATCCCGCGGCGCCCTCGGCGTCGGGCAGGTTGACCACGCGGAAGTCGCACTCCGCCGCGCGCGCGGCCGGCTCGCGCAGGGGGCCGGCCGGCATCAGGCGACCGTTGCCGTAGCGGCGCGCGCCATCGATCACCTCGATCTCGATGTCGCGCCGCAGGCGGTAGTGCTGCAATCCGTCATCGCAGATGACCACATCGCACCCCGCCGCGACCAGCGCCTTCGCCGCCGCCACGCGATCGCGGTCCACGCGCACCCGGGTACCGGTGTGGCGTGCGATCAGCACGGGCTCGTCGCCGCCTTCGCTGGCCGGCGTCCCCGCGTCCACCCAGCGCGCCTGCGCTTCGTCGCCGCGCCCGTAGCCGCGGCTGGCCACGCCGGGGCGGAAACCCGCGGCCCGCAGCCGCTCCACCAGCGCGATCGTCAGTGGCGTCTTGCCGGTACCGCCCGCGATGATGTTGCCCACCACGATGACCGGCACGCCGATGCGGTGGCGGCGCAGCGCGCCCATCCGGTACAGCCGGCGCCGCAGGGCGATGACGGCGCCGTACACGCCCGCCAGCGCGCGTGCCCAGGCCGGCACAGGTGCGTCGCCGAACCAGTAGTCCGGAGCTTGCGGCATGGTGCGCCGGCTCACCCCGCCTCGCCCTCGCGGAACTGCATCTGGTACAGGTGCGCGTAGAGGCCTCCGTGCGCAAGCAGGGCGGCATGGGTGCCCTGCTCGACCAGGCGGCCCTGGTCCAGCACCAGCACCTGGTCGGCATGCTCGATGGTGGACAGGCGATGGGCGATGACCAGGGTGGTGCGGTCGGGCATCAGTTTCTGCAGCGCGTTCTGCACCAGCCGCTCGGATTCGTTGTCGAGCGCCGCGGTGGCTTCGTCCAGGATCAGGATGGGCGCGTCCTTCAGCATCGCGCGTGCGATCGCCAGGCGTTGCCGCTGGCCGCCGGACAGGCGCCCACCCTTGTTGCCGATCGGCGCATGCAGCCCTTCCGGCAGCTCGCTGACGAACTCCATCGCGTTGGCGCCGCGCACGGCCTCTTCCATGGCGCCGGCCTGCGCGCCCTGCAATTCGCCGTACGCCACATTGGCGGCGACGGTGCCGTCGAACAGCATCACCTGCTGCCCCACCAGTGCGATCTGCCGGCGCAGGTCGGCCAGGGGGTAGTCCTGCAGCGGATGGCCATCGAGCAGGATCCGGCCCGATTCGGCCTCGTAGAAACGCGGGATGAGCTTGATCAGCGTCGATTTGCCGCTGCCGGAACGGCCGACGATGGCGGTGACGGTCCCCGGCCGCGCGGTGAAGCTGATGCCCTCCAGCGCGGGACGGCTCTGGCCCGGGTAGCGCGCGGTGATGTCGCGGAACTCGATCACGCCTTTCGCGCGCTCCAGCGGGCGGGTGCCGTGATCCTGCTCATCGTCCGCGTCCAGCACCGTGAACAGGCGCTGCGCCGATGCCACGCCCCGTTGCAGCATGTTCTGCACGTTGGTCAGCTGTTTCAGCGCGGGAATGATGGCCATCATCGACACCATCAGCGATACGAAGCCCCCCGCCGTCAGGCGCCCGGCCATCGCCTCGCGGCCGGCGAAGAACAGCAGCAGCGCCAGGCCCACCGCGCCCATCAGCTGCACCATCGCCGAGGAGATGCTGCGCGTGGCCTCGACCTTCATCGCCAGCCTCAGGTTGGTGTCCGCCAGGCCGGCGTAGCGTTTCAGTTCGGTCCGCTGGGCGCCGTAGATCTTCACTTCCTGCTGGTTGGACAGGGTCTGGTCGGCGGCCTGCATCATCTCCGCCCCGCTCTCCTGGATGCGGTGGCTGATGCGGCGGTACCGCTTGGCCACCTTGTCCATCATCCATGCCAGCGGCGGCGCCATCAGCAGGATGGCGATGGTCACCTGCCAGCTGGTGTAGAGCATCACGGCCAGCATCGCGACGACCTGCAGCGACTGCTGGATCATCACCTTCATCGCATCCACGGCCGCCTGCGCCACCTGGTCGCTGTCCGAACCCAGGCGCACGAGCATGGACGGGACGGGTTCGGTGTCGAAGCGCAGGCCGGGCAGCCGCAGGTACTTGCCCAGCACCTGGACACGGAAATCGCGCGCGATGCTGCGCGCCGCCTTGCCCATGCCCATGTCGGTGATGTAACCGGCCACGCCACGGATCACGAACAGGCCCACGATGTAGGCGGGCAGCAGCAGGCTCTTGGCTTCGTCGCGCTTGATGAAGGTCTCGTCGACCACGCTTTCCATCAGCTTGGCGAACGCACCGCCGGCGCCCGCCTCCAGCAGCATGCCCACCCCCGCCAGCAGCAGCAGGCCCCGGTAGGGTCTGGCGAACCCCAGCAGCCGGGTATACACCTTCCACGGCGAGTCGCTTCCGCTCACTTCTGCGCCTCCGGCGCGGTGGCGATGTTGACCTTGCGGAAGCCCAGCTGGCCCAGCGCGTCCAGCGCGGTCACCACGGCCTGGTGCGGCGTGCGCGCATCGGCGCGCAGCAGCACGGGCCGGCTGCGGTCGCTGCCGGCGACCTGCTGCAAGGTCTGCTTGAGGGCATCGATGTCGGGCCGCAGCACCTCGTGTTCGTCGACGAAGTAGCGCCCGTCGGCATTGACCAGCACGCTGAGCGCCTTCACCTGCGCGGCCACCGGCTCGCCGGCGGCGCTGGGCAACTGCAGCTGCAGCATCGAACGGGCGTCGAAGGTGGTGGTGATGACGAAGAAGATGATCAGCACCAGGATCACGTCGATCAACGGCACCAGGTTGATCTCGGGTTCTTCCTGCGCGCGGTCGTCGCGGATGCGCATGCGGCGGCCTCAGGCGCTGGTCGGCGCCGGCGCCGGTGCGGCCACGCCGGACGGGCGCACCACCGGGCGCGGATGGCGGGCCTCCAGCGCGTCCACCAGCGCCGTGGCCTCCTTCTCCATTTCCATCACGTAGCCGGTGACCCGGCCACGGAAGTAGCGGTGGAACAGCAGCGCGGGGATGGCCACGATCATGCCGGCCGCCGCGCACACCAGCGCCTTGCCGATGCCGCCCGCCAGGGCATTGACGTCGCCCACGCCGCTGTCCTGGATGCCCAGGAACATCTGGATCATGCCGACCACCGTGCCCAGCAGGCCCAGCAGCGGCCCCGCCGAGGCGATGCTGCCCAGGGCGTTGAGGAACTTCTCCATGCGGTGGACCACGTGGCGGCCGGTGTCCTCGATGCGCTCGCGGATCTGGTCGCGTGGCCTGTTGCGCACGTCCAGCGCCGCCGCCAGCAGCTCACCCAGCGGCGAGTTGCGGCGCAGCGATTCGATATGGGCCGGTTCCAGCTGGCCGCGGGCGGCCCAGGCGCGGACCTCTTCGCCCAGCCCCGGCGGCAGGATCTCCTTGCGGCGCAGCGACCAGAAGCGTTCCACCACGATGGCCAGGGCCAGCACGCCGAGCAGCAGCAGCGGGATCATCGGCCAACCGCCGGCCTTCACCAGTTCCAGCACGTTCAGTCCTCCGGCGCATCGGGCCGTTCCTCTTCAGGCTGATAGGATAGCCCACCGGCCCGCTGGCGCCGCACCGCGTCCCACCAGCGCGGCCGGTCGTGACGCCGTTCACGCACCTGCAGCCCGTCCGCGCCCACCCACACCCGCAACGCACCGCTGGATTGCGTGTCCAGCAGTTCGCCGCCGCGTGCGCGCCAACGTGCGACCACCGGCGCCCGCGGATGACCGAAGCGGTTGCCGGCGCCGCTGGAATTGAGCACCAGACGGGCAGACGTGGCGGCGACGAAGGCCGGATCGGACGAGCCGGCGCTGCCGTGATGCGGCAGCACCACCACGTCCGCTCGCAGCGATGCCGCGTCGCGATGCACCAGCCCGCGTTCGACGATGGCGCCGATATCGCCTGGCAACAGGAGGCTACCGTGCGCCGTTTCCACCTTCAGCACGCAGCTGGCCTCGTTGCCCAGATAGGGAAAGTGATGCCCCGGGTGCAGGAACCGGAAACGCACCCCGTCCCACGTCCACGCCGCGCCGGCCACGCAGGCTGCCTTCGAAGGCACCCCGCTGCCCGCCGGCGACAGCACGGCCCGTACCGGCAGGCTGTCGCGCACCGCGTCCACGCCCCCCGCGTGGTCGTTGTCGCCATGGCTGACCACCAGTGCGTGCAGGCGCGTCACACCCAGCGCTCTCAAGGCCGGGACCACGGCACGTTCGCCCGCGTCGAATCCGTCCTCGACCGCCGGCCCGGCATCGAACAGCAAGGCATGGCGCGACGTGCGCACCAGCGCCGCCAACCCCTGCCCCACGTCGATCACCACCAGCTCTACCTCGCCCGCGCCCGGCCGCTCGCGATCGGGCCACAACAGCGGCAACCACAGCAGCAGCGCCAAGGCCTTGCCCGGCACGCCACGCGGCATCAGCAACCAGAACCCGCCGGCCAGCGCCAGCCACAGCGTCCAGACCGGGCTTTCGGGCAACCAGTGCAGGGCATATGGCTGGGTGGCCACGGCCTGGAAGAGGCGCCAGCTGGGCCCGAAACACTCAGCCGCGGCCCGCCAGGCCCACACGCCCGTGCCCGCATGAACAGTCTCCAGTGCCGTTCCCACCAGTGCCAACGGAACAACCACCAGGCTCCACCACGGGATGGCCACCAGGTTCGCCAGCGGCCCCGCCAGCGAGGCCTGCCCGAACAGCACCGCCGTGAACGGCAGCAGGCCTACCGTGGCCACCGCCTGCGCCGGCAGGAACGCCTTCGCCCAGTGCAGCGACGCCGGCAGGCACCACGCCAGCCACGCCACGCCGCCAAAGCTGAGCCAGAACCCGGCCGCCAGCAGCGACAACGGGTCGAACACCAGTACGGCCAGCATCGCCAGCGCCAGCACGTCCACCAGGCGCACGTGGCGGCGCGCCAGACGGGCGAGCACCACCACGGCGATCATCAGCACCGTGCGCACCGTCGGCAGTGCGAACCCGGCGGCGGCGGCATAGGCCACCGCGCCCGCCAGCGCCATCGCGCCGGCCACCTGCGGACGCGGCACCCATCGGGCCAGCGCAGGAAACAGCCACCACAGCCCCGCCCCGATCAGGGCGCAGCCGCCCGCCACCAGCCCCACATGGAATCCGGAGATCGCGATGAGATGGGTCAGGCCCGTGGCGCGCAGGACCTGCCAGTCCGCATCGTCCAGCGCACGCGTGTCGCCCAGCGCCAGGGCGCGCACGAAGCGGGCCGCATCGCTGCGCACTTCCCGCGCGATGCGCAGCGACATGGCATCGCGCCAGGCGTCGATCCCGCGTGCCGGCGCCAGTTCCCTCGCCAGGGCGGCACTGCGGATGTAGCCGGTCGCCGCGATACGCTGCGCCACCGCATGGCGTTCGACGTCCATCCCGCCCGGATTGGCCAGTCCCCGCGGCGCACGCACACGTACCTGCAACCGCCAGCGTTCGCCTGCACCCAGCCGCATGCGGGGACCGGCCACCCTGGCCCCGAAGTCGTCGTACCACGCCAGCCGGACCCGCCTGCCGCGCAGCGGCGGCGGCTGTGTACCGGCGTCGTCCACGCGCAGCAGGAACCGCGTGCGCCGGGCCTGCGGTTCCGGCAGCGCCACCACGCGCCCGCTGAGCATGACGTCGCGCCCCTCCCATGCCGGCGGCAGCTGTGCACCCAGGCTCCAGGTGGCGTGCAAGCCGGCCCAGGCCGCGCCCGCCAGCATCGCCCCCGCCCACCGCCACCGCGTACGCGCGCACCACCCGCCCATCCCTGCGGCCAGGCCGACCCACAGAAGGGCAGCCTGAGGCAGCACGGGACACCACAGCAGGGCCACCATGCCCAGCAAGACCGCCGCGCTGCACCCCAGGCCGAAAGGCGGCAGCGGATATCGTGCCGCGAGGGCGGCGGCCATGTCATCGGTCCAGCGGGCTGAGCACCGCGCCCGCGCCGCGGTTCAGGACGTGGGTGTAGACCTGGGTGGTGGCGACGTCCGTGTGCCCCAGCCGTTCCTGCACGGTGCGGATGTCATAGCCCGCTTCGCTGAGATGGGTGGCGAAGGAATGGCGCAGCGCATGCGCCGTCACCGGCTTGTGGATGCCTGCCGAACGCTGCGCGCGCTTCAGCGCCCGCGACAGCGTCGCCTCGTCCAGGTGGTGCCACCGCCCGTGGCCATCGCGCGGGTCCAGACTCAGGTTCCGCGCGGGGAACAGGTATTGCCATCCCAATTCTCTCGCCGCTCCGGGATACTTGCGCGACAGCGCATGCGGCAGCCACACCTCGCCCGCTCCCCGCCCGAGGTCGCACTGATGCAGGACGTGTACGCGTTCCACCTCCGCCTGCAGCGCCGGCGCCCGCGACGCCGGCAGCACGGTCCGGCGGTCCTTGCCGCCCTTGCCCTCCCGCACCGTGATCTCGTTGCGGGCGAAGTCCACGTCCTTCACCCGCAGGCGGACGCCCTCCATCAGCCGAATGCCGGTGTCATACAGCAGCCGCGCCAGCACCGCCATGCGCCCCTCCATGTTGGCCAGCAACGTCCGCACTTCGGCCTGCGACAGGACCGTGGGAATGCGCCGGGGCCGCTTGGCGCGCACCACGTCGTCCATCCAGGCCAGCTTCATGCCCAGCACGTCTCGATAGAGGAACAGGATGGCCGACAGCGCCTGGTTCTGCGTGCTGGCCGCAACGTGCCCCTCCACCGCCAGGCGGGTCAGGAATGCCTCGACGTGTGTCGCGCCCAACTCGCGGGGATGACGTTTCCCATTGGCCAGGATGAAGCTTCGTATCCACCCCGGATACGCCCGCTCGGTGCGCAAGCTGTAGTGACCGACCCGCAACCGCTTGACAACCCGCTCCAGCAAGCGCCCACGCACCCCGCCCCCCCGACGAGCCGCATCGCGCCCCTCATGTCAAACCGTGCGTAACGGTAGTCTCTGGATACGGGCCGCACGTCAGGGAGTTCGGCTAGTGCTGTCTGACAACCCATCCACGCCGGACCGGCTTCGCCGGTCGGCTCAACCCAGGCCCTGGGCACCAGGCGCTCGTCAAGGAGCTCAAGGATGATTGAAGGACTGGGCTTCTGCGTAATCTACCGTGCACGGATTCGTCCCGGCATGGAGGCGCAGTACATCGCGGCCTGGTCGACATTGACCAGCCTGATACGCGCGGAGCGCGGCGGCCTGGGCTCCCGGCTGCACAAGGGCACGGATGGGATCTGGTACGCGTATGCCCAATGGCCCAGTGCCCAGGCGCGCTCTGACGCATTCGCACTGCCGAGCGCACATCCGGCAGCGCAGGCAGACATGGCGGACTGTGTGCTGGAGTTTCTTCCGGAGATACCACTTGATCCGATCGTGGACCTGCTTGTGCCGGTATCCGGGTGGCCGCCTGACAGTTCACCCACGTCGAACCCGCTTCGCGGGCCGGCATAATCCTGGCATTGGGCGCTCATGAAGCATCTTCCTGCTGTTGTCTTGTTGCTTGCCGTCGCCGCATGCAGCTCGCAACCGACTCGACCCTCGGCAGCAGCAGCGAGCCGCTCGAAGGCGGTATGCGATGCCATGCTCGGCACTGACTGGAGGCAAGCAGACCCTCCCGACATCAGCCGCGAACTTCTTGCCATGGCAAGCTTTCCTCAAGCGCCTGAAAGCGTCCTGTGGTACTCCGGCCAGCCAGGCTCGTACATCGCGTGTGCTCGCTTCAGATCAATCGACACGTGCAGATATGCGGCACATGCATTCAACCAGCTGCCGGAGCATGGCGGGAAAAACTGGTCCTACCTGAGCGGCCCGGTCAAGCAACAGGAGTGCGTGCCGCCATCGACAGGCGGCACCTGAACATCCGTGCATGGACGCTGCCATCTGGCGCCCGCTGCCGGAGCCCTCTCACGAAGATGACCGAGGCTCCTGCCCGGGCTCACACCGCGTCGGGCGCCAGCTCGCGCAACTTGCCCTCGTGCAGCTCCAGCACGCGGTCCAGCCGGCGCGCCAGGCGGCGGTCGTGGGTCACCAGCACCAGGCTGGTCTTCTGCGCGCGGTTGAGCTGCAGCATCAGGTCGAACACCGTCGCCGCCGTCTTCTCGTCCAGATTGCCGGTCGGTTCGTCGCCGAGCACGCAGGCCGGCTGGTTGACCAGGGCGCGGGCGACCGCGGCGCGCTGACGTTCGCCGCCGGACAGCTCGCCGGGCTTGTGCTCGAGGCGATGCCCCAGGCCCACCGATTCCAGCAATGCCTTCGCGCGCGCGGCGGCGTCGGCCGTCGCGGCACCGCCCAGCATCACCGGCATCATCACGTTCTCCAGCGCGGTGAACTCGGGCAGCAGGTGGTGGAACTGGTAGACGAAGCCCAGCGACGTGTTGCGCAGCTGGCCGCGCGCCGCGTCCGACAGCGACGACATCTTCTTGCCGGCCACGTAGACCTCGCCGGACGTGGGCGTATCCAGGCCGCCCAGCAGGTGCAGCAGCGTGCTCTTGCCGGCGCCCGAGGCACCGACGATGGCCACGGTCTCGCCGGGCTGCACGTTGAGCTCCAGGCCGTCGAACACGGGCGTGCGCAGCTTGCCCTCGGCGTAGGTCTTGCCCAGCGCTTCGGCGTGGATGACGGCGGTGCGGATGGACTCATTCATAACGCAGCGCCTCCGCGGGCTGGGTGCGGGCGGCGCGCCACGCCGGGTACAGCGTGGCCAGGAAGCTCATCGTCAGCGCGACCGCCGCGATCAGCACCACCTCGCCCGCATCCAGTTCGTAAGGCAGACCCGTGATGTAGTAGACGTCCGACGGCAGCAGGGTGACGTTGAACACCGCTTCGATGGCCGCCAGGATGTGTTCCAGGTTGATGGTCAGCAGGATGCCGCCAATCACGCCCAGCACCGTGCCCATCACGCCGATCAGCACGCCCTGCACCATGAAGACCTGCATCACCCCGCGCGGCGTCAGGCCCAGCGTGCGCAGGATGGCGATGTCGGCCTGCTTGTCGGTGACCAGCATCACCTGCGAGTTCACCAGCGAGAAGGCGCCCATCAGGATGATGAAGGACAACAGGATGCCCATCACCGTCTTCTCCATCTTCAGCGAGTGGTAGAGGTTGGCGTTCTCGCTGGTCCAGTCGCTGATCCGGTACGGCCCCTGCAGACGCAATGCGAGGTCGCGCGCCACGTCCCACGCCTGGTACATGTCGTGCAGCTTCAGGCGCACGCCGGTGACGCCCTCGCCCATCCGCAGCACGCGCTGCAGGTCGCCCATGTGCACGAGCGCCAGGTTGCGGTCCACGTCGTTGTGGCCCACCGCGAAGATGCCGGTGACGGTGAAGCGCTTGATCTTGGGCATCGCCCCCATGGGCGTGCCCTGGAAATCGCCGGCGGTGACCACCACGCTGTCGCCCACACCGACACGCAGCCAGGCCGCCAGTTCCTGTCCCAGCAGGATGTGGAACTCGCCCGGCTTCAGCGAATCCAGCGTGCCGGCCTTCATCTTGCTGCCGATCACCGAGACCTTGGGCTCCTCGCCCGGCAGGATGCCGGTGACCAGCGCGCCCTGCGGGTCGGCCTTGCCGGTCAGCATGGCCTGCACGTGGATGAAGGGGGCCGCACCCACCACGCGCGGATCATCCATCGCGATCTTGGTGGCATGGGGCCAGTCCTGCATGGCCTCGCCCGCCCCCATCACGGTGGCGTGCGCGGTGGCCTGCAGCAGGCGGTCGCGGATCTCGCGCTGGAAGCCGCTCATCACCGACAGCGTGGTGATCAGGATCATCACGCCCAGGGCGATGCCGACGACCGAGGCCAGCGAGATGAAGGAGATGAAACCGTTGCGGCGCTTGGCGCGGAGATAGCGCAGGCCGATGGCGACGGGGATGGGTTTGAACATGCGCCTATGGTGCCCGATCCCCCCGGTGCCGCCCAGCGCCCGGGCCGCCCGCAGCCAGCCGGAGTTCACGCCGCCGCGCGGCCGGCAGCGTGTCCGGCCACCAGGTTGCGTGCCGCCAGCGACCGCCGGCCCGTTCGCGCCAGTGCAGGAACGCCAGCGGGCCGCGCCAATCGAGGCGGACGTCGAGCATGGGCTTGCCGTCGACCGCCGGCGGACGGCCGCTGCCGGGGAACCAGAACGCCTGGCGGGCGCTGCGTCCCTCCCTGCGCGCCTGCCATGCGCCACGCCCCAGGGCCGCGACGGCGACGGGCCAGGCGAACGCACGCGGCATTTCGCTGGCCAGCACCGATGCGGCCGCCAGCATCCCCAGCAGGATCAGCAGCCCCTGCAGCAGGCGCGAGGGACGCCACTCAAGCCGGCAGTTGACGGATCCGTTCGACCAGCGCGGCGAGTTCCGCATCGGGACACTGCTCGTAGCCCATGAACCAGCGCCAGAGCTTATCGTCCTCGCAATCGAGCAGGCGTAGGAAAACCACCCGCTGCGGCTCGGATTCGGTCGCCCAGCAGCGCGCCAGGTAGCGGTCGAACAGCTGGTCCAGTTCGCGCATGCCGCGCCGGCAGCGCCAGCGGATGCGCTTGAGCTCGGGATCGTCGCTCATGCGGCGGCCAGGGCCAGGGCGATCCGCACCCACAACGCCAACAGCGCCAGGGTCGCCAGCGCATAGGCCGCGAAGCGGGTCATGACGTGGTTGGACGTGCACTGCACCAGGCTGTGCGCGGCACGCAGGCCGACGAACGCCCAGGCCAACGCCAGCGAGGCCGCGTCCGCCACGCCCAGCTGCGCGGCCAGCAGCACGCCCGCGTAGAACAGCACGGGAACCTCGAACAGGTTGCGGAAGTTGTCCGACGCGCGGGTATCGGACAGCAGCCGCGCCGCATCGGCGGCGCTGGCCAGCGATTGCGCATGGATGCGCTTGCGCGCCATTTCGCCCAGGCGCACCTGGTACAGCCTGACCCACACCAGGAAGGTCAGGCCCGCCATCGCCACCGCGGGCCAGAGGATCGCCGTGGCGGATGCGGCGCCCATGCGGTCAGGCGCGACGCGCCATCATCAGCTTCTTGATCTCGGCGATCGCCAGCGCCGGATTCAGGCCCTTCGGGCAGGTGCGCGCGCAGTTCATGATGGTGTGGCAGCGGTACAGCTTGAACGGGTCTTCCAGATCGTCCAGGCGGGCACCGGTGTCCTCATCGCGCGAGTCGGCGATCCAGCGGTAGGCTTGCAGCAGGATGGCCGGGCCCAGGTAGCGCTCGCCGTTCCACCAGTAGCTGGGGCAGCTGGTCGAGCAGCAGGCGCACAGGATGCACTCGTACAGGCCGTCCAGCTTCTTGCGGTCTTCCGGCGACTGCAGGCGCTCGCGATCCGGCGGCGGCGGGGTCTGCGTGCGGATCCAGGGCTTGATGGAGGCGTACTGCGCGTAGAAGTGGGTCAGGTCCGGCACCAGGTCCTTCACCACGTCCATGTGCGGCAGCGGATAGATGGGCACTTCCGCCTTGCCGCAATCGCCGATGGCCTTGGTGCAGGCCAGCGTGTTGGTGCCGTCGATGTTCATGGCGCACGAACCGCAGATGCCTTCGCGGCACGAGCGGCGGAACGTCAGCGTGGGGTCGATCTCGTTCTTGATCTTGATCAGCGCGTCCAGGACCATCGGCCCGCACTTGTCGAGGTCGATCTCGTAGGTGTCGGTGCGCGGGTTGGCGCCGTCGTCCGGGTTCCAGCGGTACACCTTGAAGGTGCGCACGTTCTTGGCGCCCTTCGCGGGGAAGTGCTTGCCCTGGGTGACGCGCGAGTTCTTCGGGAGGGAAAATTCGGCCATGGCTCAGATCCGGGAATGGGGAGTAGAGAAAGGGGAATGGGCAGAAGCGGGATACGGACGGCTGCAGATACCGCCGCCTTTCCCAGTCCCTATTCCCGATTCCCTATTCACGGCTTTCAGTAAACGCGCGGCTTGGGCGGCACCACGTCCACGTCCTTGCTGAGCGTGTACATGTGCACCGGGCGGGAATCGAAGCTGCAGGTGCCGTCGTCGGCCACGTTGACCAGCGTGTGCTTCTGCCAGTTGACGTCGTCGCGCTCGGGGAAATCCTCGTGCGCGTGCGCGCCGCGGCTCTCGTGGCGCTGTTCGGCCGAGTTGATGGTGGCCACGGCGTTGAGCAGCAGGTTGTGCAGTTCGTAGGTCTCGATCAGGTCCGAGTTCCAGACCAGCGAACGGTCGCTGACCTTCACGTCCTGGAAGCTGGCGAAGATGTCGGCCATCTTGTCGCAGCCTTCCTTCAGCGTCTTGCTGGTGCGGAACACGGCGGCGTCGGCCTGCATGGTGCGCTGCATGTTGTCGCGGATGACGGCCGTGGGCGTGTCGCCGTTGGCGTTGCGCAGCTTGTCCAGGTGCGACAGCGCCTTGTCGCAGGCGTCGCCCGCCAGCGGCTTGTGCGATGCCCCGCTCTTGATCGTCTCGGCGCAGCGGTTGGCCACCGCGCGGCCGAACACCACCAGGTCCAGCAGCGAGTTGGAACCCAGGCGGTTGGCGCCATGCACCGACACGCAGGCGGCCTCGCCGATGGCGTACAGGCCGGGCACCACGGCATCCGGGTTGTCGCCGACCTTGCGCACCACTTCGCCGTGGTAGTTGGTCGGGATGCCGCCCATGTTGTAGTGCACGGTCGGGATGACCGGGATGGGCTGCTTGGTCACGTCCACGCCGGCGAAGATGTGGGCGCTCTCGGCGATGCCGGGCAGCTTCTCGTTGATCACTTCCGGGCCCAGGTGGGTCAGGTCGAGCAGGATGTGGTCCTTGTGCTCGCCCACGCCGCGGCCTTCGCGGATCTCGATGGTCATCGAACGGCTGACCACGTCGCGCGAGGCCAGGTCCTTGTAGTGCGGGGCGTAGCGCTCCATGAAGCGCTCGCCGTTGCTGTTGCGCAGGATGCCGCCTTCGCCGCGCACGCCCTCGGTGATCAGGCAGCCCGCGCCGTAGATGCCGGTGGGGTGGAACTGCACGAACTCCATGTCCTGCATCGGCAGGCCGGCGCGCATCACCATGCCGCCGCCGTCGCCGGTGCAGGTATGGGCGGAGGTCGCCGAGAAATAGGCGCGGCCGTAGCCGCCGGTGGCCAGCACCACGCCATGCGAACGGAACAGGTGCAGCGTGCCGGTGGCCATGTCCAGGGCCAGCACGCCACGGCAGGCGCCTTCCTCGTCGAAGATCAGGTCCAGCGCGAAGTACTCCACCATGAAGCGCGCGTCGTGCGCCAGCGACTGCTGGTACAGCGTGTGCAGCATGGCATGGCCGGTGCGGTCGGCGGCGGCGCAGGTGCGCTGCGCCGGCGGACCTTCGCCGAACCGGGTGGTCATGCCGCCGAACGGACGCTGGTAGATCTTGCCGTCCTCGGTGCGGGAGAACGGCACGCCGTAGTGCTCCAGCTCGATGATGGCCGGGATGGCCTCGCGGCACATGTACTCGATGGCGTCCTGGTCGCCCAGCCAGTCCGAACCCTTGATGGTGTCGTAGAAGTGGTAGCGCCAGTCGTCCTCGCCCATGTTGCCCAGCGCGGCGGAAATGCCGCCCTGCGCCGCCACGGTGTGCGAGCGGGTCGGGAAGACCTTGGTCAGGCAGACGGTCTGCAGGCCCTTGGCGGCCAGGCCGAAGGTCGCGCGCAGGCCGGCGCCGCCGGCGCCCACCACGACCATGTCGTACTTGTGTTCGGTGATCTTGTAAGCGGACATGGACTCAATTCCCCAGCGCGATGCGGGCCACGGCGAAGACGCCGACGATGGCGCCCAGCACGGCGATGAACTTGACGGTGGTCTGCACCGCCAGGGCGAGCAGCGAGTTGTGGATGTAATCCTCCAGCACGACCTGCAGGCCGAGCTGGGCGTGCCAGAACATGGCCACCAGGAAGCCGACCAGCAGCACCGCGTTCCACGGCTTGGCGATGGCCGCGGTGGCGGTGACGTAATCCGCGCCCAGCAGGCTGAGGACGAACACCAGGAACCACAGGGTCAGCGCGACCAGCGCGGTGGCGGTGAGGCGCTGGTGGACGAAGTGTTCGGTACCGGTCTTCGCCGAGCCCAGGCCGCGCGCATTCTTGATGGGGGTGCGGAAATTGCTCACGCGCCACCTCCCAGCAGCACATAGCCCCAGACCAGGGCGGTGATGACCAGGCTGCCGATCACCGACAGCCAGCTGCTGCGCACGAACGTGGCGATGCTGTAGCCGATGGCGAAGTCCTGCACGATGTGGCGGATGCCGTTGCACAGGTGGTAGGCGAAGGCCCAGGTCCAGGCGAACAGGAAGGCCTGGCCGTACCAGGCGCCGGCGTGCGTGGTGACGCAGGTCCAGGCTTCGGGCCCGATCATCAGCGCCATCAGGCCGGCGGTGATCAGCAGCGCGCCGGCGGCCAGGACGATGCCGGTGGCGCGGTGCAGGATGGAGGTCACCATCTGGATCTGCCAGCGATAGACCTGCAGATGGGGGGAAAGCGGACGTTGTGGAGTCGCCATTCGTTGCGCTCGTTGTCTCGGCTGGGCGGTCAGGACCGCGTTGGCTTTACGCGTGCTGCTCAGAAATCGATGCAGCGCCCGTTCTTCTCCCAATCCCCGTATCGCGTGGGCTCGGGCCCGTCGCGTCCGCCGATCTCCTTCGCCACCTCCGCTCCTGCCGCTCCGTTACCCGCACGCGGGGAGGAGGTTTCGGATGGCTGTGTTCCGGGATCGGGGTCGGGAGTCGGGGGTGTTTGACCTATCATGGTGGTCTCGCAACGCACAAAATTTTAATCCCCGCCCCCTTGGCTTACAACCTTTCCCCTACCACTACGCCGGTTTTCGGCCTGCCCGACCATGCGCTGGTGACGCTGGAAGGCCCGGATGCCGTGGCTTTCGCCCACGCCCAGTTCGCCAACGATGTCGCCGCGCTGGCGCCCGGACACTGGCAGTGGAATGCGTGGCTGACGCCCAAAGGGCGCGTGATCGCGGTGTTCGCGCTGGCCCGGCTGGCCGAGGACCGCGTGTGGCTGGTGCTGCCCGACCACCCTGCCGACACCTTCGCCGAAGCGCTGCGTCGTTTCGTGTTTAGACGAAAGTTGAAGATCCAGGCGCCCGCGGACCGGGCCATCGGAGGCGCCCATGCCGCGCCGGCGCGCGCACAAGGCCCCCTGCTGGGCACCGTGGACGACACGGTGGAACTGGACATGGGGGGCGATGGCGGCCCGCGCACGCTGCGGATCGGGTCCACGGCGCCGCACGACGAGGCGGCACGCAGCGCATGGCAGGTGTCGGACCTGCGCCACGGCCTGCCCCGCCTGCCGGCGTCCCAGCGCGAGCAGTGGACGCCGCAACAGCTGGCGCTGGACCGGCTGGCCGCCTACAGCGTGAAGAAAGGCTGCTATCCCGGCCAGGAAATCGTGGCGCGCACGCATTTCCTGGGCAAGGCGAAGCGCTCGCTGCAGTGTTTCGCCGCCGCAGGCCCCGTGGTGGCGGGCACCCCGGTGCGCCACGACGGACAGGACGCGGGTGAGGTGGTGTGCGTGGCGCCCGACGGCGCGCGCAGCGTGCTGCTGGCGGTGATGCCGCTGGAGCATGCGGGCACCGGCCTGTTCGCCGGCGGCCACGCGCTGGAGCGGCTCCCGCTGTACGACGGCCTGCGCCGCTGAGGGACGGCCGCGCCGGGATTGATCCACGTCAATGCCGCTCGCGCACACCTGCCTAGACTGCCCGGGACCCCCAGCAGAAGGCATGCGCATGCATCACGACGTCATCATCATCGGCGCCGGCCCGGCCGGCCTGTGCCTGGCCAAGGCACTGTGCGACCTCGACCTGAAGGTGGCGCTGGTGGAGCGTCAGGCGCGTGCCGCGGTCGCCGAACCCGCCTTCGATGGGCGCGAGATCGCCCTCACCCACGCCTCCATACGGCAATTGCGCGACCTCGGCATCTGGCAGCACCTGCCCGACGACGCCGCTTCGCCCCTGCGCGCCGCGCGGGTGATGGAAGGCGACTGCCTGCACGACATGCGCATCGATGCCGCGCTGGCGGGCAAGTCCGAACTGGGCATGCTGGTGCCCAACCACCGCATCCGCGAGGCGGCATGGAAGGCCGTGAGCGACCTGCCGGGACTGGACTTCTTCGATGGCGCACGCGTGCACGCGGTCCGCACCACCGACGACCACGCCTGCGTGACGCTGGGCGACGGCCTGCGGCTGGAGGCGCCGCTGCTGGTGGCGGCCGACAGCCGGTTCTCCGAGACGCGGCGCGCGATGGGCATCGGCGCGGACCAGTACGACTTCGGCAAGAGCATGCTGGTGTGCCGCATGCACCACGAGCAGCCGCACCAGGGCGTGGCATGGGAATGGTTCGGCCACGGCCAGACGCTGGCCCTGCTGCCGTTGCAGGAACACCAGGCCTCGGTCGTGGTCACCCTGCCCGACAGCGCGGCCAGGCGCCTGGCGGCCCTGGACGTCGATGCGTTCGCCCACGAAATGGAACAGCGCTACGGCCACCGGCTGGGCCACATGCGGCTGGAAAGCAGCCGTCACGTGTATCCGCTGGTCGGCGTGTACGCGCGGCGTTTCGTCGCACGCCGCTTCGCCCTGGCCGGCGATGCCGCGGTCGGCATGCACCCGGTCACCGCGCATGGCTTCAACCTGGGCCTGGACAGCGTGACACGGCTGGCGGACATGGCACGCCAGGCCCTGCGCTGCGGTGGCGACCTGGGATGCGCCGAAGGCCTGGCGCGCTACGAGCGGCGCCACCGCCGGGGCACGCGTCCGCTCTACCTGGTCACCCGGGCCATCGTGGAGCTCTACACCAACGATCGCGCGCCCGCGCGCGTCGTGCGCGAGACGGTACTGCGCGCGGGGCGGCGCCTGACGCCGTTCCGGCGCGCCCTGGCCCGCACCCTGGCCGACGACGCACCGGTGAACCGCCCTTCCCTGCAACGCCTGCGCGACGGGCTGGCGCTGCTGCGCCCGTAGGCCCTGCCAGGCACGAGGGAAGCGGGCGGGCGCGCCGCCTGCGTCGCCCCGCTATGCGGCCAGCCAGGCCTCGAAGCGGTCGAGGAACAGCCGCAGGCGCTTGAGCAGGCGTTCGTCGCTGATGTTGCCGTCGGGGTCGATCTGGCCTTCGCGGTACTGGATGGCGATTTCCGGCTGCGGAAGGACCGCCAGATCCACCGCGGACAGCACGTTGCGGAGGTGCTGCTGCGCCGACACCGTGCCGTGCGCACCCGGCGATGTGCCGATGATCGCCGCGCGCTTGCCCGCAAAGGCATTGTCCCCGCCGGGACGCGTCCCGATGTCGATGGCGTTCTTCAGCACACCGGGGATGGAACGGTTGTATTCCGGGGTGACGAACAACAGCGCGTCGCAGGCCGCCACCTGCTGCTTGAAACGCAGGCCGGCGGCGGGAAACGCCGCGTCGTCGTCCTGGTCGTACAGCGGCAGGTCGGCGATGCCGATCTCCTCGAAGACGAAGCGCTCGCCCGCCAGCATCCGCACGGCGCCGGCCAGCTGGCGGTTGAAGGAACCGGCGCGCAGGCTGCCGATGACCAGGCCGATGCGTAGTGTGGGCATGTCCGTTCCTCAGTGAAGGGGCATGGCGATCATGCCAGCCTGTCGGCCGCCGCGACGATGTCGTCGTCGCCGGGCAGTACCAGGAACGCCGCGCCCGCCAGCGGCGTGTAGGTGTCGGCACCGACCACGCGCTGGAACGGGCGCGCCCGGTAGCCCGCTTCGGCGATGGCCGTGATGACGCCCTCGCCGACGCCCGCGGCGTGCCGCCCTTCGTCCACCACCAGGATGCGCTTGGCCGTCTGCGCCTGGGCCGCGATGAAACCCTGGTTGAGCGGCACCAGCCAGCGCAGGTCGACCACGCGCACCTTCCAACCGTGCCTGCGCTCGATGGTGCGTGCGGCGCGCAGGCTCATCGGCACGCCGTTGCCGTAGGTGAAGACGACCAGGTCGTCCGCGTCCCCGCCGTACACGCGGCCTTCGCCGAGCGGCATCGCCTGGTCCTGCGGCGGATACGGAAACAGCCACTGCCCGTCGCCGGCCTCGTGCAGGTCCTTGGTCATGTACAGCGCGATCGGCTCCAGGAAGACGCTGACGCGCCCGTCCACCTTGGCCAGCGCGGCCAGCGTGCGCAGCATGGTGGCCGCGTCGTCGCCGCGCGAGGGACAGCCCACGACCAGGCCCGGGATG
The DNA here is from genome assembly GCF_022965755.1 of Pseudoxanthomonas sp. F37. Classification (NCBI taxonomy): domain Bacteria; kingdom Pseudomonadati; phylum Pseudomonadota; class Gammaproteobacteria; order Lysobacterales; family Lysobacteraceae; genus Pseudoxanthomonas; species Pseudoxanthomonas sp. F37. The sequence goes on along the minus strand of NZ_CP095187.1, from coordinate 1,639,057 downwards.
TCGCGCAGGGCGGTGATCGAGTTGTCGTTGTGGAAATGCCCGCCGAAGCCGCGCTGGTAGCCCAGGCCGGCGATGCGCACGACCATCGGGTTGCGGTACTGGTCGTTGCTGAAGAACTGCAGGCTGGCGGCCTCGCCGCGGATCTGGTCGCAGGCGTTGTGGAAGTACGCCAGGTACTGGATCTCCGGCAGCGGCAGCATGCCCATGTTGGCGTAACCCTGGGCCAGGCCCAGGATCATGGTTTCGTCCAGCAGCGTATTGAACACCCGGCTGCCCTTGAACGCCTTCTGCAGGCCCTTGGTCACCGTGTACACGCCGCCCTTCTGCGCCACGTCCTCGCCGAACAGCAACGCTTCGGGGTACTTGCAGAACAAGTCGTGCAGCGCGTTGTTGATCTGGATGGCAAGGTGCCTGGGCGGCAGCTTCTCCGGCAGTCTGTCCTCGCTGCCGAATGCGGCCACGCGCGTTTCGTGCGGCGCCGCGCGCGACGCCTCCGCCGCCACGGCATCGGGCGTGTACGGCGCCAGCGGCGCCATCACCTGCTCCAGCGTGGCGATGCGCGGCCGACGGTCGGCGTCCTCGGCCGCGGCGAAACAGCGCGCGCGCGTGGCCTCGTACAGCCCCAGCAGCGCGTCCTTCGTCAGCAGTCCCGATTCCAGCGCGATCGCCGCCGAGCGCAGCAGCGGGTCGGTGGCTTCGACCGCGCACAACTCCTCCAGCGGACGCCACTCGATCTCGAAATCGGTGCCCGCGTGGCCCATGATGCGGGTGGTGCGCAGGTGCAGGAAGGTCGGCCGGCGCGTGCGCCGGCAGTGCTCGACCGCCGCCTGCACCTGGCCGTAGCCGGCCGCCAGGTCCAGGCCGTCGGCGTGGAAGTAGTCCAGGTCCGCGCGATCGCGGAAGTTGCGGCCGATCCAGCCATCCGGCGTCTTCACCGAAATGCCGATGCCGTTGTCCTCGCAGACGAACAGCACCGGCGCGGGCAGCTTCTGGTAGGCCGTCCATGCCGCCGCGTTGAACGCGGTCTGCGCCGTCGCGTGGTTGCTCGACGCATCGCCGAAGGAGCAGATGGCGATGCTGTCCTCGGGAATCGGCAGCACATGGCCGATGCGGCGCGCCTGTTCGATCGCCACCGCGGTACCCAGCGCCTTGGGCAGGTGCGATGCGATGGTCGAGGTCTGCGGCAGCACCCACAACGGCTTGCTGCCCCACACCTTGTGGCGGCCGCCGGAGGCCGGGTCCTCGGCGCTCGCGGCGAAGCTCAGCGCCGAGTCCATCACCGGGTCCATGCCGGGCAGCTTGCGGAACCGTTCGGCCATGAAACCGCCGCTGCGGTAATGCAGGAAGGCGGGGTCGGTATGGCGCGTCGTCCGCGCGACCATCGCGTTGCCCTCATGGCCACTGGAGCCGATGGTGTAGAAGACCTTGTTCTGCACGCGCAGCACGCGCGCCATCAGGTCCAGATGGCGGCTGATCAGCTGCGACTCCAGCAGTTCGACGAAGCCGCACGCGTCCAGCGCGCTGCCGGGCAGCACGGGATCGGTGGCGGCCGGCGTGCCGCGCACGGGGCCGTCCCATTCCTTCACGAACTCGATGAAATTCTGGTCGCAGATCTCGGCCCGGTTCAGGCCCTTCATGCGCGCTGGGATCGCTTTGGACGTCATGTGCTCGCTCGGATCAGGGGGAGGCCAGGCGTACGGCGACTTCGTCGCTCACACCCGGCATGGGAACGAAACCCGGCTGCGCGCGCACCCGCGCCAGCCAGTCGGTGACATGCGGGAAGGCGGCCAGGTCGAAACCGCCGTCTCCCGCGCAGTGGGTGTAGGCGAACAGCGCGATGTCGGCCACGCCGTACGCGGGACCGGTGAACCATGCTGCCTGCGCCAGATGCTTTTCCATCACCGCCAGCGCCTGCATGCCCCGTTCGTGCAGGCGCGGCAGCTCGGCACGGCGCGGCGAATCCAGCGGCGTCCAGCCGCGGATGAAGCGTGCCACGGCGATGTACGGCTCGTGGCTGTACTGTTCGAAGAACAGCCAGCTCAGTGCCTGCGCACGCTGCCATGCATCTTCCGGCAGGTACGCGCTGCCCTCGGCCAGCCAGCAGAGGATGGCGTTCGACTCCACCAGGAGGGCGCCATCGGCGCGCTCCAGCATCGGCACCTTGCCGTTCGGGTTCTTCGCCAGGTAGGCGGGCGTGCGGGTGCCGCCGTTGGCGCTGTCGACCTCGACCCACGTGTAGGGCCGGCCGAGTTGTTCGAGCAGCAGGCGCACCTTGTGGCAGTTGCCGGAGGTGGACATGCCATGGACGGTGACGGGATCAGGCGACATGCGGATGCTCCGGAACGGCGATGCGGGCGGCCTTGGCCAGGTCCTTGCCGCGGCCGAACGCGAGCAGGATGCGGCGCTGGTCGGCCAGCGTCGGGATGCGCACGGCGTGGCCGGCGATATCGATGCGCAGGTCGTCGTGCACACGGAGTTCCTGCCAGCCGGTGGCCGTCATCACCTCCAGGCCCCCCATGACTTCGAGCGGCATCGCCAGGTGCGTGAAGCGCGCGAAGAGGGAACGGAAGCGCGCTTCGTCCGCCGGCTGGAAGTGCCCATCGATATGGCCCGACCACGCCTCGCGCAGCCTGAGCGCATCGCCCCGGCTGCACAACACGTCGATGTCCTGCGGCACGATGCCCGGAACGCCCGCGAGCGCCATTGCGGCGCTGCCGATGATCCACCACGCATCGCGGAACGTCCGCGCCAGCTCGGGCAAGGCGTCATGCAGGCCTGCGTGCAGCGCGGGGGACGGGGTCACGGGTGCGCGGCCCTGCGTGCCTGCCATTGCGCGCGCGTCTGGCCCCAGACTTCCACCGGCTTCTCATGGTGCGGTTCCGGCAGGCGGTCCATCCGCAGGTAGGCTGATCCCAGCTTGGCGGCCACCGCCTTGGAGTTGGCGTTCTGTGGATCGATGGTATGGATCACCTCGTCCCAGCCAAGATGATCGAACGCCCAGCCGATGCTGGCCGCGGCGGCTTCCGGCGCATAGCCGCGGCCCCAGGCTGCCCGTGCGATGCTCCAGCCCACCTCGGTGCCCGGCCAGTCTTCCGGCTGCCAAGGCCCCACCCGGCCGACCCAGCGGCCTGTCGCCTTCTCGATCACCGAGAACATGCCGAACCCCTGCAGGTGCCAGCTGCCGAGCGTGGCCGCCAGGCTCCGCCACGCGGGCGAGCGGGCCTGCAGGCCGCCGATGAAACGGGTGGCTTCCTCATCGGCACCGAACGCCGCCCAGGCTTCGTAGTCCTCGCGCCGCGGCAGCCGCAGCAACAGGCGCGGAGTTTCGAGCTGGAGATCGGAAAGGTCCATCGACGCCACACCATCCCACCAGAAAACCGGACACGACGAGCGGCGAGGCCCGACTTCGCTGCACCTGCGCCGCCGCTACGGGAGCGGGCCCGTCAGAACGCGTTGATGCCCGTCAGTTCGCGGCCGATCACCAGCTGGTGCACGGTTTCGGTGCCCTCATAGGTGATGACCGACTCCAGGTTCAGCGCGTGGCGGATGGCGGCATGCTCGGTGGTGATGCCCGCACCGCCCAGCAGGTCGCGGCATTCGCGCGCGATGTCGATGGCCATGCGGCAGTTGTTCCACTTCGCCAGCGAGACCTGCTGCGGCGCCATGGTGCCGGCGTCCTTCAGGCGACCCAGCTGCAACGAGAGCAGCTGCGCCAGGGTGATACGGCGGGCCATCTCGGCCATCTTGATCTGCGCGCTCTGGGTGGCGGCCACCGGGCGGTCGAACAGGATGCGTTCCTTGGTGTAGGCCAGCACCTCGTCCAGGCAGGCGATGGCCGCGCCGATCGGCCCCCAGGTGATGCCGTAGCGCGCCTGGGTCAGGCAGCCCAGCGGGCCTTTCAGGCCCTTCACGTTGGGCAGGCGGCTACTGTCGGGCACGCGCACGTTGTCGAAGAACAGCGCGCTGGTGACCGACGCACGCAGGCTCATCTTGTGCTTGATCTCCTGCGCGGTGAATCCGGCCATGCCCTTCTCGAGCAGGAAACCCTGGATGCCCTCGTCGGTCTGCGCCCACACGATGGCGATGTCGGCCAGGTTGCCGTTGGTGATCCACATCTTGGAGCCGTTGATGACCCAGTCGTCGCCATCGCGGCGCGCATGGGTCTTCATGTTGGCCGGGTCGGAGCCACCGTGCGGCTCGGTCAGGCCGAAGCAGCCGATCACCTTGCCGGCGGCCATGTCCGGCAGCCAGCGCTGGCGCTGTTCTTCGCTGCCGTAGGCGTAGATGGGATACATGCACAGCGAGGACTGCACGCTGACGAAGCTGCGGATGCCGCTGTCGCCGCGCTCGAGTTCCTGGCAGATCAGGCCGTAGCTGACGGCGTTGAGGCCGGCGCAGCCGTACTTCTCCGGCAGCGACGAGCCCAGCAGGCCGAGTTCGGCGATCTCGGGCACCAGCTCTCTGGGGAAACGGCCCTGGTCGAAGGCGTCGCCGATGATCGGCCGTACGCGCTCGTCGGTGAAACGGGCGACGGCGTCCTGGACGGCGCGCTCCTCTTCGCTCAGCAGGGAACGGACATCGAACAGGTCGTACGGGTTAAGGGCCATCGCGTTTCAACCGGCGGTCGGGTATTCACCGCATTGTATGCGGTGCCCCTCGCCGCCGGTAAGCGCCAGTCCGCAAAGCAAAGGCCGGCGAAACGCCGGCCTTTGCTGGGTGCCACGTTGAAATGCAGGCCCTCGCAGGGCGTGGGCGTCAGCCCTTGCCGGGCGCGTCGATGGCGGCGGTCTGGGTCACCACCTGGCCGTCGATCACCGGCAGGCGCTCGCCCGGCTTCTGGTCCAGGCGGATGGTCTTCTCCTGGCCCTCGAACCGGTAGGTCACGTCATAGCCGATCACCTTGTCCGTGGTGCCCATGGCGATGCGGGTGCCCGGCTTGCTGTCCATGCGCATGGTGCCGGTGGTGCCGTCCGGGTTGCGGTAGGTGACGTTGTAACCGGTCACGCGCGAGGACTCGGAGGTCGCGTTCTCGGTATGGCACTGCCGCTCGGTGCGGTTGACGACCTTGCCGCCCACGTGGCGCTTGTCCACCTGGTTGCCGATCACGCCACCGGCCACGGCGCCGGCCACGGTGGCCGCCTTCTTGCCGCTGCCGCCGCCCACCTGGTTGCCCAGCAGGCCGCCGATCACCGCACCCGCGACCGTGCCGCCGGCATTGCCGTCGCGCTCGGGCAGGCGCTCCTGCACGACCACGTCTTCGCAGACTTCGCGCGGGGTGCTGGTGGTGGTGGTCTCGCGCACCGGCTCGGTGCCGATGACGGTGGCATAGAGCTTCTCCGAACTGGTGATCGGCTCGGCCTTCACCACCTCGGCGTACTGCAGGGTGCCGACCGGCAGCTGATTGTCGGTGGCCGCGGCATCATCGGCGACCAGTGCGCCCTCGGTGGCCGTCACCAGGCCGTCCTGCGCGGCCGGGCTCTTGTCGCCCCCCTTGAGGAAGGCTGCGGTGGCCACACCGCCCACCAGCAGCGCGCCGACGGCGACCAGGATCGTAGTGCTATTGCTCTTCATCGCTGCCTCCAAGTCGGGCTGTCCCCGATTCACGTTGGTCATCATTGCACCACTGCGAACCTGAACCAAGTACCCGGGTAAGGCCACGAAAACCAACGGAAAATGAACGATTCCGTCAGACAACGATCATGTTAGCGTGATGCCCATCCCATCGCGGTCGAGTGCCTGCGCCATGCCCAATCCTGTTCTCCTGCCCCTCCTCGACTGGGCGCGCAAGCTGCGCTACCCCACCCTGTTCAAGATCACCGCCGCGCTGTTCGTGGTGACCCTGTTCCTGCCCGATCCGGTCCCGTTCGTGGACGAGATCCTGTTCGGCCTGGGCACCCTGCTGCTGGCCAACTGGAAACGCCGCAAGGATCCGCCGTCCTCGCTGCAGGCCCCGGACACCCGTCGCTGACGTGATGCTGGTCGACAGCCACAGCCACTTCGACGCGCCCGAGTTCGACCACGACCGCGAGGCGGCGCTGGCACGGGCACGCGCCGCCGGCGTAACCCGGCAGGTGGTGCCGGCCGTGGCCGCCTCCGGCTGGCCGAAGCTGCGCGAGGTGTGCGCGCAGGACGCGGGCCTGTTCCCGGCTTACGGGCTGCATCCCATGTACCTGGCCGAACACCGCCCCCCGCACCTGGACCAGTTGCGCGCATGGATCGCGCGGGAGCGGCCGCTGGCGGTCGGCGAATGCGGGCTGGATTTCTTCGTCCAGGGCCTGGACGCGGACGAACAGCGCCGCTACTTCGAGGGCCAACTGCAGCTGGCGCGCGAGTTCGACCTGCCGCTGATCGTGCATGCGCGGCGCGCGGTGGACGCCGTGATCGCATCGGTCAGGCGCGTCGGCCGCCTGCGCGGCGTGGTGCACAGCTTCTCCGGCAGCCCGGAGCAGGCGCGCCAGCTGTGGCAGCTGGGATTCCTGATCGGGCTGGGGGGACCGGTGACCTACGAGCGCGCCAACCGCCTGCGCGCCCTCGTCCGCACGATGCCGCTGGATTACCTGCTGCTGGAAACCGACGCGCCCGACCAGCCCGACGCCGGCATCCGCGGACAGCGCAACGAACCCGCCCGCCTGCCGGTGGTGCGCGATGTCATCGCGGACCTGCGCGGAGCGGCGCCGGAGGACATCGCGGCTGCGACCACGCGCAACGCCGAACGGCTGTTCGCGCTGCCCTCCGCCAGCTGACGCTCAGCGCGCGGCCGCGCCCTCGGCCGATCCGGGAGTCCATGCGTGGTAGGCCTTGACCACGATGCGCCATGCGTCGTCGCGACGCAGCAGCGTCATGTGGTCCAGCGCCTTCATGTCGGGATAGTCCAGTTCGATCACCGCAGTCGCGACGTCGCCGGTCACGGTGATCTGCCGGATACGGCGCTTGCGTAGCGCCTCGTCCGCCGGCACATGACTGCTGGAAGAGACGTCGGTGTACTCGCGCGCGGGCCACTGGCGGTAGCGCCCGTCCTTCACGCCCACCAGCACCGCATCTTCCGCGAAGGCCCGCTCGAAGTGGCGGCGCTGGCCGGTTGCGTGTCCGTCCAGATACGCCTGCAGCGGCACGCGGACGGCGGCCACGCCATCGCCGCTGGCGTGGTCCACATTGTCCGCCGCCACCGCGACGACCACCTTGCCGCGGGTCGCGCCGGCGCGATTGTGCTGCTGCGCCTGGACGATCTGCGACAACGGATAGAGTCCGTCGATGTGGACACGCAGCCGACCGTCCGCGATCAGCGGCGCCACCTCCGCAAGTCCGGCCTGCACGTCCCACGCGGGCGCCGGAGGACAGAGGATGCGGCCAGGTGCACACAGCGCGGCGGGCACCTGCCCGACCAGCGTGACCAGACGTCCGCCGTCGCGCAGCACGGCCGGCGAACGCGCCAGCGTGTCGCCTCCCACCGTGTCGATGACGATGTCCATGTCATGCACCACGTCCTCGAAACGGACACTGCGGTAGTCGATGACCGCATCGGCGCCCAGTCCACGCAGGTAGTCGTGGTTGCGCGCGGACGCGGTAGCGGTCACATGGGCGCCGCGCGCTTTCGCCAGTTGCACGACCATTGATCCGACCCCGCCCGCACCGCCGTGCACCAGCACCCGGTCTCCGGACCGGACACCGGCCGCTCCCACCAGATAGCGCCACGCCGCGACGGCCACCGTCGGGTAAGCCGCGGCTTCCTGCAGGGTGAACGCAGCGGGCGCAGGCACGAGGGCCGTGACCTGTGCGGACACGTAGCCGGCATAGCTGCCGGAACGTTCGCGCGGATCAACGATGCCGGCGACGCGGTCACCGCACGCGAAGGCGGTCACGCCCGGGCCCACCGCCACGACCTCGCCGGCGAAGTCACCGCCCGGTGTCGCCGGAAACGGCAGGCGACCGGCTTCCTGCAGTTTCCAGTCGACAGGATTGACGCTCGCATAGTGCACGCGCACCAGCACCTCGCCTGCCGCCGGGACGGGTACCGCCACGCGCTCCACGCGCAACGCGTCCGGTCCCCCTGCGGCGTGGATGCGCGCGGCCTGCATGGTGTCGGGAATGGCGGGACAGGCCTGGGCCGTCGCAGCGAACGGCAGCAGACCGGCCAACATCAGCAGGAGACGGGTGGACATGCGGGTGGCACGCTCCGGGAGGGGCGGGCACTATCCCGCCGCGCGACCACCGTGCACAGACGGCATGCGCCAGAACGTCGCGTGCGTGCGCCGGGACGAGCCAGCCGGCCCCGTCAGGCGCCGGCGGCGGCCGCCTTGCGCGGTTTCGCCAGCAGTTCCAGCGCCCTGCCCACCATGGCGAAGGCGAACGCACCGGTGATGTGGGTGGCCGCCCCCAGCCCCACGCCGCAGTCCAGTTTCAGCGCCGCATCCGCGCCCAGCTGCGGGCGCAGGCCGCAGACGGTGCCATTGGCCTGCGGATACTTGACGTTCTCCAGCGAATAGACGGCCTGCACGCCGAAGTAGCGGTCCTTGTTCCTGGGGAAATTGAACTCGGCGCGCAGCTTCTTGCGCACCAGGGCCAGCAGCGCGTCGTGTTCGGTGCGGGAGAGATCGCGCAGCCGGATCTGGGTGGGGTCGGTGCGTCCACCGGCCGAGCCGGAGACGACGATGGGCAGCTTGCGGCGCCGGCACCACGCGATCATCTCCACCTTCACCCGGAAGCTGTCGCAGGCATCGAGCACCAGGTCGAAACCGCGATCCAGCAGGTCGGCCATGTTGGAGGCCGTCAGGAACTGCGGGATGGCGTCCACCTCCACCAGCGGATTGATCGCTCGGCAACGCTCGGCCATCGCCTCGGCCTTGTTGCGCCCGTACTGGCCGTCCAGCGCGGGCAACTGCCGGTTGGTGTTGGACACGCAGATGTCGTCGGCGTCGATAAGAGTGAGATGACCCACGCCCGAGCGCGCCAGGGCTTCCACCACCCACGAGCCCACGCCGCCCATGCCCACCACGGCCACGCGCGCCGCCGCGTGCCGTTCCACCGTGCCCACGCCGTACAGTCGGTCGATGCCGGCGAACCGGTCCCTGAGTTCTTTCTTCATGTCACCAGTGTAAGCCGTGGCGCAAACCGTGACGGCCGTCGTACCATCGCCGCGTCATCCACAAGGAGCCCGCCGCATGGCCAGCCAGCCCGAGATCAAGAAGCCTTCCGCCGCGTCGCGTTACCTGTTCCTGTTCCTGATCGGCCTGGTGGTGGGCGCCATCTGCACCGTGATGGCGATGCGCGCGCTGCAGGCGCGGCAGGACCCGTTCCCGGACAGCGTGATGCAGGTGATGGCCAAGCATTCGGGCCAACTGGCCGACAAGGTGAAGCAGAACCGCTGCGCCGCCACCGACACCATCCCGCACGTGCGCACGCTGCGCGCCATGGCGAACGATCTGGAGATGGCCTTCCCCGGCATCGCCGACGACGCCCGCTTCCAGACGCATACCAGCCAGTTCCGCGCCGACCTGGATGCCGCGTTGAACGCGCCGCCCACCGACTGCGCCGCCGCCGGCGCGCTGGTGGAGAAGGTGGGCACGGACTGCAAGGCCTGCCACCAGGACTTCCGCGGCTGAGGCGTGGCGCACGTCTGAATCGCACCTGACATCCGGGCCGCACAAGCGGCCCGATTGTCATGATGTTCACGCGTGCGTGTGGAGCATGCCGGTGAAGGGACCGCGCCGTGTCGGCCGCCCCACCCTCAGGAGGCTTCCATGAACATGCGTCTGATCGCCATCGGCCTGACCGCCACCCTCGCCCTCGCAGGCTGCGCCAGCACCTCGCCGGGCTACTCCAGCGGCTATGGCGGCGGCTACAACAGCGCGCCGGCCAACCGTTACTGCGCCGACTGCGGCATCGTCGAGCGCATCGACGTGGTCCCGTCGGGCCGCAGCGCGCCCTCGGCCACCGGCGCGGTGCTGGGCGGCATCGTCGGCGCGGTCGCCGGGCGCCAGATCTCCGATCGCACCGGCGGCAGCGAGGGCAACAAGAACGTCGCCACCGTGGCCGGTGCGGTCGCCGGTGCGGCAGCCGGCAACGCCATCCAGAACCGGACCACCGGCGATACCTACAACATCACCGTGCGCATGGACGACGGCCGCCGCGTGACGATCAACCAGCACGATCTGGGCGGCGTACGCGAGAACACCTATGTGCGCATCCAGAACGGCCGCGTGGTCATCCGCTGACTCCCGGCCACCGGAAAAGAAAAAGCCCGGCGCATGCCGGGCTTTTTTGTGGAGCCCGCGCGGATGCGCGGTTCGATGGGCCAGGTCAGACCGGCTGCACCGCATCGGCCTGCAGGCCCTTCTGGCCCTGCACGACGGTGAAGGTGACCTTCTGGCCTTCCTTGAGGCTCTTGAAGCCCTGGGTCTGGATGGCACGGAAATGCACGAACACGTCTTCACCATTTTCGCGGCTGATGAAGCCGAAGCCCTTGGCATCGTTGAACCATTTCACGGTTCCGGTTTCACGATCAGACATCTACTTGCTCCTTGAAACGGGTGGTGGATACGCCTGCTGGGCGGCTGGTTGCAAGGAGGAAGCGAGGTACAAGGATGTAGCGGATCATGGATCTACCCCATCAGGCCACGATTCACGGTGACCTTGGCAACGGCAGCGGCCGCACAGTAACCCGGCATTTGTGAAAATGCAAACGCCTCGACGATAAAGTCAAGCCCCCGGCAACCCCTTGATTCCGTAGGAGAATTGATTGGACATCCAGTTCCTGTATTACGCCATGGCCATCGTGCTGATCCTGGTCGGCATCGCCGGCGTGCTGCTGCCCGCCCTGCCCGGCCTGCCGCTGGTGTTCGCGGGCATGCTGCTGGCCGCCTGGGCGGGCGACTTCCAGCAGATCGGCTGGGTCACGCTGGTGGTGCTGGGCGTGCTGACGGCGCTTTCCTTCGTGGTGGACATCGTTTCCACGGCCATCGGCGCGCAGCGCGTGGGCGCCAGCCGCAAGGCGTTGCTGGGCACGGTGATCGGCACGTTCGCCGGCCTGTTCTTCATGCCCATCGGCCTGTTGGCCGGCCCCTTCGTCGGCGCGCTGCTGGGCGAACTGTGGCATGGCCGCGAGCTCCGCCAGGCCACCACGGTCGGGCTGGGCACGTGGCTGGGCATCGTGCTGGGCGTGGTGCTGAAGCTGGGACTGGCCTTTGCGATGCTGGGCCTGTTCGTCTTCGCCTGGATCTTCTGATCTTCGCGCGCCGGCTGGCAGAATGGCGGCGCCCCCACCGAGCGACCCCGCATGACGCATCGCATCCGACTGCTTCCGCTGGTAATTGGAGTTACATACGGACTGAGCGCCCACGCCCAGGAAGGCGCGCCGACCGCCACGCCCGCCGAGGCCTGCTTCTCGCTGGAGAACGATGCCGCCCGCCTGGCCTGTTACGACGCTGCGCTGGGCCGCACCGCCGCCGACACCCGGCGCGCCGACGAGGAAGCGACGGCGGCGAAAGAGGCCGAAGCGGCCGCGCGCGCCAGGGCGCGGGCCGAGGCGCGCGCCGCCGCCGAGGCGCAGGACCAGGAACTGGCCATGAGCGAGCGCACCCGCCGCCGGCTGGGAGCCTGGTTCCGTGCCGACGATCCGGGCGATGCCGGCCTGATCGCCAATGCCGGCCGCGGCTCCCTGCTGGACAGCCGCTGGGAACTGGCCAAGGACTCCAAGCTGGGCGTGTTCCAGCTGCGCGGCTACAAGCCGCTGTACCTGCTGCCGGCGTTCTGGACCAGCCGGGTCAACGAAACGCCCTCGTCCCCGAATCCCGACAACACGGTGACCGAGCCGCAGGCGTTGCAGGACATCGAGGCCAAGTTCCAGCTCAGCTTCAAGACCAAGTTCGCCGAGAACCTGTTCGGCGACAACGGCGACATCTGGGGCGCGTACACCCAGAGCTCGCGCTGGCAGGTCTACAACGGCGAGGAGTCGCGCCCCTTCCGCGAGACCAACTACGAGCCGGAAGTGATGCTGGTGTTCCGCAACAACTACAGCATCGCCGGCTGGAAGGGCCGCATGGCCGGCATCGGCATCAACCACCAGTCCAACGGCCGCGGAGACCCGCTCTCGCGCAGCTGGAACCGGGTCATCGCCACCATCGGCCTGGACCGTGAGAACTGGGCCTTCGTGGTGCGGCCCTGGTACCGCGTGCCCGACGGCAACGACGACGACAACCCGGACATCGAGGATTACATCGGCCGTGGCGACGCCATGCTGACCTACGCACGCGACGGCCACGTCTTCACCGTGCTGGGACGCCACTCGTTGCGCGGCGGCGAGGATTCGCACGGCGCGCTGCAGGTGGACTACGGCTTCCCGATCAACCGCACCTTCCGTGGCCACGTGCAGCTGTTCCATGGCTACGGCGAAAGCCTGATCGACTACAACCACAAGGCCACCTACCTGGGCCTGGGCATATCGCTGCTGGACTGGTACTGATGGACGAGGTGACGATCTACCACAACCCCGCCTGCGGCACCTCGCGCAACACGCTGGGGCTGATCCGCAATGCCGGCATCGAGCCGCACGTCGTCGAATACCTGCGCACGCCGCCCGACCGCGCCACGCTGCTGGCGTTGATCGCGGCCATAGGCGTGCCCGTGCGCGAGGTGGTGCGCACGAAGGAACCGCGCTACGCGGAACTGGGCCTGGCCGACGCCGACGACGCGACCCTCGTCGAGGCCATGGTGGCCCATCCGGTGCTGATCAACCGCCCCATCGTGGTCACCGCCCTGGGCACGAAGCTCTGCCGCCCATCGGAAACGGTGCTGGACATCCTGCCTCAGCCGCAGCGCGGCGCCTTCCGCAAGGAAGACGGCGAGCCGGTGGTGGACGCGGCCGGAAACCGCATCGTCTGACGTAAGATCGGGCGCAGGACCCGTACCGCCTGCCAAGGATGCCCCCCATGCCGCGCCCGCGCCGTTCGTTCTTCGCCTATGCCTCCGCCATGCTGGGCCTGCTCAGCCTGATGGCGGTGGCCTGTTTCCATTTCCCGGAACTGCTGACCAGCAAGGAGTTCCGCGCGGCGTACAACGAGCAGTTCGCCCGCCACCTGTTGCTGGTGGGGCTGGCGGCGGCGTTCGCCATGGGCACCTGGGCCATCCTGCGCGACCGCAACAAGCGCATCGCGCTGGTCGGCGTGGGCAGCGCGACCCTGGCTGTGCTGTCGGGCGGCACCAACGTGCAGTTCGACGCCATCGGCAAGACCCCGTACTCGCTGGGCCTGGACTGGTTCGTCATCTCGCTGTTCTTCTCGGCCCTGGTGTTCGTGCCGCTGGAGCACTACCTGGGCAAGCGCCGCATCTCGCCGCTGCGGCCGGGGTGGCGCACGGACGTGGCGTACTTCTTCATGAGCCACGTGCTGGTGCAGTTCATCCTGATCCTGGTGACCGCATCCACGTCCACCATCGCGGGGCTGGCCGCCTTCCCGGCCCTGAAGGACGCGATCCAGTCGCTGCCGGTGTGGGCGCAGTTCCTGATCGCCGTGTTCGTGGCCGACCTGGCGCAGGCGCTGCTGCACCGCGCGTACCACAACATCCCCTGGCTCTGGCGCTTCCACGCCGTGCACCACTCCAGCCGCGAAATGGACTGGCTGGCGGGTTCGCGCATCCATATCGTGGAGATCGTGCTGACCCGCAGCGCGGTGCTGCTGCCGCTGCTGGTGCTGGGCTTCTCCACGCCGGCGGTGAACGCCTACGTGATCCTGGTCGGGCTGCAGGCCGTGCTGGCGCATGCCAACCTCGGCATCCGCTTCGGCTGGCTGGAATACCTGCTGGTGCTGCCGCGCTACCACCACTGGCACCACGCGCGGCACAAGGACTACCTGGACGTGAACTACGCCATCCACCTGCCGCTGGTGGACATGCTGATGGGCACCTTCAAGCTGCCGCCGAAGCAGGAAGACTGGCCAGGGGAATATGGCGTGATGAAGCTGGAAACGGTGCCGCGCGGCATCCTGCGCCAGCACCTGATGCCGTTCCAGGGCGGCAGGAAGTTCGACGAATACGTGGACTGAGTGACCGGTACTGGCTGTTGTAGGAGCGACGTGAGTCGCGACCGCATGCCAAGACGGGCAGGAACACTGCTCCAAGCGATGCATTTTGCAGGCGAAATGCGCATGACCTTGGTTTCACGCCATTTCAGGATCCGCGGTCGCGACTTGCGTCGCTCCTGCATTGGGCCCGGCGATCGTCACGTCCAGTCCGTCAGCCCCTCGCGGGCATAGACTTCCTTGAAGCTCGGCAGCGCCTTCATGCGCTGCGCGTGGGCATGCAACACCGGCCAGCTGTCGGTCGGCCTGGGCATGTTGCGCGACCAGCGCATCAGCATGGTCAGCAGGAAGTCGGCGGCGCAGCGCTGCGCGCCCAGCAGGTAGGGGCCGTGCGCCTCCAGATGGTCGGCGACCTGCTGCCACGCGCGTTCCAGCTTGAGTCGTGCGTGCAGCCGGCTGGCCTCGGCGTTCTCCGGGCCCGCGATCTCGTCGGCATAGAACCACGCGCGGTAGGCAGGCATCAGCGTGTTGGCGCAGAACAGCATCCAGCGGTAGTACTGCGCGCGCTGGGTGGTCGCCACCGCAGGCGCCAGCTCGGCGCGGGGACGGGTATCGGCCAGGTGCATCAGGATGGCCGCGGTCTCGGTGACCACCTGCCCGTCCATCACCAGCGTGGGCACCACGCCGGCAGGGTTGAGCTTCAGGTAGTCCTCGGATTTCTGGTCGCGCCTGTCGAAATCCAGTTCCCGCAACGCGTGCGGGATGTCCAGTTCGATCAGCAGCCAGTGGACGACCAGGCTGGCGGTGCTGCGGGAGTAGTACAACGTCGTCGTCATGCGGGTCGCCTGCTGGTATTCAGGTGTTGGATCCGGGGGCGGCCACAGAGGCCTGTACCGGCGTACCGCACTGCGGACAGGCGCCGGCACGCAGGAAGGCGTCCAGCCCATCCAAAGCGTGAGCGCACCGGACGCAGTGGAAGCCGGGATCGATACGGCTGCGATCGACAGCCGGCACATGCATCACGCCTCGCTCGTCGGATTCGACCACCCACCCACGGCGAGAACGGTCGTAGCGGGCAGTGCCATGGATTTCGAGATCTTCGATGGCATCCGATTCATCGTAGGCCACCAACGCGAGACCCTCCTCAAGCACGATTCCCGCGTTCGACAGGTCTCTCGCCGAACCGAAAGTATCGAGCACAACCGAGACGCGACCGTCCACCGGTCCACGCACCAGACCATTGAAATCGGCATGGATCCGTGGCGCGGCGGTGGGCATCCGATCAGGCCACCACCACCGGAATCTTCCCGATCCGCGCCTGCCATTCCTTCGGGCCGGTCTGGTGCACCGAGGTCCCCTGCGAATCGACGGCCACCGTCACCGGCATGTCCTGCACGGTGAACTCGTAGATGGCCTCCATGCCCAGGTCGGCGAAGCCGACGACCTTGGCCGCCTTGATCGCCTTCGAGACCAGGTACGCCGCGCCGCCCACCGCCATCAGATAGGCCGACTGGTGCTTCCTGATGGCCTCGATCGCCGCCGGGCCGCGCTCGGCCTTGCCGACCATGCCCAGCAGGCCGGTCTGCGCCAGCACCTGCTCGGTGAACTTGTCCATGCGGGTGGCGGTGGTCGGGCCGGCGGGGCCGACGACCTCATCGCGCACCGGATCGACCGGGCCCACGTAGTAGATGAAGCGGCCCTTCAAGTCCACCGGCAGGGCCTCGCCCTTGTTGAGCATGTCGACCATGCGCTTGTGCGCGGCGTCGCGGCCCGTCAGCAGCTTGCCGTTGAGCAGCAGCACTTCGCCCGGCTTCCAGCTGGCCACGTCCTCGCGGGTCAGCGTGTCGAGGTTCACGCGACGGCCCTTGGAGGCGTCGTAGGTCAGCTGCGGCCAGTCTTCCAGCGACGGCGGGTCCAGCATGACCGGGCCGCTGCCGTCGAGGGTGAAGTGCGCGTGGCGGGTGGCCGCGCAGTTCGGGATCATCGCCACCGGCAGGTTGGCCGCATGGGTCGGGTAATCCTTGACCTTGATGTCCAGCACGGTGGTCAGGCCACCCAGGCCCTGTGCGCCGATGCCCAGCGCGTTGACCTTCTCGTACAGCTCCAGCCGCAGTTCTTCGGCGCGGTTGGACGGGCCACGTGCCTGCAGGTCGGTGATGTCGATCGGCTCCATCAGCGACTCCTTCGCCAGCAGCATCGCCTTTTCGGCGGTACCGCCGATGCCGATGCCCAGCATGCCCGGCGGGCACCAGCCGGCGCCCATGGTCGGCACGGTCTTCAGCACCCAGTCGACGATGGAGTCGGACGGGTTGAGCATGGCGAACTTCGACTTCGCTTCGGAACCGCCGCCCTTGGCGGCGACGATCACCTCGACCGTGTTGCCCGGCACCACCTTCACGTTGACCACGCCCGGCGTGTTGTCCTTGGTGTTGGTGCGCTTGCCGGCCGGGTCGGCCAGCACGCTGGCGCGCAGCTTGTTGTCCGGATGGTTGTAGGCGCGGCGCACGCCCTCGTGGACCATGTCCTCCACGCCCATCGTGGCGTCGTCCCAGCGCACGTCCATGCCGATCTCGAGGAACACGGTGACGATGCCGGTGTCCTGGCAGATCGGGCGGTGGCCCTCGGCGCACATGCGCGAATTGATCAGGATCTGGGCGATGGCGTCCTTCGCGGCCGGCGACGCCTCGCGTTCGTAGGCGGCGGCGAGGTGCTTGATGTAGTCCACCGGGTGGTAGTAGCTGATGTACTGCAGGGCATCGGCGATGGACTGGATGAGGTCTTCTTGCTTGATCGAGGTCATGGAGCGACGGGCGGCTGCCGGTGGGGTAGCGGGCGGAGGCGCCCATTTTAGGCCAAAGTAACCGCCCGCCCCGGTGTCACGGGCGGGCACCCTCGCCCGTCTTTGGTCGCATGAACGCCGAAAACACCTTCGAAAGCCACCGCTCCCGCCTGTTCGGGCTGTCCTACCGCCTGCTGGGCAGCCGCAGCGACGCCGAGGACGTGGTCCAGGACACCTGGCTGCGCTGGCAGCAGGCCGACAGGACGGGCATCCGCGACCCCGAAGCCTGGCTGGTCACCGCCGCCACCCGCCTGGGCATCGACCGCCTGCGCGCCGCCCGCGTGCAGCGCGAGCACTACACCGGGCCATGGCTGCCGCCGCCGTCGGAGATCGACGAATCGCCCTCGCCGGAGCAGTCGGCCGAAGTGACCGAACAGGTTTCGCTGGCCTTCCTGGCCGTGCTGGAACGGTTGGGACCGGAGGAACGCGCGGCCTTCCTGCTGAAGGAGGCCTTCGATTACGACTACGCGCAGATCGCGCCCCTGCTGGGCCAGAGCGAGGCGAACTGCCGGCAGATGGTCCACCGCGCGCGCGAACGCGTGCAGGCGGGCAGGCCGCGCTTCGATGTTCCCCGCGAGAACCATCGTCGCCTGCTGGAGCGCTTCATGCAGGCCGCCCGCCGCGGCGACCAGACCGCCATCACCGCCCTGCTGCGCGAGGACGCGCAACTGGTTTCCGACGGCGGCGGCAAGGCCGTGGCGGTCATCCGTCCGCTGCTGGGTGCCCTCCGCATTGCACGGTTGTTCTGGGCCGCCTATCGGCGACAGGATCCTGCCATCGACTGGCGCATGGGCACGGTGAACGGCGAGCCGGCCATCCTGCGCTATCGCGATGGCGTGCTGGTCGCGGTGATGGTGGCGGTGAGCGATGGCGAGCGCATCAGCGATATCTTCACCGTCGCCAATCCCGACAAGTTGGGCACGGCTGTCACGGCGAAGGACGGTGGCGCGTCCTGGTAGTGAAGGCGGCCATGGTGGCCGCCACGGAAGCCCTGCCATGAGCCAGAAGTTCCATCGCGTCGACTACCCCAAGCACGTCCCCGAAGCCTTCCGCGGCCTGTATGCCGCCAGCACCGCCCTGCACAACGGTGCGCTGGGCAAGGAATTCCTGGAACTGGTGTTCCTGCGCGTCTCCCAGATCAACGGCTGCGCCTATTGCATGGACATGCACGGCGGCGCCCTGCGCAAGGCGGGCGTGGAACCCCGCAAGCTGGATACGCTGGCCGGCTGGCGCGACAGCCGTTTCTTCGATGCCCGCGAAGGCGCCGCGCTGGCCTGGGCGGAACAGCTGACCACCCTGCCCTCGGGCGCCCCCGCCGACGCAACCTACGAAGCGCTGAAGGAACACTTCGATGAGTCCGGCATCGCCGAACTGACCATGGCGGTGGCCGCGATCAACGCCTGGAACCGGCTGGGCGTGGGCATGCAGCCCATCCTGCCCTGACCCGGCACGCCGCCAGGCGGCACAATGGGGGCCATGGAAACCCTGGTCCTCATCCTCGACCTGGTCGGCACGTTCGTGTTCGCGCTCAGCGGCGCCATGCTGGGCGTGCGGCGCCGGCTGGACCTCTTCGGCGTGCTGGTGCTGTCGTTCGCCGCGGCGACGGCGGGCGGCATCACCCGCGACCTGCTGATCGGCGCCACCCCGCCGGCGGCGCTCAGCGACTGGCGCTATCCGGTCACCTCGCTGGCCGCCGGGGTGGTGACGTTCTTCCGCGCAGCGTTGATCGAAAAACTGCACCACCCGGTGCGCCTGTTCGATGCGATGGGCCTGGCCCTGTTCGCGGTCGCCGGCACGCAGAAAGCCCTGGAGTACGGCATCGCGCCGCCGATGGCGGCCGCGATGGGCATGCTGACGGGCATCGGCGGGGGCATCGCCCGCGACGTGCTGCTGGCGCAGGTGCCGCTGGTGCTGCGCGCCGACCTGTACGCCGTGGCCGCACTGGCCGGCGCCCTGATCGTCGCCCTGGGCCACTGGCTGCAGTTGCCGCCGTTGCCCTGCGCGCTGGCGGGCGCCCTGGTCTGCTTCGGCTTGCGCATGGCCGCGATCACCTTCGGCTGGCACCTGCCGGTGGCCCTGCAATCCGGCGGCGACGGCGAACCGCCCGGTCCGCTGCACTGACGACGGGCCGCCTGCGCCCAAGCGTGCGCAGGGGCCGTCGAACCGTGCGGCACGCGCCGCCGCATGGGCTTAGCATGGCGGCACCTGCGCCCATCCCCGTCCGCCATGGCCATCGCCGCCTCCCGTCCGCTCGACATGCCCCGCCAGCAGGCTTTCTGGCTGCTGCACCTGGCCGGCTGGAGCGCCTACTTCGCGCAGGGCTGCCTGTACGCCGTCGCGCACGGCAAACCGTCGGGCTACTGGGTGGTGCCGCTGACCGCGGCGACGACCGGTGCCGTGGTCACGCTGGGGCTGCGCTACCTGCTGCGCGCCTGCTGGGGCCTGCCGCCGCGCCGGCTGCTGGCGGTGATGGTGCCGGCCATCCTGGTCAGTTCGGCGGTCATCGATTTCGTCACCCGCGAAGCGCTGGTCGACTTCTGCGAGACCTGCAGGCCGACCACCCGACTGGAGTTCATCGCCTACTCGCTGGGCTACATCTACGTGGTGCTGGCGTGGGTGGGCGCCTACATGGGGATCAAGTACTACCGCCAGCTGCAGGGCGAGACCGAGCGCGCGCTCGCCGCGCGCAGCATGGCCCACCAGGCGCAGCTGAAGATGCTGCGCTACCAGCTGAACCCGCACTTCCTGTTCAACACGCTCAACGCCATCTCCACGCTGATCCTGGACCGCGACAACGCCACCGCCAACCGCATGGTGCAGAGCCTGTCCTCGTTCCTGCGCCACTCGCTGGACAACGACCCGATGCAACGGGTCACCCTGCGCCAGGAACTGGATGCGCTGACGCTGTACCTGGACATCGAGAAGATCCGCTTCGCCGAGCGCCTGCGCATCGAGACCGCCATCGACGAGGACTGCTGGCGCGCCCTGTTGCCCAGCCTGCTGCTGCAGCCCCTGGTCGAGAACGCCATCAAGTACGCCGTCGCCAAGCAGGTCGCCGGCGGCTTGCTGCGCATCGAAGCCGAACGCGACGGCGAGCAACTGGTGCTGCGCGTGATCGACGACGGTCCCGGCTGCGGCGCCATCGAAGGCGACCAGCTGCCGCCCGGCAAGGGCGTGGGCCTGCGCAACACGCGCGAACGCCTGCACGTGCTGTACGGTGATGCCGGCGGCTTCTGTGTGTGCAACCGCGAGCGCGGCCTCCAGGTGACGCTGCGCCTGCCGTTCGAAACCTCGCAGACCCTGGGGGACTGACGCATGGACACCGCCGTTTCCGCCCCCTTGCGCGCCATCGTGGTCGACGATGAGCCGCTGGCCCGCCGCGGACTGGAGATCCGGCTTGCCGCCCATGCCGACGTGCAGATCGTGGGCTACTACGGCGATGGCGCTTCGGCCATCGGCGGACTGCGCGAGCACCGCCCCGACCTGATGTTCCTGGACGTGCAGATGCCGGGCATGGACGGCTTCCAGACCCTGCGGGCGATACCCGCCAGCGAGATGCCGCTGGTGGTGTTCGTCACCGCCTACGACCACTACGCGATCCGCGCGTTCGAGGCCTCGGCCACCGATTACCTGCTCAAGCCGGTGGAGGACTCCCGCCTGGCGCAGGCGCTGGCGCGGGTGCGCCAGGCACGCGCCCAGCGCCAGGCCAGCGGCCATTGTGCGCACCTGCTCGGCCTGCTGGGCGAACTCAGCGGCCGCCCGCTGCTGGACCTGGACGAAGCGCTCAAGCCCGACGCGCTGGACCTGTTGCGGCGCGAGGACAAGCTGGCGGTGCGCGACGGCGGCCGCACCGTGCGCGTGGACCTGCACAGCATCCGCTGGATCGACGCGGCCGGCGACTACATGTGCATCCATACCGACGGCGACGGGCCGAACGGCAATACCCTGGTGCTGCGCGCCACCATGCGCGAGCTGGAGAAGCAGCTGGACCCGCAGCGCTTTCCGCGCATCCACCGCTCCACCATCGTCAACGCGCGCCGCGTGGTGGAGATGCGCCCGCACACCAACGGCGAGAGCTTCCTGCGCCTGGACTGCGGCCAGGAACTGAAGCTCTCGCGCAGCCATCGCGACAAGCTGGCGGTGTTGCTGTAGCCGCGGCATTGCGGAACAGACGCTGCCCCGGGTGCGATCGAGACAATTCCGTCATCCCGGCGAACGCCGGGACCGCTATGGCTTCCGCTTCTTTCCATCGACCCATGGCAAGAGCGGAATGGATCGCGGCATTCGCCGGGATGACGATGCAGGAATCTGGTGCGTCTCCAGCGTAATCGGGAATCTCCAGACTCGGCTCGTCGTAGCGCATCCACCACTCACCGCAACGCCGCGCCACGCATGACTTCCGGGCCATAACGCCCGCGTTCGCTGCGCGCATCGTGCGCACCGCCGACCACCCCGCGGACCCGCACGATGAAACTCACCGAAGCCTCCCTGCGCAATCCGGCCGCCGTCGCGGTCGTCGTGGCGATGGTCTGCGCGTTCGGCCTGATGAGCCTGGGCAAGCTGCCGCTGCAGCTGTTCCCCGACATCGAACGCCCGCAGATGTCCATCCAGACCAGCTGGCGCGCCGCCTCGCCGCAGGAAATGGAGTCGGAGATCGTCGAGCCCATCGAGACGGTGATGCAGGGCCTGCCCGGGCTGGAGGAGATGGCCTCCAACGTCAATGCCGGCAACAGCTCCATCAACCTGACCTTCGCCGTGGGCAGCGACATGGACGCCATGCTGGTGGAAGTGCTGTCGCGGATGAACCGTCTGCAGCCGCTGCCCCGCGACGCCACGCCGCCGGTGGTGCAGGCCGGCGCGGACAACGCCAACAATTCGCTGACCTACTTCTTCGTGCAGAAGCTGCCCGGCACGCGTGGCGACATCCTGGATTACCGGCAGTTCATCGAGGACCGCATCGTGCCGCGGTTGACCTCGGTCGACGGCGTGGCCGGCGTGGACATCAATGGCGGCGCGGAAGAGGAGCTGACCATCACCCTGGACCTGGCGCGCGCCGCGGCGCTCGGCATCCAGATCCCCGAGGTGGCCGCCGTGGCCGCGCGCGCCACCGATGTGTCCGGGGGCGTGGTCGAAGCCGGCCGCCGCGAATACGTGCTGCGCTTCGCCGGGCGCTATTCGCCCGAGGCACTGGGCGAGCTGATCCTGGCCTGGCGCGACGGCCGCCCGGTGCGCCTGGCCGATGTCGCCAGCGTCCAGGTCAAGCGGCCCGAGCAGCGCTTCTTCGCCTACCAGAACGGCAATCCCGCCATCGGCCTGCGCATCCTGCGCGAGAGCGGCGCCAACGTCCTGAACACGCTGGACCAGGTCAAGCAGGTCGTCGCCGAGGTGCGCGAGCAGGAACTCCGGCCGCGGGGCCTGGACATCGCCCAGAGCTTCGATGCCTCGGTCTTCATCAACCGCGCACTGGGCCTGCTGTCCGGCAGCCTCACCGTCGGCGTGCTGCTGGCCGTGGGCTGCCTGTGGTGGTTCCTGCGCGACGTGCGCGCCACCGCGCTGATCGCCTGCGCCATTCCCATTTCGCTGCTGGCGACGTTCATCGTGCTGCAGCTGACCGGGCGCAGCCTCAACGTCATCTCGCTGGCCGGACTGGCGTTCGCGGTGGGCATGGTGATGGATGCGGCGGTGGTGGTGGCCGAGAACATCGTGCGCCTGCGCGAGCAAGGCCTGCCACCCGCGCGCGCCGCGCTGGAGGGCACGCGCCAGGTCGGTGGCGCACTGGTCGCCTCCACCCTGACGACGGTGGCGGTGTTCCTGCCGGTGATCTTCATGGAGGACGTGGAAGGCCAGCTGTTCGCCGATCTCGCCCTGACCATTTCCATCGCCGTCGGCATCTCGCTGCTGATCGCCGTCACCGTGTTGCCCGCCGCCGCCGGCAGTTGGCTGCGCACGCGGCCTGGCGAAGAACGCCAGCACCGGTTCTGGTCGCGCCTGAGCGACTGGGCACTGAAGACCACCGAGGGCCGGACGCGCCAGTGGGGCTGGGTCGGCGCGCTCGTGCTGGCGCCCGCCCTGCTCGCCGCGCTGCTGATGCCGCAGATCGACTACCTGCCGCCGGTGAAGCGCGCCGCCGTCGATGCGTTCTTCAACTTCCCGCCCGGCATGAGCCCGGAGCGCGTGAACCGCGAGATCGCACCGGTGCTGCTGGAACGCATGCGGCCCTACATGGACGGAGAGAAGGGGCCGCAGTTGAGCAACTGGTACCTCAACCTGTGGCCGGGCGGCGGCACGCTGGGCGCGCGCGTGGTGGACCCGGCCGATATCGGCGAACTGGAGCGCATCGTGCGCGATGAGATCGTCGTCGGCTTCCCGGACACGCGCGCCTTCGCCAGCGAGGGCGAGCTGTTCGGCAGCTTCGGGGGTTCGGCGCGCGCCATCGCCATCCACCTGCAGCACGGCGACGGCGACGCGCTCGCCCGCGCGGCGGAGTCCGGACGCAAGCTGCTGGCCGAGCGCTTCGCCGGCGCGAATGTGCAGGCCTGGCCCAGCGCCGACGGCGGCACGCCGGAACTGCGCGTCAATCCCGACGACCGGCGCCTGGCCGAAATAGGCTGGCGGCGACCCGAACTGGGCACCGTGGTGCGCACGCTGGGCGACGGACAGTGGCTGGGCGAGCATTTCGACGGCGACCGCCGCCTGGCCATCATCCTGCGCAGCGGCAGCGAAGACGACATCGCCGGCCTGGGCGCCGCACCCCTGGCCACGCCGCAGGGCGGCGTGCTGAGCCTGGCCGAGCTGGCGCAGGTGGACACCGTGCTGGCGCCCAACCAGCTGCGCCGCATCGACCGCCGCCGCACGGTCACCCTCACCGTCGATCCCCCGGCGGCGATGTCGCTGGAAGAGGCCCTGGACATCGTCGACGACGAGATCGTCCCGGCGCTGCGCGACCGCCTGCCGGCGGATGCCGCCATCCGCGTCTCCGGCAGCGCCGACCGGCTGGGCGAAGTGGTGCGCAGCATGGGCATGAACTTCGCCATGGCGCTGGTGGTGCTGTTCATGCTGATGGCGGCGATGTTCCGCTCGCTGCGCGACAGCGCCTTCGTCATGGCCACGCTGCCGATGGCCGTGCTGGGCGGCGTGGCCGGCCTGCGCGTGCTCGACCTGGCGGCCGGGCAGACGCTGGACCTGCTGTCCATGATCGGCTTCATCATGCTGCTGGGCATGGTGATCAACAACGCCATCCTGCTGGTCGCACAGACGCGCGAAGCGCAGGCGCAAGGCGCGTCCCTGGACACGGCCCTGAAGCAGGCGCTGGAACAGCGCCTGCGCCCGATCCTGATCGCGGCGCTCACCGGCGTGCTGGGCGCGTTGCCGATGGCCATCAATCCCGGCCCCGGCGCGGTGATCTATCGCGGCCTGGCCGCCGTGTCGGTGGGCGGCGTGGCGCTGAGCCTGCTGTTCACCGTGGTGCTGGTGCCTGCGCTGCTGCGCCTGGCGACCCGCCGCGCAGCCCCCGCCGCCGTGCCGTCGATGCACGCCGCGCCGCTGCATCCCCCCGCTTCCTGACCCCTGCTCCGGAGAACGACATGCCCCTGCTGCACAAATCCCTCATCGCGCTCGCGCTGGCCGGCATCCTCGCCCTGCCCCTGCTCCGCCTGGACGCCGATGCCAGTGCCCCCGCCGCCGAAGCGCCGCCCGCCATTGTCAGCGTCGCCCCGGCGGTGCGTACCGACTTCGCGCCACGCCACTGGGCGCCCGGCAGCATCATCAGCCGTCGCGACGCGCGGGTGGCGAGCGAACTGGAAGGGCGCGTGCTGCAGGTGGCCGAGGTCGGGCAGCGCGTACGCGCCGGACAGGCGCTGGCGGTGCTGGACGACACGGCGCTGCGCCTGCGCGCTCGCGAGAGCGAGGCGGAGCTGGCCCGCATCCGGGCCCAGCTGGATCTGGCCGTGCGCCAGGAGCAACGCTATGCGCAGCTGGCGGCCCAGCAGAACATCGCGCGTTCGCAGTACGAGCAGTTGCGGGCCGAGCGCGACATGCTGGCGCAGGACCATGCCCGCGCGCAGGCCCAGCTGGCCCAGATCCGGCACCAGCGCACCCAGATGGTGGTGCGTGCGCCGTTCGACGGCGTGGTGGCCGAACGCCACACCCAGCGCGGCGAGTACCTGGTGACCGGCGCATCGGTGGCGCGGCTGGTGGACACCGCCGCGCCCGAGGTGCGCGTGCGCGCGCCGGTGGAACTGGCACGTCACCTGGGCCCGGGCACGGCGGTACGCGTGCGCAGCGCCGACGGCGAGCGCGACTACCCCGTCAGCGCGCTGGTGCCGGTGGGCGACGAGGCCTCGCGACAGCTGGAACTGCGCATCGCCCTGGGCGGTGCGCAGGCACCGGTCGGCACGGCCGTGGAAGTGGGACTGCCCAGCGCCGAGCCCCGCAGCGTCGTGGCCGTGCCGCGCGATGCGGTGATCCTGCGCCGCGAAGGCGACTTCGTGCTGCGCGTGGACAATGCCGGCAAGGCCGAACGGCTGGCGGTGAAGACCGGCGCCACCGTGGACGGACTGGTCGAAATCAGCGGCGACGTGCGCGCCGGCGACCGCCTGATCGTGCGGGGCGGCGAACGCGTGGACGCCGGACAGCCCGTGTCCGTGCAACCGCTGGCGGCCCTGGCGCTGCGTTGAAGCCTCCACGCGCGATGACGCCGGCTCGGGAATCGGCGGCGCGAGGCGTTCACTGACGACGACGGGGATAGCAGGCACAATCCCCGCATGGCGTCCCCTTCCTCGCATGCGCCCGCGCGGCGCGCCGGCCAACCCAACCTGCGCGAACGCTTCGATGCGATGCGCAACCTGGCGCCCTTCCTGCGCCAGATCTGGCAGACCAGCCGCACGCTGACCCTCGCCAGCCTGGGCCTGCGGGGGGTGCGCGCGCTCATGCCGGTGGCCACGCTGTACATCGGCAAGCTGATCATCGACGAGGCCATCGGCCTGGTCGGGCTGGGGCTGGACTTCGGCTCGCTGGGCGAAGCCTGGCGCGGTGGCCAGCTCGACACCCTGCTGGGCCTGCTGGCGCTGGAATTCGGCCTGGCCATCGTGTCCGACCTGCTGGGACGGCTGGTGAGCTACGCCGATGCGCTGTTGTCGGAGCTGTTCACCAACGCCACCAGCATCCGCCTGATGGAGCATGCGGCGCAGCTGGACCTGGAGGACTTCGAAGACCCCGACCTGCAGGACAAGCTGGACCGCGCGCGCCGCCAGACGATGGGGCGCATGAACCTGATGAGCCAGCTGTTCGGCCAGGTGCAGGATGCCATCACCGTGGTCAGCTTCGCCGCCGGCCTGCTGGTGTACGCGCCATGGCTGATCGCGCTGCTGGCGCTGGCGCTGGTGCCGGCCTTCATCGGCGAGGCGCATTTCAATGCGCTGGGCTATTCGCTGAACTTCCAGTGGACGCCCGAACGCCGCCAGCTGGAGTACCTGCGCCAGATGGGCGCCAGCGTGGAAACGGCCAAGGAGGTGAAGATCTTCAACCTCCACCGTTTCCTGATCGACCGCTACCGCACGCTGGCCGAGAAGTTCTTCCTCGCCAACCGCGCGCTGGCGCGGCGGCGCGCGGTGTGGGGCGCGCTGCTGGCGGCGCTGGGAACGCTGGGCTACTACGTGGCCTACGGCTACATCGCCTGGCGCACGGTGCGCGGCGACTTCAGCATCGGCGACCTGACCTTCCTGGCCGGCAGTTTCCTGCGCCTGCGCCAGCTGCTGGAGGGCCTGCTGATCGGCTTTTCGCAGGTGGCCGGACAGGCCCTGTACCTGGACGATCTGTTCTCGTTCTTCGAGATCGAGCCGGAAATCACCTCACCGGCGCAGCCGGTGCCGGTGCCGCGCCCGATCGCCCGCGGCTTCGTGTTCGAGAACGTCGGCTTCCGCTATCCCGATGCCGAACGCTGGGCGGTGCGCCACCTGGACTTCGAACTGCACGCCGGCGAGGTGCTGGCGCTGGTGGGCGAGAACGGCGCCGGCAAGACCACCCTGGTGAAACTGCTGGCCCGCCTGTACGACCCGGACGAGGGCCGCATCCTGCTGGACGGCCGCGACCTGCGCGACTACGACATCGACGACCTGCGCGCCAACATCGGGGTGATCTTCCAGGACTTCGTGCGCTACCACCTGACCGCGGGCGAGAACATCGGCGTCGGCCGCATCGAGGCCATGCACGACCAGGACCGCATCCGCGCCGCCGCCGCGCGCGCGATGGCCGACGAGGTGATCGAACGCCTTCCGCGCGGCTACGACCAGCTGATCGGCCGCCGTTTCAAGGACAGCGTCGACCTTTCCGGCGGCCAGTGGCAGAAGATCGCCATCGCCCGCGCCTACATGCGCGATGCGCAGGTGATGATCCTGGACGAACCCACCGCCGCCCTGGACGCACGCTCGGAGTTCGAAGTCTTCCAACGCTTCAAGGAATTGTCGGACAATCGGACCGCCGTGCTGATCTCGCACCGTTTTTCCAGCGTGCGCATGGCCGACCGCATTTTGGTGCTCGACGAGGGCCGCCTGGAAGCCAGCGGCACGCACGAGCAGCTCATGGCCCAGGGTGGCCGTTACGCCGAACTGTTCGAACTGCAGGCCGCCGGCTACCGCTGACTTTCCCCCACAGGAGATACGACGTTGCGCCACGCTCCCCATCGACTCGCCACCGCCCTGCTGCTCGCGCTGCCGCTGGCCGCGTGCCATTCCTCCGCCAACGGCGACGCAACGGGCGCTACGGCGCCTGCGGCCGCACAGGCCGCGCCGGCCGCGCCGGCCAGCCCGCCCGCACAGACGCTGACCAGCGCCAAGGGCCAGATCCGCGTCACCCAGGTGGCCGGCGGCCTGGTCCATCCGTGGGCGCTGGCCTTCCTGCCCGACGGCGCGATGCTGGTCACCGAGCGCGGCGGCGCGCTGCGGCGCGTCGGTACCGACGGTGCGGTGTCCGCGCCCATCACCGGCGTGCCGGAGGTCTTCGCCACCGGCCAGGGCGGCCTGCTCGACGTGGCGCTCGCCCCGGATTTCGCCACCACGCAACGCCTGTACCTCAGCTATGCCGAGCCGGGCGAGAACGGCACCGCGGGCACCGCCGTCGCCTACGGCACGCTGGCCGGCAACGCGCTCACCGACGTGAAGGTCATCTACCGCCAGGAGCCTAAGGTCGACGGCCCCAACCATTTCGGCTCGCGGCTGGTCTTCGACGGCAAGGGCCATCTGTTCATCAGCCAGGGCGAACGCAACAAGCGGCCGATGTCGCAGCAGTTGGACAAGCTGCAGGGCAAGCTGGTGCGCCTGAACCTGGACGGCAGCGTGCCGCAGGACAACCCCTTCGTCGGCAAGCCCGGCGCGCGCCCGGAGATCTGGAGCTACGGCCACCGCAACATGCAGGGCATGGCGCTGGACCCGCGCACCGGCAAGCTGTGGCAGAGCGAGCACGGCCCGCGCGGCGGCGACGAGATCAACCTGCCCGAAGCCGGCAGGAACTACGGCTGGCCCGTCATCACCCATGGCATCAACTACTCCGGCCAGCCCATCCCCGAGGCCGAGGGCAAGGCGAAGGACGGCATGGAGCCGCCCTACCATGTCTGGGAGAAGTCGCCCGGCGTATCCGGCATGGCGTTCTACACCGGACGTCCCGAAAGTCCGTGGAACGACAGCCTGTTCCTCGGCTCGCTGGCCGAACGCAACCTGATCCGCCTGACCCTGCAGGGCGACACCGTCCTCGGCGAGGAACGCCTGCTCAACGAGATCGGCGAACGCGTGCGCGACGTGCGCGTGGGTCCGGACGGCAACGTCTACGTGGTCACCGACGAGGAAGACGGCAAGCTGCTGCGGATCGAACCGCCGAAGGCGCCGTGACCATGCGCCTGCCCGCCGCCGCCCTCGCCCTGCTCGTGCTCGCGGCGGCCACCGCGCTTTCCGCCCACGCGCAGTCGATCATGGACTATGCACAGGCCAAGCAGCGCGCCGACGCGGACGAAGCGTCGCTGCATCCCCTGACCTCGCAGGCGATGCGCGACGCCCAGGCACGCGTGCTGGACGACGCCATCGCCCGCTGCGCCGCCCCCGATGCCGACACCTCGCCGTTCGTGGTGGTGGCGGAACTGGACGCCGCCGGCAAGGTGGCGCGGACGTGGCGCGATGGCGGCACGGCGCTGGCAGCCTGCGTGCAGGCGCAGATCGCCGGCAGGACGCTGCCCGCCCCGCCGCGCGCGCCATTCCTCACCTCGTTCGAACTGAGCTTCACGCCATGAGCGACGGCACCGACATCAACGCCCTGCTGCGCGCGCGCCTGCCGGCGGACGCGCCCCTGCAGATCCCGCCGCCCTGTCTGACCGACATGCAGGGCGAGCCGGTCGGCTACGTCGAAGGGCAGTCGCTGGCCATGCGTTTCCCCGTGGTGCAGCGTTACCAGAATCCGATCGGGCACATGCAGGGCGGCTTCATCGTGGCGGCGCTGGACAATACGCTGGGCCCGTTCTCCTACCTGATCGCGCCGCCCAGCGTGACGACCTCGCTCAACACGCAGTACCTGCGCCCGGTGACGCAGGAGATGTCGCACATCATCTGTCATGCGCGGTTGGTGGAACGCACGCGCACGCAGTTGTTCCTCGCGGGCGAGGTGCGCGACGACGCCGGCCGTGTGCTGGTGATGTGCCAGGCGGTGTGCCAGATCCTGCCGCAGAAGGGCAGCTGACGCGGTTGGGTCCCTTTCCCTGCGGCGACCGAAGGACGTCCCTGTGGGAGAGAGGGGTTGGGGTGAGGGGCAACGACTGCGTGCGGTCTTGCCGCATCGGCGATGGTCTCCGAACGCATATTCCCTGTGAACCTGTCGGGTCTTCCGGGTTTGCCTGCTTTGTGTCCGGCATGGTGCCGCTCGCCGCGGGGGCGTTCCTTTCTTTGCTCGTGCAAAGAAAGGAACCAAAGAAACACGCCCCAGGCGGCACGCCCTGCGCTTCGCTCCGGGTCCGCGGGCGGGCCGGGAATTTTCGTATGGCACATCCCTGTGCCATACGAAAACGCCGTCATCCATGACGGCGCCCTGCGGGTTTTACCCGGCCCACTCGCCGTGCCTCATGGGGGCCCCGAAAAGCAGGAGCAACAGCACATGCAGATCGCGGGCGCGGACGCGTTTGCTTTTGCCCCTGGGGCCCCTTAGGTCCGGCAGTCCCGGCGGGTAAAACCCGCAGGGCGGCGCACAAGGATGTGCGCCGTTTTCGGCCGGGGCAGGATGCCCCGTCCGAAAATTCCCGCCGGGACTGCGCACCCGCCGCTCAGCGGCGGGCGGACCGCCGGGGTGTGTTTCTTTTGCTTACTTTTCTTTGCACAAGCAAAGAAAAGTAAGGCCCCCGCGGCCAGCGGCGCCATGCTTCAAAGGAGAAAAGCCCATCCCAGTGGGCCCAAGAACCGAAGCCCAACGCGAAGCTGGCTACCGCCAAGGCAGGCCCAAGGTACGGACTTCGTTAGCGCTCACCCCAATCCTCTCTCCCACAGGGACGTCCTTCGGTCGCCGCAGGGAGAGGACTTTGGGGGTTCCGGCGGCATGGTTCAGCGCAGCTCGAACCGGTCCGCATCCAGCATCGCCGGGAACCGTTCCCGATGCGCCACCAGCGCTTCAGCCGAAATCGTCGTTGTCACCACACCCTCGCCCGCCGGCAACTCCACCACCGGCTGCCCCAGCATGTCGACCACCGCACTGTCGCCCGCATACTCCAACCCATTGCCATCCGTGCCCGCACGATTCACCGCCGCCACGTAGCACAGGTTCTCGATGGCACGCGCCCGCAGCAGCGTCTTCCACGCATGAGCGCGCGGTGCCGGCCAGTTGGCGACGAAGAGCTGCAGGTCGAAATCCAGCTGTCCCGCCCGCTCCACGTCGTAGCGGTTGCGTGCGAACACCGGGAAGCGCAGGTCGTAGCAGACCAGCGGATTGATCCGCCACCCCTTCCACTCGACCGTCAGCCGGCCGCTGCCTGCCGCATACCGCTTGTGCTCGTTGGCGTAGCGGAACAGATGGCGCTTGTCGTAGTGCTGCAGGCTGCCATCGGGCGTGGCGAACAGCAGGCGGTTGAACACGCCGTCCGCTGTGCGCAGCTGCACGCTGCCGGTCACCGCCGCGCCCAGCCTGGACGCCTGTTCGCGGATCCATGCCACCGTGGCGCCGTCCATGCCCTCGGCCTGATCGATGGCCTCGTTGCTGAAGCCGCTGGTGAAGGTCTCCGGCAGCACCACCAGATCGGACTGTCCGGCCAGCGGCGCGATCAGGCCAGCGTAGTAGTCGCGGTTGCCCGCCGGGTCGTGCCAGCGGGTTTCGCCCTGGACAAGGGAAATGCGCAGGTCCTGCATGGATTCTGTCTCCAGACCGCCGTCAAGTGACGACGATCGCAATGGTTCCGACGTCATCCCAGCGAACGCTGGGATCCATTGGCTTTGCCACTTCCCGGACCTGGAGCAAAACCAGATGGATTCCGGCTTGAACAGCCATTCGGCTGTTGAAAGCCGCCGGAATGACGGATCACTACAGCGCTTTCAACCGCGCGATCGCCGCATCCAGCGTCGCCTCGTTCTTGGCGAAACACAGCCGCGCCAGGCGCTGGCCGGCCGGCGGCGTTTCGTAGAACGGCGACAGTGGAATCGCGGTGACGCCGTGCTCGACGGTCAGCCACTTCACGAACTCGGCATCCGGCAGGTCGCTGACGGCGGAATAGTCGACCAGCTGGAAGTAGCCGCCCGGCACCGGCAGCGGCTTGAACTTCGTGCCCAGCAGCTGTTCGCGGAAGCGGTCGCGCTTGTCCTGGTAGAACGCGCCCAACTGTTCGTAGTGCTCCGGCTCCTGCCGGATCATCGCGGCGAACGCATGCTGCGCCGGCGCGAACGTGCAGAACACGTTGTACTGGTGCACCTTGCGGAGCTCGGCGCTCAGTGCCGGCGGCGCGATGGCGTAGCCGATCTTCCAGCCGGTGCAGTGGTAGGTCTTGCCGAAGCTGGAGACCACGAAGGCGCGCGCGGCCAGTTCGGGATAGCGCAGGATGGACTCGTGGCGGCGGCCGTCGAACACGATGTGCTCGTACACCTCATCGGAGATCAGGTAGATGCCGGTGCCTTCCAGCAGCGCGGCCAGCGCGCGGATGTCGGCCTGGTCGAACATCGCGCCGGACGGGTTGTGCGGGCTGTTGACGATCAGCAGGCGCGTCTTCGGCGTGACGGCCGCGCGCACGCGGTCCCAGTCCACCGCGAAGGTCCGCGGATCCAGCGGCACGTGCACGGCGCGCGCGCCGGCCAGGTCGATGGCCGGTTCGTAGCTGTCGTAGGCCGGGTCCAGCACGATGACTTCTTCGCCCGGGCGCACCACCGCGTGGATCGCGTTGAACAGCGCCTCGGTGGCGCCGCTGGTCACGGTGATCTCGGTGTCCGGGTCGACCTGGCGGCCGTAGCAGCGCAGCACCTTCTCGGCGATGGCCTGGCGCAGCGGCGGCACGCCCGTCATCGGCGCGTACTGGTTGTGCCCGGCGCGCATGGCCGCGTCCAGTTCGTCCACCAGCCGCTGCGGCACCGCGAAGTCCGGGAAGCCCTGGCCCAGGTTGACCGCGCCGTGCTCGGCGGCGAGCTGCGACATCACGGTGAAGATGGTGGTGCCCACCTTGGGCAGCTTGGTCTGCGGCTGGAACATCCCGGTTCAGGTACTCGGCGGAGGGGGAGCACGGAGTGTACGCGCTCGGCGTTACGCGCGATGATGCGGCCATGGCCGAACACAGCGTTCCTGCCGACGGCACCGCGAACGGGGACGTGCCCGAATCCGAGCGCGCACGGCTGGCCAGCGCCTGGGCAGCGGCGCACTACTTCGTCACTCTTGGCCGCAGGGAATGGCTGTTCTGCACGGGCCTGACCGCGCCGGAGATCGAGCGGCAGCTCATGGCCGACCGCTATCTGTTCATCACGGCCTGGAATCCGCCACCGGGCGAGACCCCGCGCGCCGACAACCATGCCGCCCAGGCCCGGCTGGAGGCGCGCGTGCACGCGCTGGGGCTGACGCTGCACCCCGCGCTGGGCTGCGACCACCGCGGCGGCATGGCCGAGTACGGCTGCCTGGTCCTGGACGCCACCCTGGCCCAGGCCGATGCGCTGGCGCGGGAATTCGGCCAGGGCGGCACGCTCTGCTGGAGCGCCGGCCAGCCCGTCCGCCTGCGCATGATGTGGCCGCGCCCGGCCAATGCCGATGGCGATCCGCACACCGACTGGGTGGGCTGACCCGCCGGTACGGCGCGGGGCGCGACGGTCTGTCGCAGGCGGCCGGGTCGGCGGCTCCGTTTAGAATGGGCGGCTGAGCCTTCAGGACACCCCAGCCTCCCTTCCGGGAACGCCCGATCCGATGACCGACGCCGCTCCCTCCCATCCGCCGTTGCTGGCCGCCCAGGGCCTGACGTTCTCGCGCAACGACGAGCCGGTGTTCGGGCCCCTGCAGTTCGCCGTGGACGCGGGCGAGGCGCTGCTGGTGCAGGGCGGCAACGGCGTGGGCAAGACCACCCTGCTGCGCGTGCTTGCCGGGCTGCTGCGCGCCGATGCCGGCCGCATCGATATCGACGGACAACCCGCCGGCCCGTCCCGCCGGGCGCATGCGATGGCCTATCTGGGCCACCTGCCCGCGCTGAAGGCCGACCTGAGCGCGCTGGAGAACCTCGACTTCCTCTGCGGCCTGCATGGCCGCCGTGCGCGGCAGATGCCCGGCAACGCACTGGCCATGGTCGGCCTGGCCGGCTACGAGGACGCCCTGGCGCGGCAACTCTCCGCCGGGCAGAAGAAGCGCCTCTCGCTGGCCCGCCTGTGGCTGTCGCCCTCGCCGCTGTGGCTGCTGGACGAGCCCTACGCCAACCTCGACCTGGACGGCATCACCCTGGTGAACCGGATGATCTCGGCGCACCTGCGCGACGGTGGCGCGGCCCTGGTCACCACGCACGGCGCCTACGCGGCGCCGCCGGTGCAGACCCGCATGCTGCTGCTGGAGCGTCCGGCATGAGCGCCGCGCCTTCCCTGCTCCAGACCGCACGCGCGCTGGTCGTGCGCGACGTGCGGCTGCTGTGGCGCCGTCGCGGCGATGCGCTGCAGCCGGCACTGTTCGCGCTGCTGGTGGTGGTGCTGTTCGCGCTGGGCCTGGGCACCTCGCCGCAGGCGCTGTCGAAGGTGGCGCCCGCGGTGCTGTGGGTCGCCGTGCTGCTGGCCGGGCTGCTGTCGCTGGACACGCTGTTCCGCGGCGATGCCGAGGACGGCTCGCTGGAACAGTGGATCCTGGCCCCGGTGCCGCTGGCCTGGCTGGTGCTGGTGCGGGTGCTGACCCACTGGGCCACCACCGCCCTGCCGCTGGTGCTGGCCGCGCCGCTGCTGGGCGAGATGCTGCACCTGCCGCGCAGCGAGTGGCCGATGCTGCTGGCCACGCTGGCCCTGGGCACGCCGCTGCTGAGCCTGCTGGGCGCGGTGGTCGCCGCCCTGACGGTCGGCATGAGGCGCTCTGGTATCCTTGTGGCCCTGTTGGCGCTGCCGCTGTACGTGCCGGTGCTGGTGTTCGGCGCCGGCGCCGTGGCCGCCCACGCGCAAGGGCTGGATGCCTCCGGCGCCCTCCTCTGGCTGGCCGCCGGCCTGCTGCTGTCGCTGCTGCTCGCCCCGCTGGCCGCCGCCGCGGCGATCCGCATCGCCCTGACCTGAAGACCGACGCCGCGCATGAATCCCCAGGCCGTATGAACCCACTGCTCCGCTGGTTCCACCAACTCGGTTCGCCCCCCTACTTCGACCGCTTCGCGGCGCGCTGGACACCGTGGTGCTATCTGGCCGCCCTCGTGCTGTTGGGCGTCGGCCTGTGGCAGGCGCTGTTCGTGGCCCCGGCCGACTACCAGCAGGGCGACAGCTTCCGCATCCTCTACATCCACGTGCCCAGCGCGTGGATGAGCATGTTCGTGTTCGGCCTGATGGCGTTCTACGCGGCCATCGCGCTGGTCTGGCGGATCAAGCTGTGCGAGATCCTGGCCATGGCCTGCGCGCCCACCGGCGCGGCGTTCACCGTCATCACCCTGGCCACCGGCAGCATCTGGGGCAAGCCGATGTGGGGCACGTGGTGGGACTGGGACCCGCGCCTGACCACCGAGCTGCTGCTGCTGTTCCTGTACCTGGGCGTGATGGGCCTGTACGGCGCCATCGACGACCGCCGCAACGCCGCGCGCGCGGCCGGCCTGCTGGCCATCGTCGGCGTGGCGCTGCTGCCGGTGATCCGCTACTCGGTGGTGTGGTGGAACTCGCTGCACCAGGGCCAGACCATCCGCGTGTTCGGCGAGTCCAGCATGGACAGCAGCATGACCCTGCCGTTGGTGCTGATGGTGATCGCGACGAAGTTCTGGTTCGCCGGCTCGCTGCTGGCGCGCGCGCGCGCCGACAACCTGCGCCGCGAGGCCGGCAAGGACTGGGTGGCCAGACTCGCCGCCGCGAAGGGAGCCGCGCAGTGACCTACCTGGAATACGTCATCGGCGCCTACGCCGTGTTCGCCCTGGTGCTGGCGTGGGATTTCCTCGCACCACGCCTGCAGGTGCGGCGCGAACTGCGCGCCGCCCGCCTGCGCGCCGCGCGCGAGACCCGCCGCCACGCCGCCCCCGCCGACCTGGAACGCTGACCGCATGAATCCCGTCCGTCGCCGCCGCCTGCTGTTCGTGCTGCTGGCCCTGCTGGTGGCCGGTGCCGCCACCGCGCTGATCGCGATGGCCCTGCAGCGCAACGTGGCCTACCTGTACACGCCGGCCGAGGTGCTGCGCGGCGATGCCAGCGAGCGCGCCCGCTTCCGCCTGGGCGGCATGGTCGAGAAAGGTTCGTTCGAGCGCGAGAACGGCTCGCTGGTCTCGCACTTCCGCGTCACCGATGGCGATGCGCAGCTGACCGTGCGCTACGACAAGATCCTGCCGGACCTGTTCCGCGAGGGCCAGGCCGTGGTCGCCACCGGCGCCATGCAGGACGGCGTGTTCGTGGCCGAAGACGTGCTGGCCAAGCACGACGAGACCTACATGCCCAAGGAAGTCGCCGACAAGATGGGCAAGGCGCACCAGAAGCACGACGTGCAGACCGCACCGGCGGGGTCATCGAATTGATCCTCGCGCCTGCCGACCATTCCCGTCTCCCCGCGTGCGGGGAGAAGGTGGCCGCAGAGCCTGCCGCGTACTCGATACGGGGCCGGATGAGGGGCGCGTTTGCTTTCAGGCGCCGCTGTCGGACATCCCGTCCGCGCACCCGGATGTGCGCGGATGGTTCGCAACTCCGCGACGCCGCTCGCCCCTCACCCGCCTTCGGCACCCACCCCGGCCGGGCGCAGCGCGCCCGGCGTTCAAACGATCTGCGCGGCATGCCGCGCAAGCAGATCGTTCTCACCCCCGTCCGCAGGGCGAGGGAATGGATGACTGATGCTCCCTGAACTCGGACAAATCGCGCTGATCCTGGCCCTGCTGGTGGCCGCCCTGCAGGCGCTGCTGCCGCTGGCCGGGGCGCATCGCAACAAGGCCGCCTGGATGGACGTGGCGCGTCCGGCCGCCTACGCGCAGCTGTGGCTGGTGATGCTGGCCTTCATCGCGTTGACGGTGGCGTTCGTGCGGCAGGACTTCTCGGTGAAGTACGTCGCCGACAATTCCAACTCCCTGCTGCCGATGGTCTACCGCTATACCGCGGTGTGGGGCTCGCACGAGGGCTCGCTGCTGCTGTGGGCGCTGGTGCTGGCCATCTGGACCGGCGCGGTGGCGCTGTTCTCGCGCCGCCTGCCCGAGGTGGTGATGGCGCGGGTGCTGGGCGTGATGGGCGTGGTGGCGGTGGGCTTCCTCGCCTTCCTGATCTTCACCTCCAATCCCTTCATCCGCCTGCTGCCCTCGCCCGGCGAAGGCCGCGACCTGAACCCGCTGCTGCAGGACCCGGGGATGATCATCCATCCGCCGCTGCTGTACGTGGGCTACGTGGGTTTCGTGGTGCCGTTCGCGTTCGCCATCGCCGCCCTGCTGGACGGCCGCGTGGACGCGCGCTGGCTGCGCTGGACGCGGCCGTGGACCAACATCGCCTGGGGCTTCCTGACCCTGGGCATCGCCCTGGGCAGCTGGTGGGCCTATTACGAACTGGGCTGGGGCGGCTGGTGGTTCTGGGACCCGGTGGAGAACGCCAGCTTCATGCCCTGGCTGGTGGGCGCGGCGCTGATCCACTCGCAGGCCGTCACCGAGAAGCGCGGCGCCTTCCGCGGCTGGACCCTGCTGCTGGCCATCGCGGCCTTCTCGCTGTCGCTGCTGGGCACGTTCCTGGTGCGCTCGGGCGTGATCACCAGCGTGCACGCCTTCGCCGCCGACCCCAGCCGCGGCGTCTTCATCCTGGTCTTCCTCGGCCTCGTGATCGGCAGCTCGCTGCTGCTGTATGCCTGGCGCGCGCCGCAGCTGGCCGATGAGGCCTCGGAGAAGTCGTATTTCGCCGCCGGCTCGCGCGAGACGCTGCTGCTGGCCAACAACCTGCTGCTGGCCGCGGCCTGCGCGATGGTGCTGCTGGGCACGCTGTACCCGCTGATCGCCGACGCGCTGGACCTGGGCAAGATCTCGGTCGGCCCGCCCTACTTCAGCCTGCTGTTCATCGTGCTGATGGCGCCGCTGGTGGCGCTGGTGCCGTTCGGCCCGCTTACCAAGTGGCAGCGCGACAAGGCCTCGCGCCTGGGCGCGATGCTGCTGCCGTGGCTGCTGCTGTCGCTGGTGCTGGCCGTCGTGGCCTATTTCGTCGCGCCGCAGGGCAAGCTGAAGGCCGCCGCCGGCATCCTGGGCGCGGCCTGGGTCGGCCTGGGCACCGTGCGCTTCCTGTGGTCGCGCCTGCGCGCCAACGGCCGCTTCACCCCGGAGATGCTGGGCATGACGCTGGCGCACACCGGCATCGCCGTGTTCCTGGTCGGCGCGCTGCTGGTGGAAGCGCTGAACGTGCAGCGCGAACTGGCGGTGAAGCCGGGCCAGACCGTCGAGGTCGGCCGCTGGGGCTTCCACTTCCAGGGCGTGGATGAGACACAGGGCCCGAACTACCTGTCCGACCGCGGCCACGTGCAGGTGCTGCGCGACGGCCGCCCGGTCACGCTGCTGCACCCGGAGAAGCGCGCCTATGCCAGCGGCGGCCAGGTGATGACCGAGGCCGGCATCCGGCCCGGCGTGCTCGGCGATGTCTACGTCGCCATCGGCGAACCCCTGGGCGATGGCGCCTGGGCGCTGCGCGTGCACATCAAACCCTTCGTCCGCTGGATCTGGCTGGGCGCCGCGCTGATGGCGCTGGGCGGCTTCGTCACCGCCGCCGACCGCCGGTTCCGCAACCCCCGCAAGTCCGAGGCGACCCCCGCATGAACAACGCGTCCGAACTCCCGCCCTCGCCCCCGCGCTCACGCGGCGCGCTGACGTTCGCGCTGGTCATCATCGGCCTGTTCTTCGTCGGCCTGATGGGCCTGCTGTACTACGGCGTGAAGCAGTCCGACCGCGCCGGCCGCGACGCGCTGCCCTCGCCGCTGATCGGCAAGCCGGCACCGGCCTTCGACCTGCCGCTGCTGCACGAACCCAACAAGCGCGTGACCAACGCCGACCTGGCCGGCCAGCCCTACGTGATGAACGTATGGGGCAGCTGGTGCCCGGAATGCCGGGTCGAGCATCCGGTCCTCACCCAGTTCGCGCTGACCAAGCGCGTGCGCTTCATCGGCTACAACCTGAAGGACGAACGCCCGGACGCCCTGCGCTGGCTGGAGCAGTTCGGCAACCCGTACATGATGGTGCTCGCCGACGTGGAAGGCCGCACCGCCATCGACTGGGGCATCTACGGCGCGCCCGAAACCTTCCTGGTGGACGGCAACGGCGTGATCCGCTGGAAGCACGTCGGCGCCATCGACCAGGCCATCATCGACCACCAGTTGATTCCCGCGCTCGAGAAGATCGAAGCCGGCCGATGAGTACTTCTCCCGTCCTGCTGCTGCGCGCCTTGCTGCTGGCCCTGCTGGTCGCCGTCGCCGCGCCCCTCTTCGCCCAGGCCAGCGACCCCACCCCGCTGCAGTTCAACGATGCGGCGGAAGAAGCCCGCTTCCACAAGCTCACCGCCGAACTGCGCTGCGTGATGTGCCAGAACCAGTCGCTGGCCGATTCCAACGCGCAGATCGCCCACGACCTGCGGCGCGAGGTGCTGGAGCTGATGCGCCAGGGCAAGGACGACGCGCAGGTGAAGCAGTTCCTGGTGGACCGCTACGGCGAGTTCGTGCTGTACAAGCCCGACGTGGCGCCCGGCACCTACATCCTCTGGTTCGGGCCGCTGTTGCTGCTGCTGGCCGGCGGCGTGTGGGTCGGGCGCATCGTGGCGCGCCGCGCCAAACAGCCGGGCCCCGTCACCGACGACAACGACCAGGAGTGGTGATGACCGCCTTCGTGATCCTCGCCATCGTGCTGTCCGTGGCCGTGCTGCTGGCGGTGCTGTGGCCGCTGTGGCGCGATGCGCGCGGGCTGGTGCTGGCCGGCGTGGCGACGCTGGGCGTGGCCACCTTCGCGCTGTACCGCGTGGTCGGCACGCCCGCCGCGCTGGAACCGCAGGCCACCGCCACCATGCCGACCACGCTGGAAGAGGCCATCGGCCAGCTGGAGGCCGAGCTGCAGAAGAAGCCGAACGAACCCGAAGGCTGGCGCCTGCTGGGCAAGTCCTACGCCGCGCTGCAGCGCTACGCCGATGCGCAGAAGGCCTTCGAGCGCGCGGTGCAGCTGATGCCCGACGACGCCGACCTGCTGGTGGAAGCCGCGCAGGCGCGCCTGTTCAACAACGC
The DNA here is from genome assembly GCF_022965755.1 of Pseudoxanthomonas sp. F37. Classification (NCBI taxonomy): domain Bacteria; kingdom Pseudomonadati; phylum Pseudomonadota; class Gammaproteobacteria; order Lysobacterales; family Lysobacteraceae; genus Pseudoxanthomonas; species Pseudoxanthomonas sp. F37. The sequence continues at coordinate 1,599,370 of NZ_CP095187.1, read as the reverse complement.
CGAACGCAAGTTGGATGCGCGGGCCCGGGAGCTGCTGGACAAGGCCATCGCGATCAACCCCGACCACCAGCGCGCGCGGTGGTTCGTGGGCCTGGCGCAGCGGCAGGAAGGCAAGCACGCCGAGGCCGCGAAGACCTGGGAGCCGCTGCTGGCGAAGGTCGACCCGAATACCGCCGCCACCCTGCGCACCCAGATCGACGAAGCCCGCGCCGAAGCCGGCCTGCCGCCGCTGGCCGATGCCGCGCCCGCCGCGGACGCATCGCCGGCGCTGCTCACCGTCACCGTGGACCTCGCGCCCGCACTGGAAGAGAAGCTGGCGCCGGGCGACACGCTGTTCGTGTTCGCGCGCCAGGTGGGTGGCCCGCCGATGCCGGTCGCGGCCAAGCGCCTGCCGGCGTCGGCGTTCCCCGTCACCGTGCCGCTGGGCGACGGCGACAGCCCCATGCCCACGCTGAAGCTGTCGCAGCTGCCGCAGGTGCAGCTGGTCGCGCGCATCGCCAAGGGCAACGGCCCCGCCGCGCAGTCCGGCGACCTGGAAGCCGCCGCCGTCACCGCCGAGGTCAAGGCCGGCAACCGCTACACGCTGACGATCGATCGGGTGGTGCCGTAGGGCCGCACGCGGCAGGCGTTGCGCATCCGCATCTGTCGTACGCCTCCGCATCCGTTGTAGGAGCGCCCCATGGGCGCGATGCTTTTCAAGGCGGCGGCCATCCGGCTCACAAGCATCGCGCCCATGGGGCGCTCCTACACGGGCATTCTTGTACGCGGTCGTTGCTGAAATGGCATCACCCCGCCGCATTGCCTACACTGCCGCGATGACCGAATTCATTCCCCCCGGCACCCGCTTCCATCCCCTGCCCTCGCCGTTCCGCATGAAGCGCGGTGGCGCGCTGCATGGCGCGCGCATGGCCTACGAAACCTGGGGCACCTTGAACGAGCGCCGCGACAATGCGGTGTTGATCGTCACCGGGCTGTCGCCGGATGCGCATGCCGCGCGCACGCCCGGCAACCCGGCCGACGGCTGGTGGGAGCCCATGCTGGGCCCGGGCAAGCCGATCGACACCGACCGCTGGTTCGTCGTGTGCGTGAACTCGCTGGGCAGCTGCAAGGGTTCCACCGGCCCGGCCTCGGTCAATCCCGATACCGGTGCGCTGTACCGCCTGGACTTCCCCGAGCTGTCGGTGGAAGACGGCGCCCACGCGGCCTTCGACGTGGTGCGCGGGCTGGGCATCGAACAGCTGGCCTGCATCATCGGCAATTCGATGGGCGGGATGACCGCGCTGGCCTATCTGCTGCTGCATCCGGGCGCGGCGCGCACGCACATCAACATCTCCGGCAGTGCGCAGGCGCTGCCGTTCTCCATCGCCATCCGTTCGCTGCAGCGCGAGGCGATCCGGCTGGACCCGCACTGGAACGGCGGCCAGTACGACGACGACACGTATCCGGAATCGGGCATGCGCATGGCGCGCAAGCTGGGCGTGATCACCTACCGCTCGGCGCTGGAATGGGATGGCCGCTTCGGCCGGGTGCGGCTGGAGTCCGACCGCCCGGACGAGGATCCGTTCGGCCTGGAGTTCCAGGTGGAAAGCTATCTGGAAGGCCATGCGCGCCGCTTCGTGCGCCGCTTCGACCCCAATTGCTATCTCTATCTCAGCCGGTCGATGGACTGGTTCGACATGGCCGAATACGCGGACGGGGATGTCATGCGGGGGCTGGCGAAGATCCGCGTGCAGCGGGCGCTGGCCATCGGGGCGGCCACCGACATCCTGTTCCCGCTGCAGCAGCAGCAGCAGATCGCCGAGGGCCTGGCCGCCGGCGGTGCGCAGGCGGAGTTCCTGCCGCTGGAATCGCCGCAGGGCCACGATGCGTTCCTGGTGGACTACGACCGCTTCGGCCCGGCGGTGGCGGGGTTCCTGGGGTCGATCTGACCGCAGTTGCTCTCTTCTCCCCCGCGGCGGGGAGAAGGCGCGGAAGGCGGATGAGGCTGGGGGGAACCTCAAAGCTGTTCCTTCTCCCCGCGAGACGGGGAGAAGGTGCCCGGAGGGCGGATGAGGGGCGAGCGCGGTATCGCCCCGGCGCCGATGCGTTCCCTCTCCGTTCGCCCCTCACCCGCCCGTTGGGCACCCTCTCCCCGCCGCTAAGCGGGGCGAGGGAAACGCCGACCATCCCGCACCGCAAAACCCCGTCCGCGCCCACCCGGCTAAACTGGGCGCACCTTCTTACCGGGGCCGTCCCATGACCCTCGATTTTCCCGGCGCCGACAAGCTGGTCGCCTCGCTGGATGCGGCCGTCGCACTGGGCGACGACCGTGCCGTCACCGATGCGCTGCGCAAGTCGCTGTGCGAACTGATCTGCGACCAGGAGGTCAGCCTGCCGGCCTGTGTGCTGGAGCCGATCGCCGACCATTACGCGCGCCGTGAGCTGTACACCAGTCCGGAGCATGGCTACAGCGTGATCGCGATGACGTGGGGCCCGGGCCAGGGCACCAAGATCCACGATCATTCGGGCATGTGGTGCGTGGAGGGGGTGTGGCGGGGGCGGCTGGAGATCACCCAGTACGAGTTGGCCGAGCGCGATGACGTGCGGTACCGGTTCGTGCCGGCGGGCACCATCGAGGCGGGCACGGGGTCGGCGGGCAGCCTGATCCCGCCGCACGAGTACCACACCATCCGCAATCCCAGCGACAAGGCCATCGCGGTGAGCCTGCACGTGTACCAGCGCACGATGGTCCGGTGCGGGATCTACACGCCGGAGGACGAGGCCGGTGGCGGGGGCTGGCAGCGGCGCGGCGAGCGCCTGCTGGGCACCGATCAGGTGAATTGAGGCGCTGTAAGGCCCCCGGCCTGTCGGCGGGGGTGCCGGCTCGGCTATACTTCGCCTCCGCGCCGGAGTGGCGGAATGGTAGACGCAGCGGACTCAAAATCCGCCGCCCTTAAAAGCGTGTGGGTTCGAGTCCCACCTCCGGCACCACGATCAGACCCTGGACATCCGGGGTTTTTTCGTTTGTGAGGCCTAGGTATCTCGTAGGATGGGATGAGGCGCTGGCAGTTCTCAACGGCGATGCCGGGCTACCCGTCATTGCCGCATGCCGGCATCATGGCAATCGGTACTGAACCCTTCCCACGAGTTTTTACAAACACTATCTGCTTACAAGGAAGACCCAATGACAAGCAAAACTCTTGCGGACATACGGCAGGTGGATTTCGGTCGACTGGATGCAGAGAGCGATCCGAAGCTCACAGACTTCTTTCTGGACACCGGAGTTACGGAACATATCCGCAAAGGTGAGCGGATGATCGTGCTAGGCCGTAAAGGGTCGGGCAAGACTGCATTGTTTCGTGAAGCAAGGTTTCCGACGCCGCAAGTCGTTCGCCTCGAGTTTGATGACTATGCGTGGGACGCTCACAAAGCCATCCAAGAACTTGGCGGCACAGCCGACACCAGATACATGGCGTCATGGGTCTTCACATACCTTGTAGCAGCCTGCCGCGCGTGGATGAAATCGCCTCACAAGGACGTCAGTGCCGCCGCAACCGCCCTCCATCTAAAAATATATGGAGCGGATGCCGTCGGGGACACCCTCGATATACTGTTCGATAGAGCAAAACGCTTGAGAAAACTCGAACTCCCGAATGCAGGCGATATTGGCGGCTTGGGCGCGGTGGAGTTTAAAGATGCGGCGGAAGGAGCGACCCTCGCAAGGACCGCTCACGAGTGGAACAAGCAACTCGAGGCACTCGCGACTCAATGCCTTAAGAAGCACCCGCTGAGTATCTTTATCGATAAACTGGACGATGGATGGGATGCCTCAGATGAAATTAAGCTGATGCTCGCAGGCGCGATCAAAGCCGCGCGCAACCTCAACATCGTATTCAAACAAGCAATGCGAACGCCTTTTGTAGTTTTGTTCCTCAGGACGGACATCTACGATCTCTTACGCTTTGGCGACAAAGGGAAACTGGCTCAGGATATTGAAAAGATCGTTTGGACAGACGATGCACTCATTAAAATGGCAAGCAAACGCATCGCTGATGCTTGCCCTGTCACCATCGAGGACGCCTGGGACTCGGTGATTTCAACTCAGCGAATCCGCCAAAGAACGACGATAAAAAAATACATCCTGAAGCGCACAATGCGTCGCCCAAGAGACTTGATTTCGTTCTGCTTAGAGATAAAGAAAGCGGCGCAAAAGAACGGTGTGTCTATCGCAACACGCGACGAAGTTTATGCAGCCGAAGATTCCTACTCTGAACACATCTACGGTGAACTTGTAGACGAAATGCATAAGCAACTACCTAACACCGACGATTACTTTCTAACATTGAATCGTATTGGCCACGCGAAGTTCAATAAAGCGACGTGGGTGGCGACGGTAATGGAAGTGTCCCCCTCATGTAGCGACCCCACAAAGTGGCTGAGTGATCTTTACGACTACGGCGTCGTGGGCGTTCCCATTGTCGGAGGAAAGAAGGGCGGCAGCAAAGTAGAGTTCGTTTACGACACAAAGTTTCCGCAAAAGAATTTCAGCGGCGAAGTAGTCGTCCACCCCGCCCTTATAAAAGTATTGAAGCTAAAGGAAGGCTCGGCCGGCGATCCCTCTCCAGTTGAGTATGATGACGAAGAGGACGAGGCAATCTCCGATACCACAGATCATCCCGCTCCCCAACAACGTAGTGACTGACTCCGAGCTCATAGTTTGCATTGATGAATTGAAATTCAAATCTGCACGCCCTATGGCGCTGGGCTTCGCAAGCTCACCCCAACCTGTTCCTTCGATCCCGCACAAAACAAGGGAGCCATACGCCCCTTGTTATGCACCTATCCAACCGTAATCGGCATGCCCTACGCCGACGCTGCACTCTCCACCAACGGCTCCTCATCCTCTTCCGGCTCGCCCCTCGCCAGCTTGTTCTTGAACCGCACCGATAACTGCTTGCGCAACGAATCCAGGCCGCCGCACTGGCCGTCAAGCTTGAGCAGCTGGTAGCCCTCCACGCTGTTCGGGATGATCCGAGTGCGGGCTAAGTTCGCGAGCATCGGGTTCGCCGCCATGGGAGATATCGCGCCCATCGTCATAGGGAAATGGCCTCACCAGACGTCTACCGTGATGGATGGGCGCTGTTCGCAGCCCGTGCACTGTCGAGCAATGATCAAAGACCACCCGAATCCGTACATCCAAGCCTCGCTCCGCGAGCTCTCGGCCGCCCTGGACCGGTGTGCAGGCCAACTGCAGACGGCGAATGGGACCTTTGAGCGGCAGGATATGGCCCATCTGCTCCTCGCCACCGCCAAGCGCCTTGCCCCCAAGGACAAACGCCGGGGAGAGCCGGCCAATCGTGTGCGCGCGGATGCAGACGTCCTTCCAGAGTTCTGGCCGCGCTACGAACTTGAGAAGCGCGCGATGCGCTGGCACCTGTTCCACCAAGCCACCGAGGCCGCCGGACTCACGCCTGCTGACTTCGATGCGTACTTCACACTGACAGGGCGGCCCCTGGCGGACCGCGTCCTGGAAAGCGAAGACGGCTACCGCGAAGCCCTGGATTGGATTGAAGAAGCCCGCCGTGTAGGTGACTGGGCTTCTCGCCAAGTTGAGTAGAACCCTAGCTTTGGCCAAGAAGCAGGGGTCAGAGTGCAATTGCTTCCGGACGACCGGTGAACCTCGCGACGCCCTAGCACCGCGCATGCCGGGTGTCAGTCATCAGCCAAGCGCACCCTAAGGCTCGCTCTGGAACACCAGCGTCACCTTGGGCCTCGCCGGATCACCCGCGCTGTACTGCGTCTGCGGAAAGTTGGGATAGTCCGGGTAGCTCGCATGCAACGTGTCGTTGGACCGCCACCGCAGCTTCAGCGGTGCGTGGTCGAAGGGCGCATCGAATCCGGCAACGCCGGTGGAGGCCATGCACTCGGCTTTGCGCGAAGACTCCAGCACCATGACCTGGGTGCGGCGGTAGGTGGTCAGGCTGCAGCCGCAATGGCGCAGCTCGGCCTTCAGCGTGCCGTCGGGAGATGGCAGAGTGTCGACGTATTCGTCCACACAACCGCAGGCGGTCAGGCCGGACAACAACACACACGGAACCAAGACGCGGGACAGCTGCTTCATAACTGAGCGACTCCCAAACGACACGACACTCCTGCCCCCATCCTGCCAGCCACGCGCGCCACTGCGAAGCGAAAAAAAGGGAGGCGCGCCGCGCCTCCCACCCTAAATTTATATAACGCCCCGGGGCTTGCGGCAAGGCCCGCCGCGCGCCGCAGTATCGCCGGCCTGCCGCTGTGGCAGGCCGCCGGAACACCACCCCCATGCGCCATACCGAGATCTACTACCACGGCACCAAGGCCAGGCTGGCACCCGGCGACCTGATCGCCGCGGGCTACACCTCCAACTTCGGCAAGCGCCGCACCGCCCGGTACGTCTACCTCACCGCCATGCTGGAAGCCGCCATCTGGGGCGCGGAACTGGCCGTCGGCGAAGGCCACGGACACATCTACATCGTCGAACCGACCGGCCCGTTCGAGGACGACCCCAACCTCACCAACCAGCGTTTCCCCGGCAATCCCACCCGCTCCTACCGCACGCGCGACCCCCTGCGCGTGGTCGCCGAAGTGAAAGGCTGGATAGGCCACACGCCCGAACAGCTCACCACCATGCGCGAGCGCCTGGCGGAACTGGATCGGCAGGGCGTGGAAGCCATCGAGGACTGAGGCGCGGCCGCGTGCGGTGTCCGTTTCGTGTTCGCCGGCCTACGAGGCCGGATCGAACCCGAACACCCGCAGTTCCTGATCGCAGCGGCAGGCCTTCGCAAGCCGCGCCGCCCACGCGATCGCCTCCTCGCGCGAGGGCAGTTCCAGCACGGTGAAGCCGCCGGTGAGCGGCGGCGCCCACGGATAGCCGCCTTCGGCCACCGCGCCGTCGGCCGACACGCGCAGCGGCGGCTCGCGCTCGTCGATGCCGCCGCCGAAGACGTACACACCCGCGGCCTTCGCCTGCTCGATCACCGCGTGCGAATCGCGGCCCGCCGCGTCCAGTTCGTCCCCGCTGGCGACCATCGCCGCGCTGGGGAAGGAGATCAGGTATTTCATTCGGGCGTCCTCTGCTGGCCGGGCGACGGCATCGGGCGGGACGGTGGCGCAGCCCCGCGCGCGTGCAATCCAACCTACCCTCACCCGTCAAACCGCTCAACCCTGCGCAGCGCGCCGCCCCGCATAATCCGTCCACCTCAGGCACACGTGGTGGAACACGCATGAAGACGATCGGACTGATCGGCGGGATGAGCTGGGAATCGACGCTGCCCTACTACCGCCTGCTCAACGAAGGCATCCAGGCCCGGCTGGGCGGCCTGCATTCGGCGCAGATCGTGCTGTACAGCGTGGACTTCCACCCGATCGAACAGCTGCAGCGCGCCGGCGACTGGGACACCGCGGGCGCGCTGCTGGCCGAGGCGGCGCGCCGCGTGCAGGCGGCCGGGGCCGACCTGCTGGTGCTGTGCACCAACACCATGCACAAGGTGGCGCCGCAGATGGAGGCGGCGGTCACCATCCCGCTGCTGCACATCGCCGACGCCACCGCCGCGGCCATCACGGCGGCCGGCCATCGCACCGTCGGCCTGCTGGGCACGCGCTTCACGATGGAACAGGACTTCTACCGCCAGCGCCTGCATGAGCGCCATGGCCTGCAGGTTCTGGTGCCGGATGCGGACGAGCGCACCCGCGTGCACGAGGTGATCTACGACGAACTGTGCCGCGGCGTGGTGCGCGACGCCTCGCGCCAGGACTACCGCCGCGTCATGGACGCGCTGGTCGCCCGCGGTGCCGAGGCCATCATCCTGGGCTGCACCGAGATAGGCCTGCTGGTGGGGCCGCAGGACGCACGCGTGCCGCTGTTCGACACCACCGCCCTGCATGCCGGCGCCGCGGTGGAGGCCGCGCTGGCGGACTGAGCCCTCAGCCGGCGCGCGGCAGACGGGCGACGACCTTGATCTCGAAGTCGAAGCCGGCCAGCCAGTTCACGCCGAGGGCGGTCCAGGCCGGGTACGGCGCCTGCGGGAAGATGTCGTCCTTGACCGCCAGCACGGTGTCGAACTGGCGCTCGGGATCGGTGTGGAAGGTGGTCACGTCCACGATGTCGTCCAGTCCGCAGCCCGCGGCGCGCAGGGTCGCCTGCAGGTTGGCGAATGCCAGGCGCACCTGCGCTTCGAAATCCGGCTCGGGCGAGCCGTCCTCGCGGCTGCCCACCTGCCCGGACACGAACAGGAAGCCATCGGCGCGCACCGCGGGCGAATAGCGGTGATGCTCGTACAGGGCCTGGCGGCCGGCGGGAAACACGACGTCACGGGAAGGCATGGGGAATCTCCTGGGCGGGACCGGCGGCCCCGGAATGTGCGGACCACTCTAGGCAGTACGGCAACCGGGATATACGGGGCGATCCGGGGATCACTGTTTGTAGAATCCAAACAATCCCCTCTTCCAGGAGCCCGCATGGACCGCATCGACGCGATGCAGGCCTTCGTCCGCGTGGTGGAAACCGGCAGCTTCACCCGGGCCGCCGACACGCTGCAGACCAGCCGCACGCGGGTGACCCAGCTGGTGCAGCAGCTGGAGGCGCACCTGCGCGTGAAGCTGCTCCACCGCAGCACGCGCCGGGTCGGCGCCACCGCCGATGGCGCGGCGTACTACGAACGCGTCGTGCGCCTGCTGGCCGACCTGGACGACGCCGAAACCAGCCTGTCGGCCGCCTCGGACGCGCCGCGCGGGCGCCTGCGGGTGGACGTGCCGGCGCCCTTGGCCAGCCTGATCGTCGTGCCGGCGCTGCCCGCCTTCCACGCGCGCTACCCGGACATCCAGCTGGACCTGGGCGCCAGCGACCGCAAGGTGGACCTGATCGACCAGAACGTGGACTGCGTGGTCCGCGGCGGTGAGCTGACCGAACCGTCGCTGCGCGCGCGCCACGTGGCCGACCTGGCGCTGGGGGTCTATGCCGCCCCCGCCTACCTGGCGCGCGTGGGGACGCCCGCGCATCCGCAGGCGCTGGAAAGCGACCCCCACCGCATCGTCGGCTATCGCGGCGCGCGTACGGGCGCGCCGCCGGCGTACGCGATGCAGCGCGGCAGCGAGCAGGTACGCGTCCACGGCCGGCACGTGCTGTCGGTGGACGACGGCAACGCCTATCTCGCCGCCGGCCTGGCCGGCCTGGGCGTGCTGTGGCTGCCGCAGTACATGGCGCGCACGCCGGTCGCGCGTGGCGATCTTGTGCCGCTGTTCGAGGACTGGCAGCTCGCCCCGATGCCGCTGTACGTGGCCTTCCCGCCCAGCCGGCATGTCAGCCGCAAGCTGCGGGTGTTCATCGACTGGATCGTGGCCCTGCTGGCCCAGCACGCGCCGGCCATCACGCCGCCACGATGATGCAGGCGCGGCGCACCTCACGTCGTGCCGCCGCCGTGCACCGTCGCGCGGCCGGTCCACGGCGCAGGCCGCGGTGCGTCCGGCCCAGCGATCGCGCTGGCGACGCTAGGGCCTGAGCCAGTGCAGCAGGTCCGGATAGCGGCCGCCGGCATCCCCGTCGGACGGCGGGCCGGCCACCGTCATGCCGCAACGCGCCAGTCCCGCGCTGCCCGGATACACGCCCATCGAGAACGTGGCGATCAGTGCTTCCGCGTGGCCGTGGTAACCGCCGGGGTGGAACAGCACCGCGGCATCCAGGCCCATCTTCATGCAGGCCGCGTACGCCCAGGCGGTCGCTTCGGCTTCGCCCCGTGGGCAGGCTCGTGCTGCGCGTCCAGTGCGTCGGACAGCGCGGCACGCAAGGCAGCGGGGGTCAACGCGATATGGCCGGCCTCGTGCAGCAGGTCGCCGGGCCATTGCAGACGCTGGCGGTCGAACACCAGCGTGCCGCGGTGGATGCGCACGCCCGACAGGAAACAATCGTCCGGCACGCGGCCTTCCGTCACCACCAGGCCGATTCCGCGCAGAAAGGCCACGATCCTGTCCGTCACCCCTGCCTGGCCTTCCCCTGCACGCTGCTGCTCCCCGACTGCGCCGCCAACGATGATATCGGCAGGCATGCGTGGACATGCCGCCGGAGCTGCCCGGGTCGCGTCGGTACCGGCGTAAGCTGTCGCCATGACGACGTTCGCCTCGCTGCTGGGCACCGGGCTTCCGCTGATCCAGGCCCCCATGGCCGGCGTGCAGGATGAGGCACTGGCCCTGGCCGTGGCGGGCGCCGGTGGCCTGGGATCGCTGCCGTGCGCCCTGCTGGAGCCCACGCGGCTCGCAGCCGCGCTGCAGGCCTTCGCCACGCTGGCGCAGCCGATCAACCTGAACTTCTTCTGCCACGCGATGGCCGGGCCCGATCCCGATGAGCACGCGCGCTGGCGACAGGCCCTGGCCCCGTACTACGACGAGTACGGCATCGCCCCGCCCGCGCCGTCCACCGCAGGTGCACGCCGTCCGCTGGATGCGGCGACGGTGGATCTGCTGGCAGCGTTCCGTCCGCGCATCGTCAGCTTCCACTTCGGCCTGCCCGATGCCGCGCTGCTGGCACGCATCAAGGCCTGGGGCGCGGTGGTGCTGTCCTCGGCCACGACGGTGGAAGAAGGCCTGTGGCTGCAGCGCCATGGCGCGGATGCGGTGATCGCGCAGGGCATCGAGGCCGGCGGCCACCGCGGCCATTTCCTGTCCGACGACCTGTCGCGGCAGCCCACTACGCACGCACTGGTGGCGGCGCTGGCGCGGACGCTGACGGTGCCGGTGATCGCCGCGGGCGGCGTGGGCGAGCGCGCCGACGTGCGCAGGCTGTTGGACGCGGGCGCCAGTGCGGTGCAGGCCGGCACGGCCTATCTGCTGTGCCCGGAAGCCACCACCTCGCCGGTCCATCGCGCCGCCCTGCTGCAGCCCGCGCGCGTGGCCGCGCTGACCAACCTGTTCAGCGGCCGGCCCGCACGCGGCCTGGTCAACCGCTTGATGCGCGAGCTGGGCCCGCTGTCGGACCGGGCACCCGCCTTCCCCTGGGCCTCGCAGGCGCTGGCGCCCCTGCGCGCCGCCGCCGAGGCGCGTGGCCGCGACGACTTTTCCCCGCTGTGGTCCGGCGCCCGGCCCGGCACGCTGGCCGGGCTGGATGCCGCGCAGGTGACCCACCGCCTGATGGGCCTGGACTGAGCGCGTGCCCCCGGGCGTCGGCGGGATTCGCGCGGGCAGCGGCGGGTTCGATCGTCCCCAGCACGGTTTCGTCGCACCCGGCTTGCCGCGGGCGGAGGGCGGGGACAGGATCGGCGCTGTCTCGTCCGATCTCCCCTGCCCGAGGACCTGGAACATGAAGACCCTCATCGCGCTGCTGGCCTGGTGCCTGCTGTTCGTCCTGTGCTGGCCGCTGGCCCTGCTGGCCCTGGCGGCCTGGCCGCTGGTGTGGCTGCTGTCGCTGCCGTTCCGGCTGGTCGGCATTACCTGCTCGGCGCTGTTCGCGTTCCTGCGGGCGCTGCTGATGCTGCCGGCGCGCCTGCTGGGCGGGCGCCCGCACGCACCGCTGGTGTCGGCATGACCCCGGCACGTTCGCGCCTGGCGAAGGCCGTGCTGACCGGCCTGATGGGCACCGTGCTGCTGTTCGGCGCGGTGGAATCCGCCGCCGCGGCCGAGCGCACGCCCGAGCAGCTCACGCAGGTGATCGACGGGCTGGACACGGCGGTATTCGATGCGTTCAACACCTGCGCCGACCCTGCCCGACTGGCCGAACACGCGGCCTACTTCGACCCGGCGGTGGAGTTCTACCACGACAACGGCGGCGTCACCTGGAGCCGCGACGAGATGATCGGGCGCACGCGCGCCAACGTGTGCGGGAACTACCGGCGCGAGCGCGTGCCGGGCACGCTGAAGGTCTTCCCCATCAAGGATTTCGGCGCCATCGCGCAGGGCACGCACCGTTTCTGTCCGCTGGGATCGACGGACTGTGCGGGCGAAGCGGACTTCGTGATGGTGTGGCGCGAGCGCGACGGCCAGTGGCAGGTCACGCGCGTGCTGAGCTATGCGCACCGGCAGGCCGCGCGCTGAAATCGGCGCTGAAGCGCGCGTCCGTCAGGGACGGCTTTCGCTGATCTCTTCCAGGATGCCCCAGGCGTTACCGTTGCACGCCGCCACCTTGAGCGTTATCGGGCTGGTGTAATCCTTCAGCAGCGAATAGCGGGACGCGGAGATGCGCACGGCATCGCCTTCGCGGGTGAACGCCACCGAGGAAAATGTGCTGCGGTCGCCACGCTGCCGGGCGACTGGCATTGCGGCGCGTACGAGATCCTTGTACTGCGCTGCCGACAATTCCAGCGTGCGCTCGGTGCCATCGGGAAAGCGCCGCGTATTGCTTATCCGCGCCGCGTCGCAGTAAAGATCGGCGAAGGCCGGATCGAAGGCGTCGGCCAGTTGTCGATAACGCTGGAACAGCGCCTGTGCCTGCATGGTGTCGTCGGCATGGACGGGCATCGCAGTGGACAGCAGCAGGAGCGACAGGACGAACGAGCGCATGGACGAAGTCTCCCCGGAACGGGCGCCGAGTCTAACCGGTACGCCGCGGACCGGCATCGACACCGGTCCTGCACTTCGCACCCGCTTCACACAGCCCCCGTCACCGGCGCACGCCGGCCGTGGATCCTGCGTCCGGCATGCCCACCGCCGACACGGAGACCGACCATGACGCACGACACCTATCGCAACGCGATCGCCTGGATACGGGTATTGCGCCCGCTCGTGTGGGGTGGCGCGGCCCTGTTGCTGCTGACGCCGTGGGTCGCGATGCGTTTCACGGACGAGGTGGCATGGACGGGAGGCGACTTCGTGGTGTTCGGCGCGATGCTGCTGGCCGGCTGTGTCGCCTTCGAGACGACGGCGCGTGTCGCGCGCGTGCCCAGCTACCTGCTGGCCAGCGCCATCTCCATCGGCGCCGGCTTCCTGCTGCTGTGGGCGAACCTGGCCGTGGGCATCGTCGATGAACCGGGCCATCGTGCCAATCTGCTCTTCCTTGGCGTGCTGGTGGTCGGCGCGCTCGGCGCCGGCGTTGCCAGGCTGCAGGCGCGTGGAATGTCCCGTGTGCTCGTCGCGATGGCGCTGGCACAGATGGCGGCAGGCAGCATCGCGATGGGCATGGACACGCAGGAATCACCGACGTTCGTGCTGGCCTTCACCGGCCTGTATGTCGTCGCCTGGCTGTTGTCCGCACGGCTGTTCCACAAGGCGGCCAGAGCACGTGCTGCCGGCTGATCAACGCGGCTTCGGGTGCCACAGCGCGTTGACGATGATCCAGCGGTCGCCGAAGCGGCCCATGTGGAAGTGGTCGACGAACCACGGCGTCTCCAGGCGGACGACGGCCGTCTCGGCGGTGACGTCGAGGATGCGGCAGCTGCGGTCCCATTGCGCCTTCGGTGTTTTCAGCACGCCCTGCCGGGTCAGCGAGACCAGTTCGTCCTTCGACATGCGACGCAGGCCAAGGCGCTCGTCGGGCGTGTCGCCGATGACGGCGCGCTTGGCCAAGTCCGGGTGCAGCGCACGCGCCACGCGCGCCGGGTCGGCTTCCAGCTGGCCGTCGATGTAGTCCAGGCAGGTGGCCTCGATGGCGGCCAGGGTGGCCGCATCGGCGGCGGGAACAGGCGCGGGCGCAGCGACGGCGGATGCCGCCATGACCAGGGACAGCAACGGCATCGGAAACTCCTGAGGACGGATGCCCGTATCGTGCCGGTGCGCCACGGCCATGGCACGTGCCGGAAGTCCGGCCGCCGTCCGGGGACGTCAGGGGGTGTAGCCGATCCTCGGCCCGAGCCCCGGCGGGTCGGCGGGTGGTCGTTCTCGATGGCCACCGAGAGGCCGATGATACTGCTGGGTCAGTCGCCTGAGAGTGCGGCGTCCGCCAGCGCGTCGAGATCGGCATCGGCGCGGAAGCCGAGGGCGAGCGCCGGCGCGGCGTCGAGCGGCGGCATGGCGCCGAAGAGGCGCCGCAGGTTGTCGTCATCCCCCCAGCGGATACGGGCCTGCTCGCCGGTGACGCGGCAGACCGCATCGCATACGCCCTGCAGATCGGCACGCAGGACCGGAGGCTGGACGACGGTCCAGGCGGGGCTGGCCAGCCGGGCGGCGTGCAGCAGGGTGGAGACCGCCGCTTTCCTCGACATCCACCAGCAGGTGCTGGCCGCGGGGATGGGACAGTCATAGGGCTCGCCGGCCGCGATGCGGTGGAAGATCTGGCTCATGAACGCCGATCCGTGCCCGCTCTGGCCGACCGGCCGGGCGACGATGCCGGGAAAGCGCAGGCTGATGGCCGAGAGCACGCCGCGCCGTGTCATGTCGGAGAGCAGGATTTCCGTCATCAGCTTGTGAGCGCCATAGGTGAGAAGCGGCGCCGGCCGGGTTTCCGCCGTCACCGTGCGCTCATCCAGATCACCGTACACCGCGATCGATGAGGCGAAGACGAAGCGGGCGCCGAGACGATGTGCCGCTACCGCGTGCGCCAGCGCCAGGGGTGCCAGCAGATTGACGTGATGGCCGAGATCCTGTTCCCGTTCGGCCAGACCGCCGGGAACGCTTGCCAGGTGAAAGACAAGATCGAAACCCGGCTCCAGCAGGGTTTCGAGAAATTCCCGGTCGCCGAGATCGCCGGAGATGGTTTCCGAGCCAGAAGGAGCCGGTCCGGCAAAGGCCCGGTCGGTCAGGACAATCCTTTGCGCATCGGGATAGGCTTGCGGGAGCGCGGCGGCCAGTCCCCGTCCCAGAAAACCGTCGGCGCCGGTGACCAGGATTCGCATCAGGCCCGCACCACGCCCTGGTCGATCACCCCGAACGGGGCGGAGCCATCCGGCAGACGCGCCTCCATCCGCACGCGATCGCCCCAGGTGAGGAAGGGGGTACGCGCGGCGCCTTGGTCGAGAAGCTCGATCACGCGGATTTCCGATATGCAGGACGAGCCGGCGTTTCGATCCGCATTGGAAACCGTGCCCGAGCCGACGATTGTGCCGGCCGAAAGCCTGCGGGTGCGGGCGCAATGGGCGATCAGTTGGCCGAAGGAGAAATGCATCTCGTCACCACGGGCGCGTCCGACTTCACGGCCGTTGATTTCGACATGCAGGGGAAGGTTGACGCGTCCCTTCGCCCAGTGCGGGCCGAGTTCATCCGGCGTGATGGCGACGGGCGCGAAGGCGGTGGAGGGCTTTGCCTGCAGGAAGCCGAACCCGGCGCGCATTTCGCGGGGACCCAGTGCGCGCAGCGACCAGTCGTTGATCTGCACCAGCAGGCGTATATGGGCTTCCGCCTGCCCGGCCGCCGTCCCCATCGGCACATCCGACAGCACTGCGCCGAACTCGCCTTCCATGTCGATCAACAGCGCGTCGTCTGGGAATTCGACATCGGCAAGCGGGCCACGGAAGTCGTCGCTGGCGCCCTGATAGATCAGCGGGACCGTCTCGACGTCCGGATTGGGCGGATTGTCGAAGGCCTTGTCCATCAGCCGCCCGTGATTGAGAAACGCCGATGCATCCAGCCATTGCGGTGCGCGCGGCAGCGGCGCCAGGCAACGCCGCGGCTCGAAACGGGTCGCGAACGGTTCCTCGCCCGCGTTCAGCCGATCGTAGAGGCTGGCCAGGTGCAGAGAAACGGCCTCCCAGTCTTCGATGGCCGAGAGCAGCGAGGCTGCAATGCCGGTTGCCGGCACTGCCAGCGTCAGATCGCGCGAGACCACCCACAATTGACCGTCGCGGCTTCCGTCATGGCAGGTTGCGAACTTCATGGGGATCTCTTTGGTTCCATTCGAGGCCGGTTAGGCCTTCGGGGCATTGCGCTTCATCGCTCGGCGAGGCTCGCGGCGAGCGCGGGCTCGTAAGCGCCGGAGACGAGCACGAAGAGCATTCGGCACATCCTGCCGGAGCGGTTGGCCCAGGCATGGTTGGTGCCGCGCTGGATGACCACGGCACCGGTCTTCAGGGGGACCTCGCCATCATCCAGCACCAGGGTGATTTCGCCCTCGATGACGATGCCGTAGTCGATGGACTCGGTCCGGTGCATCAGCGGATGCGGTGAGTTCTCCTTGACCGTCGAGGCGCCCTTGTCGCCGATCTGCTCGAACATCTCGCCCATCCGCCCGGCCCCCGACGTCAGGAACTCCTCGGTGTCCGGCGGAATGTCGACGAAACGGATGCGGGTGCCGCCGGGCGGCGGCGGCAGCAGCAGCGGGCCCAGCGTCGGGTCGTCTTCGTTGGCCACGCGCGCGGGGCTTTCCGCCGTGGACCAGACCTCATGGAATACGGTGCCCGGAATGGCGGTGAGCTCCACGACGGTCGGCAGCGGTCCGACCTGGGTGAGAAGGGAGCGCCCGTCCTGGCTGTGTCCGGTCACGACGCGGGTAATGGGGGCAAGGAAGTGGGTCATGCGCTTTTCGCCTTGGTGAAGAAGCCGATGGAGATGATGCTCACGACGACGGCGGCGACGCCGAGCGCCGGATAGCCGAGGTTCTGGCCGAGCGCGCCGCCGACGATCGGCCCCAGTGCCGCGCCGACCATCAGCGTGGCCGGCGTGGCGGCAAGCGCGCGCCCGGTCGGATCGAGCTTCGCCAGTCGCCCGAAGGCGAACGTGTGGGTGAAGATCTGGATGGAGACGAAAACCGCCGCGGCGGGCGCCCACAGGTTGAATACCGTCGTCGACGTGACGATGACCGCGAG
This sequence comes from Pseudoxanthomonas sp. F37, assembly GCF_022965755.1. Lineage (NCBI taxonomy): Bacteria > Pseudomonadati > Pseudomonadota > Gammaproteobacteria > Lysobacterales > Lysobacteraceae > Pseudoxanthomonas > Pseudoxanthomonas sp. F37. The sequence goes on along the minus strand of NZ_CP095187.1, from coordinate 1,582,697 downwards.
AACGGCCTGAACCGCAGGCCCGATCTGGGTGACCCGCGTCGCCGAGACGCGCGTCTGCAGGATGGCCGCCAACGGCGACGGCAGGATGAAGTTGACGAAACCCAGCGCGATCAGCACCGCGAGAACGCTATCGGACGAGAAGCCACGTGCCTTGCCGATGACTTCGACGAAGGAAAACACCATCGCCTGGTTGAAGGTCATGATGCTGATGCCGAAGATGGTCAGCCAGGTCGCACGGCTGAAGGGCCACCTTTGGTGTTCGACACCGCGCATGGGGTTGCGGAACAGCAGCGCGGAACTGAGGGTGGCGACCGCCATGATCCCGGCGAAAACCTGGAACAGGACCGGGCCGCCCTGGGCGATCAGCAACCGAGGGATGACGGCAAGCAGAATGATGGCAAGCAAGCCGAGCGTGATACCGGCCAGCGCGTACAGGCGATGCGGGTTGGCGGCGTGTCCCATCGTCCCGTGCACCATGGACAGCGCGACGCCGACCGACAGGCCCGCGACGATGTGCAGCAGGGCGAGCGGCATGAAGCCGGCCCGTGTGGACGCGAGCAGGAAGGCCGCCGCGGCCGTGCCGAAGCCCAGGGTCGCGGCCACTCGCTGGTTCATCCTGTCGAAGCGCGGGGCGACCAGGGCACTTGCGAGTACCGCGCCGACCAGGAACAGGGTCGCCAGCGCGCCTGCCTGCTGCGGACTGAAGCCGTAACGCTCGACCAGCGCGCCGATCCAGACGGGCAACGCGATGAGATCCAGCATCCCCGAGAAATGGCCGATGACGAGGGCGGCGACCCCGGCCACTCCGAATTTTTGTCCTGACATTCGCGTTCCTCCAGCAGATGGGACGGCGGCCATCGGTGCGCGGTCTCCCGAACCGCCGCACCACCACGACTTTTTTCAGATGGCTTCCGCCAGCGTTTTCATGGACGCCTGCATGATCGCGGCATGCGCCTCGCGGCTGCCGCCATGGATCTCGATGTCGGCCAGTTGGCCGGAATTCTCGACCACCATCCGACAGCGCTCCCAGCGTCTTGCTTCGAATGCGGCAAGCGCGGCACCGACATCGCTGCCTCGTCCCAGTTCTTCGGCCAGCACCATGGCGTCCTCGATGCCGATGCAGGCGCCGGCCGCCAGGTGCGGTGTCGTGGCATGCACGGCATCGCCGATCAGCACCACGCGGCCCTTGAACCAGGGCCTGGGCAACAGCATCTGCTGGAGCGGGCGGTAGATGATCTGATGTTCGTAGGACAGCTCAGACGCGATCCTGCGGATGATCGGCGAGGGAAAGCGCTCCAGCAGGCCCCGCAAGGTCTCCACCAGCACCTCCGGCGGAACGAAGTCGTTGGTGGGGCGGTCTTCGGTCAGGAACAGGTAGGCCTGGTCCTGGTTGACGCCGTTCAAGCCGACCTTGAGCTTCGGGCCCATCCACATGGCGACGGTGTCGATGCCCTCCGGCCTTGGCAGCACGGCGCGCCAGACCGACTGGCCGATGAAGCGGGGTTTGGGCGCTTCGGGAAAGATCTTGGCGCGGACGGCGGAATACAGGCCGTCCGCACCGACGACGAGATCGTAGGTATCCGCACTGCCGTCGCTCAAGGTGACGCGCACGCCGTCCTCGCCCTGCACAATGTCGGTGAAGGTGAGGCCCAGGCGAACCCGGGTGGCGGAAGAGCGCACGGCTTCGGAAAATATCCTGGCGAGCGCCGGACGCATGATGCCGCCCCCGCCGGGGATGTCGGGGCCGGCCACGCGCGGGGTCGGCAGCGTGACCAGCACGGCGTCGTCCGGCCCGCGCATCTGCACGCCGTCGCTGACGAAGCCTTCCTCGAAGAACCGGTCGATCAGGCCAAGGTCCCGCAGCACCCGCAGCGTCGAGCCGTGCAGGCTGATGCCGGCGCCATAGGAGCGCCACCCTGCGTCGATCTCGACCAGATCCACCGCGAAGCCCTGGCGGGACAGTTGCAGCGCCGCGGTCATGCCGGCGAAGCCGCCGCCGATGACAAGCACTTTGATACTGGAATTCATGGGGTCTCCTCCTCTGCGGGCGCGGCGACGAACACCTCTCCTTCGTCGCTCACGGCAATATCCACGGCTGTCAGCTTCTGTCCCAGGCAGGGCCCAAGAACGCATTGGCCGGTATCGATTTCGAACAGCGCGCCATGCGAGTGGCAGGTCAGATGGGTCTTTTCGCCATTCAGGTAGGCATCGGTCTTCCAGGCCATCGGCGTGCCGGCGGCATAGTGCGGGCAGGCATCGAGCCAGGCGTGCAGAACGCCCCGGCGCCGGATCAGGACGATCTTGCGGCGCGCTCCGTCGAAGGGGCCGAAGCCTTTCGCCTCGGCCTCGCCGATCTCGTCGGACCGGCATACGTAGTGGAGTTTTCGCGTGGCGCTCTGCATGGGTCAACCCTTCGCGCCGGGCGGCGGACCTCCGGTGGGGGCCCACTTCTCGCGCATCTCGAACAGCACGATCTGCGAGGCCTCGGCGCCCATCGGCGCTTCGCGCGCGATCCAGCTGTCGTCGTGCTTGTCCATGTCGGCGTCATATTCGAAATGGCAGCCGAGCGGACTGTTGAAGTACCAGAACCAGTTGGATCCGAACTTGTGCCGGCCGGGGCCCCAGAAACTCTGATAGCCCTTCTTCACGAAGCGCGTTCCCGCCACCATCAGCTCGGTCGGACCCCCCATGTGGAAGGCCAGGTGCTCGCACCCCTTCATGTATTCGGGCGTGCGGATGAAGAAGAGCGTGTGGTGGTCGTCGTTCGCTTTCGAGCGCAGGAAGGGCCCGGCCCCGGTCAGCGTGTCGGTGATCACGAAGCCGAGGCGGTCGCAATAGAACCGGGCGGCGATGTCGGTATCGGGAACGAACAGCACGACATGGCTGAGCGTGCGCGGCAGCGCCGGCATGTCTTCCCAGACGCCGATTTCGTTCGGCTTGCGTTGCGCCGGCGCGCCCGGCGCATTGATCTTTTCCGCGGGCATGACGAGTTCGCGGCGGATCGTGACCTGGAACTTCAGCTCGAAGCCATGGTCGTCCTTCAGCTCGATCGAGCCGTCGGACAGGCGTACCACCCGGCGGTCCCTGGAAAGCTCCGCTTCGATCGCGTCCAGATCTTCGGCGCAGCGCACGCCATAGACCTGCTGGCGCAGCCTGTTCGACGTCGGCAACGGTGCAGGCAGCGAAGGATCGGACGTGTGGCGGATGATGATGCCCGTGCCGTCCAGCGCCTCGAACAGGCCGCCGGCAGCGGTCACGTCCATCGGCTTCAGGCCGAAGGCCGCCAGGTATTCACAACAGGCGGCGACATCGTCGACGCCGAAGACCAGATAATCAGGCCCGATGATGTTCATGGGATATTCCTTTCTGTTCCGATGTCTCGATCAGCCTGCGTGGAGAACATGTTCGCGGGCGATCGCCAGGCAGTAGCGCGTATCGGCGGGAGCGAGCGACGGTGCGGCGTCGCGGCAGGCCTGCGCGAAGGCAAGCCCGGCGACCTCGTCCGGCAGCCAGAATTCGTCGACGGCCTGGACCGGCCCCGGAAACAGCGGCAGGTTCCGACACTGACCGAAGAGGCCGAAATCCGCGCCATTGGCGGCATCGGGCACTGTCTTGGCGTCCGGTGCATGGTTGAACCAGAACAGGAAGACTTTCACGGCGCCGTCCCGCACGCCCGGTGGCAGGATCGTCTCTTCGGTGACCGGCAGGCCGAAGACGCAGGAGGCATCCACCATCCTGGGCTCGTCCGGCTGCAGTTGCTCGAGATAAAAGGGCGTCTCGCGCGAGGATTTCGCCGCCGCCATGTCCGGGAACCAGACCTCGGTGACGAAATCCAGGCCGAGCGAGAGGGCCTTGGGCTGCCTGTCCCCGCCGAAATAGATGCCGTCGAAGACATGGTTCTGGACGTAGCGGCGCGGCGCCTGGGACGGCTCGCGGGCGACATAGTCCAGCACCAGCCTGCCGTGATGGTCCTTCATGTGGGCACGGTGTTCGCCCAGCGTCTGCCCGGGACGGCGCCGACCGCAGATCATGGTCTTGATCGTCATGCTGCTTGCTCCGCGACCGTGCGTCCGCCCAGGGTTTCCGCGACCCAGTCGGCGATGTAGGCGCCGGCATTGGCGGAATTGTCGAAGCTCGAATGCTGCACGCCGCCGGTGCGCGCATCGAAGATCTTCAGTTCGCGCCTCGGGCTGTTGACCAGCTGGTCGTAGGTGGCATGCGCCCACTGCAGGGGGATCTGGCTGTCCTTCTCGCCATGGGTCACCAGGAAGGGCACGCGGATCCGGTCGAGGATGCCGTCCAGATGGACGTTTTCAGCAATCCGCATGAACTCGTCCATGTCCTGGGCGCCCCAGACCCACATGACATGGCTCCAGTAGTGGGGGACCGGGAAATTGCCCTCGCGGGCGAGGCGCTTCTTCTGCACGTCGCGCCAGTCGTGGTTGGCACCCCAGACGACGCCGCAGGCGAACCGCGGCTCGAAGGCGACCGCGCGCGGACAGTAGTAGCCGCCCAGCGACACGCCCTCCATGCCGATGCGGCTGGGATCGACCTCCGGCCGGCCCTCCAGCCAGTCGACGACGCGGCTGGCCCAGTGCTCGCTGTCGAAGCGGGCGGTGAGCCCCTGCAGGCGGAGCGCTTCGCCGGTGCCCGGCTGGTCGACGATCAGCGAGGCCACGCCGCGCTTGGCCAGCCAGCCCGGCAGGCCGACGAGAAACTTCATCTCCTTGGTGCTGTCCAGACCGTTGACCTGGACCAGCAGCGGCGCGGGTCCCTCGACACCTTCTGCGGGCACATGGAGCGCCGAAAGATGCGTTCCCTCGTAAGGGATCTGCACCCGGCGGCAGGGCGAGCCGGAAAGCACCAGACCTCTCTCGAAGGTGGCGAGAAAGCGCTGGTAAAGCGCCACGCGCCCCTCCGAACCATGCGCCAGCAGGCGCTCGGCGGTCAGCATGTAGTTGGCGGCACGGATCAGCTTGTCGCCGGCCGAAATCAGCCGACCCCTGGCTTCGTCTTCGTCGGCAAGCGATACCAGCTTGTCCGCCATCCTGACCCAGGTTTCGCGGAAGGCCTGGGTTCCGGCCGCATCCGGCGCCTTGGCCGCGTCCTGCAGCGGGGCGCACATTTCCTCGATCTCTCCCATCCGGGCGCCCATCTCGATCGACAGATCGACCGACAGGTTCCAGACGTAGTTGCTCGGGAAGTATTTGAACATCGGGTCTCCTCCAGGCCGCCGCGGGCGGCGCGAATTTCACCGGGAGGACAGCCGAGCGATGGCGTGGCTCGACCGGCCACACGACATCACTTCCTCCCGAGGACAAGACTCAACGAAGATCGACCTGTTTACAAAATTGCTTTGATGAATGATTAATATTCACGTCATGAATATCCGGGAGGAAACTCATGCGTTTCAAGAACCTTGATCTGAACCTGCTGGCGGCGCTCGATACGCTGATCCGTGTCCGCAATGTCAGCCGTGCGGCCGAGCAGATGTTCATCACCCAGTCGGCGATGAGCAATGCGCTCGGACGACTGCGGGACTATTTCGACGATCCGCTGCTCATCCAGGTCGGGCGATCCATGGAATTGTCGCCACTGGCCGCATCGCTCGAACAGCCGGTGCGCGACATCATCGTCCGGATCGAGGCCGCGGTCGTTTCAACCCCGTCGTTCGCTCCTGAGGACTCGAGCCGGAGCTTCAGCTTCATCGTGTCGGACTACACCGTCCTGACCATCATGCCGGCGTTTCTCCAGCGTCTGCAGGAACGGGCGCCCGGCATCCAGATCGAATTCAAGCCGCAGCAGAACTATCCGCACCTCCTGCTGGAACGTGGCGAGGCCGACCTGTTGATCGCGCCCACCCTCTTCTGCTCCACCCATCATCCGATGGAAACGCTGCTCGAAGACAGGCTCTGCTGCGTCGTCGATGCGGACGGGCCGTTTTCCACGGGCGTGATGTCGCAGGCCGACTTCCTTTCCGCCGGCCATATCGTGATGCAACCGCCCAATGGCGGCGAGAGCTTCGCCCAGCGCGCTTTCAATGGCTTGGGCATCAAGCTCAGGATCGAGGTGACCACCTTCTTCTTCGCGTCGCTACCGCTGCTCGTGCGTGGAAGCCGAAGAATCGGTCTGGTGCAACGGAGCCTGGCGCAGGTACTGTCGAAACTCGGCGGCGTCAGGATCGTGGAGCCACCGTTTCCGTTGCCCGCGCTGCAGCAATCGCTGCAGTGGCACAGCTACCGGACACGCGATCCGGCCCTCTCGTGGATACGCGAGCAGCTCCACGAGACGGTCCGCGTGATTGCTGAGGATCGCGCGGCCGAGGGCATGGATCATGTGAGGTGACGAATGATCCGTACCGGCTATTTTTCCTGCAAATAGCTCGTATTGCCAATGACCATTTTACATCCGCCAAGCGCCGGCATATTTCGGATGCCGGGTGGCATCGGGTTTCCCTGGGAGATCGCGATGCACCGGTGGCGAGGTGGCCGCCGAGAGGGAGGGGCAGCAGACAATCGGGATGACCAGACTCGCAGACCGCGAGGATGATGTCGTGCACGCGTCTGCGACCCGGAATTCCTTCTCTCGAACATCGTCGTCGTTGTTCATGTGAGGAGGATGAATGATGAAATTCAGAAAGTTCGGGCTTGCCGCTGCGCTATCGGCAACAACGCTCTGTCAGGCGCAGGCCGCCGAGAACGGCAACACGCAGTATTCGCCGGGTTCACCGCAATTCTACGCGGCGAGCATGCCACCCTACCCTGGTCTCTATTTTCTTTCCCAGACTAACTATTTCACCGCCGACCGGACCAACGACTCGAACGGCGACAAGGTGCCGATCGACTTCGAGGTCAAGGCGCTGGCGGAAACCTTGCGCTTCCTCTACGTCAGCGACACCAGAATCGGCAGCGCCCAGGTATGGGGGCAGCTCGTCGTTCCGGTCGTCCATGTCGACACGTCGCTGCCATTCGGCGAGGACACCGCGCTCGGCCTCGCCGACATCACCACCTCCGTGGGACTGGCCTGGCACCCGGATCGCAAGAATTCGTTCGTGGTGGGTCTGGACGTGGCATTGCCCACCGGCAAGTACGAGGTCTCCGACATCGCCAATATCGGCACCCACCACTGGTCCGTTCAGCCGACCGTCGGCTACCACTATTCGGATCCGCAGGGTCTCGAGGTCGCCACCACGGCACGCCTGATCTTCAACTCGAAAAACACCGAAACCGACTACACCTCCGGTACGGAATTCGTGCTGGATTATGCGGTGGGCTGGAACGTCGACAAGTGGCGCATCGGCGCCGTGGGCTACTATCTCGAGCAGTTGGAGGACGACGACGGCACGGCGGTTGCGGCCGACGGGCACCGCGGCAAAGGTTTTGCCATCGGTCCGTCGCTGACCTATTCCGTCAATCCGGGCATGCAGTTCAGTGCGTCGTGGCAGCACGACGTTTTTTCGGAGAACCGGGCCCAAGGTGACGCGGTCTGGGTCAACTTCGCCACCAAGTTCTAGGATCGATCGCGGGGAGCGGGCGGCCCGCCCCTCCCCGCGGTTCATGCTTGACCCGCTCGGCAGAGAAGAGGGCGGCGGCAAGGGCGCCCGGTTCGACCACGCCGCGCAACGCCTCTTCGAAAGGAATCGCATGCATGGCCTCCCGGGCACGGAAAGCGTCCGGACGAGGAACGGGCAGGCACGGATCCGGCACCCCGGCGGCTCAGGGCAGCCAGAGTTTCTCCAACTGGCGGAAACCCCACTTCTCCGGCGACTCGATGCCGAGGATGCGCTCCCTGCCCTCGCTGGCGGCCAGGTCGATGTCGACCTGCAGCAGTTGCGTACGCGATTTGGCCGAGTAGAACACGCGCACGCGGGGGGCCAGCAGCGTGCCGGGGTTCTGTTCCACCACCACCGCCAGGCGGTCGCTGGACAGGCGGACCAGGGTGCCCACCGGGTAGATGCCCAGGCCGCGCACGAAGGCCTTCAGCAGCTCGGTGTCGAAATGGCCCTGCCAGCCGGCCATGCGGCGCAGGGATTCGCCCGGGTCCCAGCCGGCCTTGTACGGGCGGTTGGAGGTGATGGCGTCGTAGACATCGCAGATCGCGCCCATGCGGGTGAGCACCGGCAGGGCGCTGCCCGGCAGCCGGTCGGGATAGCCGGTGCCGTCCACGCGCTCGTGGTGGTGGCGGGTGATGTGCAGCACGCCCTCCTGGGTGATGCCGCCCTCGCGCAGCAGGCGCTCGCCGTGCACGGGGTGCTGGCGGATGACGTCGAACTCCTCGTCGGTCAGCCTGCCGGGCTTGTTCAACACCTCCAGCGGCATGGCGGCCTTGCCCATGTCGTGCAGCAGGCCGCCCAGTGCGGCCTCGCGCAGCTGCGCGCCGGACAGGCCGACCTCGCGACCCAGCATCACCATCAGCGCGCTCACCGCCACCGAGTGCAGATAGGTGTAGCTGTCGGCGTCCTTCAGGCGCGCCACGCTGACCAGCGCGGTGGGGTGGCGGTCGACCGAACCGGTGATCTCGTCTATCAGAGGCAGCGCCTGGCCGGCATCGACGCCACGCCCCAGCCTCGCCTCGCGGAACATGGCCTCCACGGCATCGCGGGCCTCGCCGCAGATGCGACGGGCGCGCGCCAGTTCGGCGGCGAAGTCGGGCCGGCCGTCGGGCAGCGCGATGCGGCGACGCTCGCCCTCGGCGGCGGCAACGTCGCTGGCGTGCGACCACGCCGGTGCCTCCGGCGAGGCGGCTTCGACAGCGGGCCCGTCATCCAGCCGGCTGCGCGCCAGGTCCACCACGACCTGCTGCACGCCGCTGTCCTGCAACTGCGCCAGCCGCGCCTGGTCCAGGACGAAGGAGGTGCGCCAGAACGGATGCTGCATCCAGGGCCCCAGCAGCCGCTGCACGTGCATGCCGGGCCGGAGCTCCGCCACATCGAGGGTTTTCAGCATGTACGACTCCGCGGACTGGGACTATCCTCCGGGCATCCGGCGATGCCGGCGGGACAGGCCCGGCCGCCCCGGGGACGATATCGGCACGGGAGGCCTGATGCTGAAGACCTATACCGGCAGCTGCCATTGCGGTGCGGTGCGATTCCAGGCGGACATCGACCTGGCCCAGCCCACCTACCGCTGCAACTGCTCGGTCTGCCGGCGCAACCGGTTCTGGCCGGCCATCGTGCCCCCGCAACACTTCCGCCTGCTGGCCGGCGAAGACGCGCTGACCGAGTACCGCTTCAACACGCGGCGCAACGCGCACTATTTCTGCCGGACCTGCGGCGTGCGCCCGTTCGGCGTGGGCAACGACGTGCCCGACGGGCAGCGCATCTACGGGGTGAACCTGGGCTGCCTGGAGGACGTCTCGCCCGAGGAACTGGCGGCCGCGCCGATCACCTACGTGGACGGCGCGCACGACCGCTGGGACCACCCACCGGCGATCACGCGCTACCTCTGAGAGGGCGCGGCCATCTCGGCGGCTTCGTACTGCACCTGGCCGCCGCGCATCACCCACACCACGTCGGACAGCGCCAGCACGTCGTCGGCCGGATCGCGACCCAGCAGCACCAGGTCCGCGTCCATGCCCGGCGCGGGCTCACCAAGAAAGCCCTAGGGCGACAAGTGCAGTCTCCAAGTCCTCAGACATTCGCTCCCTGACGACTGGATCTCCATTAGGCAACCGGCCGAACGCAGGTAAATGCAGATAGTTGCCCTCAGAAAAAAATAGCTAAACTCAAATTGGGCCCCTCGATTCACTCACCTCGTGAAAGGAACATCACATGAAAGTCCGAATGGCGGGATTCTTCTTTCTCTCGGCGCTCTGGACAAGCGCCTTCGCAGGAAATGGCGAAGAGATCTATGATCAAATGCCTGACTTGGGTGACCAAGAGTTCCGTATGACCTATGGCTACATGGATCGTGTCGGCGGCACTCTCACACTCGATTCCAACTTCGGATTGCTTACAGTCGATCCAGTGACAAGCACTGCCTACCTTTCTACCGGCTCAGGGATAGCTGAATACCCCCTTGGCTCGGCGCTATCTGCCGCAGGCCTAAACCCCAGCACACTCGATTTCTCGACCGCTTTCCCGGGCACAGACACATCATTGTTCATCATCAACCAGAATGATGATTGGCCAGGTGTCATCCCGCCCTGCGCATTAGTTCCCTGCCAGCGCGAATGGGATCCTGTAGATAGTGCCTGGGTCTATACATCAACACTGCAATACGACTTTGCGAACCCTGATCCACTCCTCGTACAAGACCATATCGCGTTCGAAAATTGGCGTGATGAGCGATGCGATGATTTTAACGAGAGCGTTATCGAAAGCTCTGTCGCCGCTGGCCCCACTGCAGCAGCATGTACGCTTGATGGCTGGGCATCGGAGCTAGCATGTGCAGGCGGCCTGATCCACCAAGCATATGAAGTCGGGCGTCGTAACAGCGCTATGACCGACTGTAACTCGGAATATCCTGGACCAGGGCGGTGGGAAGGCTCCAATCTACCTAGGAACCATGGCCAATGAATCTCGTCACATGGGCACCGCTCTTGGTGCTTTTAGTCTTGTTGCCGATCGCCTACTTTGCGTTGCGTAAACAACCCACGGAGCGAAAGCAGCTCATTGGGGCGTTCTGCTTGGGATTCATCGCTAACGCGCTGATCTCAAGTCTAATAAGTTCGTTGGTCTGAGAAAGCGACGGGCCCTAGCACCGGCCAGCACCTGCACCTCGCCCGCACGACCGACCGACACGATGCGCCCGTCGCGCACCACCACGACGGCATCGGCCAAGGGCGCGGCCTCGGGCGAGGCCACGACGGTCGCCCGCTCGATGGCCCAGGTCTGCGCATGGACGGCGCCGGCCATCGTGTACACCGCCACCAGGCACGCCAGCCACCCGGCCCATCTGCGTCGCATTCCTGTCTCCACCATGCGGCCTGCCGGCCGGCAGGGCAGTCTAGGGCATCGCGGCGCGAGCGCGCCCGCACGGTGAGGAAACGCGCGCCCTGTCATGTGTTTGCCACAGTCCGCCGAGCTTTTGCTAGGCTGCGGGAATCGTCGCCCAACGGCCGCGCGCAGGAGCTCCCGTGAGCACAACCACCGATCATCTGGAAAACGTTTTCAGCGACACTGCCCGCTCGCCGCTGCGACCGCGACCACAGGTGGATCTGTGCAGGCGCGGCGAGATCCGCGCGGAGAAGTTCCTCGACGCCGCCACCGAGGTGTTCGCCGAGAAGGGCTACCAGCACGCGCGGCTGAGCGAGATCGTCGCGCGCGCCGGTGGATCGCTGGCCACGCTGTACCGCATCTTCGGCGACAAGGAGGGCCTGGCCAGCGCCATCCTCGAACGCCGGCTGGACATGCACATCCACCTGCTCAGCGACCTCAACCTGACCGAACTGCCCCCCGAGCAGGCCCTGCGCAGGGTGGCGATCCGCATGGCGCAGGTCATGGCGCGCACCGATTCGCAGGTGGTGTACCGCATCGTGATCGGCGAGGGGCAATCGTTCCCCGCGCTGCGCGACTGGTTCCTGGACCATGCGGTGGCCTCCATCCGCGCCACGCTGACCGCCTATTTCGAGCAGCAGGTGGCCGCCGGCCGCATGCGGCTGGCCTCGCCCCAGGCCGCCGCACAGCAGTTCTACATGAGCCTGTTCGGCGACCAGATCTTCCGCCTGGCCGCGGGCAGCCACCACCTGCCCGACGTGGACACGCTGGAAGCCCAGGCCTTGGCTTCGGTGGAACTGTTCCTGCAGGGCGCCCTTCCGCGCTGACCCTCGCGGGGCCTTCACCCGGCCCTGCCCCGGCACCTGCCAGCATCCGCGGGTCATCCGGATGCGGGGCAGGCATGGATCTGAAGAGCGGGTATCCCTTCTGGGCGGTCAGCAACGGCCTGATGCAGGCCTTTCCGCGCCTGGAATCGGACCATCGATGCGACGTGGCCGTGCTGGGTGGCGGCATCACCGGCGCGCTGATCGCCGATGAACTGGCCGGCCACGGTTTCGACGTGGCGATACTCGAACAGCGCGACGTGGGCTGGGGCAGCACGGCCGCCAGCACGGCGCTGCTGCAATACGAGATCGACACCCATCTGGTCGATCTGGCCGAGCGCCGCGGCGAAGCCGATGCCGCCCTGGCCTACCGCGCCTGCGCCGATGCCATCGACCAGCTGCATGCGCTCGCCTCGGCGTGGCGCGACGTGGGTTTCGCGCGCAACGACAGCCTGTACTACGCCAGCCGCCGCCGCGACGTGCGCGCGCTGGAGCGGGAACATGCCGCGCGCCGGAAGCACGGGCTGGAGGTGGAACTGCTGTCGTCCGATCGCATACGCGCGGACTACGGCTTCGACGCACCTGCCGCCCTGCTCAGCCGGCAGGCGGCGCGCGTGGACCCGTACCGCCTGACCCATCGCCTGCTGCAGCGCCTGCGGAAACGGGGCGCATCGATCTTCGACCGTACGCGGGTGGCCCGGATCGCCGCCACTTCGCGCGGGGCGAGCCTGCATACCGACACCGGCTTCACTGTCCGCGCGCGGCATGTGGTCGTCGCCGCGGGCTATGCCAGCCAGCACTGGCTGAAACGACCGGTGGCGCGCAACCGCAGCAGCTACGCCCTGATCACCGATCCCATGCCGGAAGCGCAACTGGGCTTCCTGGGCGACACCCTGTTATGGGAAACCGCACGCCCGTATCTGTATGCGCGCAGCACCTCCGACCGCCGCCTGCTGCTGGGCGGCGAGGATGATGCCGTCGACGTGCCCGCCCGCCGCGACGCACGCGTGCAGAAGAAGGCGCGCACCCTCCTGAAGCGGCTGCATGCGCTCTTTCCCGCCCTGCAGGTGACGCCGGCGTTCTCCTGGGCCGGCACCTTCGCCGAAACCGAAGACGGCCTGCCGTTCTTCGGCCCGCACCCCCAATGGGGCCCGCATGTGCATTTCGCGATGGCCTACGGTGGCAACGGCATCACCTACAGCATGCTCGGCGCCGGCCTGCTGCGCGCGCGCATCGAACGGCGTGCGCATCCGCTGTGGCCGCTGTTCTCGTTCCAGCGCCTGGAGCGCTGAAGCCCGGCCGGTGCATTGCGCGCCGTTGACGCGCTCGTCATGCCGCGCTTACGCGCGTGCGCGCAGGCTGGACGCACACCCCGCAGGAGCACCCCCATGCCCCGTGGCGAAAAATCCGCCTATACCGACAAGCAGAAGCGCCAGGCCGAGCACATCGAGGACAGCGAGCGCGAGCGCGGCCGTTCCAAAGAGGACGCCGAACGCATCGCCTGGGCTACCGTCAACAAACAGGATGGCGGCGGCAAGAAGTCCGGTTCGGGCCGCGCGAAGCATCACTGACCGGCGCGCCCGTCCCAGGGCCACCAGCCCTGGCCCGTCAATGCGTACCGGTCCGCGGCGCGTTCGAAGGGATTGCGCACGCTGACGCCTCCGCACAGCAGGTATAGCGGCAGGAACAACGGGCCCAGCACCATGTACTGGTAGACGTGGGCACGCTCGTGGTCGCCCAGGCGGATGCGCGGATGCAGCGCGCGCCCGGCACGGTGCTCATAGGTGATGCATTCGGCTTCCAGCGTGTCGCCGGTATGCAGGATGCTGTTGCCGAAGGTGATGGCGCCGCCCGGGCCCCAGGGCCAGCGGTGGAACACGAGCGCGAAATCGCGGCGGCTCCATTCCGCGCGCGCGCCGAACGCCATGCCGGCCACCCCGGCCAGGACGCCGACCGCGGTATTGGGCACGGCCCACACGATGCCGACCGCACGTGCGACCCACAGCCCCGTCCCCGCCATGGGTCAGTCCTGTTCGTTCGGCATCAGCAGCCAGAGGATCAGGTAGACCAGGATGCCGGGGAACGCCGCCGAGGCGATGGACATGATCACGAAGATCACGCGCAGCAGCGTGGAGCTCCAGCCGTAGCGATGCGCGATGCCGCCCATGACGCCCGCGATCATGCGGTCGTTCAGCGACCTGGCAAACGGCTTGGATGCGGTGTTCATCGCCAGCGACTCCCCACGGTTGTCCGTCGCCAGTCTAGCGCGTCAGCGACCGGGCGCACCTGAACCGCGCAATGCGTCGAGCCGGGCCTTGAACCACACGGCGGCCGGCTGCACGGGTTGGCCCGGACACCGTACCTGGTAGGCGCGCCCGCTCATGCTGCTCTTGCTGGCGGCGCGCTCGATGAACTGCTCGGCGGTATCGGCCAGGTCGCGCTTGAGCAGGTAGTCGTACTTGCGCTGCAGGTGTTTGCGCGCCTCGTCGCGACCATGCCAGGTACCGTTGCGCTGGAACTCGCACGACGACGCCGACAGCGCGTCCAGGAGCCCCTGGATCTCGCGTTGGGCCTTTGGCGAGGGTGCGGCCAGGCTCGGCGCGCAGCAGGACAGCAGGCAGGCAATGGTCAGAAGGCGTAGCGGCATGTCGTTACCCTAACGCAATGCGGATGAACGATGCACGCATCCCTGCAGCAGCGACGTGAGTCGCGACCGCACCCCGACAGGTCCCGCGGAGCGCGATGAGAAACACATCGCAACGGACCCGACGGGCCGACAACAAGGGGATGGACGATGGGATGGGGCGCATCGGGCCGTGCGATCGCGACTTGCGTCGCTCCCGCAAGCGCAACCACGCGCACCTAGCGCGCGCGCTGGCCCAGCCAGTGGTGGATGGCCGATGGCACTTCGCGCTGGGCCCGGCTTGAAACGTAGATGCCGATGTGGCCGCCCTTGAAGCTCAGCTCGGTGTAGTCCGCCGTGCCCACCACGTCCTTCAACGCACGCGAGGCATCCGGCGGCACCAGGTGGTCCTGCTCGGCGTAGATGTTCAGTACCGGCATGTCGACGAAGCCCAGGTCCACCGGTTCGCCGCCGATCTCGATGCCGCCCTTGATGAAGCCGTTGCGCTGGTAGAACTGCTTGATGAACTGGCGGAAGGCTTCGCCCGCCAGGTCGGGCGAGTCGAAGATCCACTTCTCCATGCGCAGGAAATCCTCGATGGCGCGCTTGTCGTCCAGGATGTCCATCAGCCCCACGTACTTCTGCAGGTTCAGCCGGAACGGCTTCAGCATCAGGTAGCAGGCGTTCATCATGTCGGCCGGCACGTTGCCCAGCGCATCGACGAACAGGTCCACGTCCAGCTCGCGCGTCCAGTGCGAAAGCATGTTGTCCGGGGTGTGGAAGTCCACCGGCGTGACCATGGTGATGAGGTTCTTGACCTTCGCGGGGTGCAGCGCGGCATAGCACAGGGAAAACGCGCCGCCCTGGCAGATGCCCAGCACGTTGACCGCCTCGCGCCCGTGGCTGTCGCGCAGGTGGTCGACCGCACCGTCGAGGAAGCGGTTGATGTAGTCGTCCAGTTCGAGGAAGCGGTCGGAGCGGTCGGGATAGCCGCAGTCGATGACGTAGACATCCTCGCCCTGCGCCAGCAGCCCCTTCACCAGCGAGCGGTCGTGCTGCAGGTCCACCATGTACGGCCGGTTGACCAGTGCGTAGACGATCAGCAGGGGGACCTTCGCCGTGGGGGCCTTCTCGCCGATGAAGCGGTACAGCACCACCTTGCCATCGCGCCAGACTTCCTGCTTCCGGGTGGCGCCATAGTGGACATCGTCCACCTCCGGCAGCGTATGCAGGCCGGCGGAGAGTTTCTGCACCAGCGTGGTGGCCTCCTGGGCCAGCGTTTCGGCGGTGAAGTTGAGCGGTCCGTTCACTTGCCTTTACCCCGCTTCGTCTTGCTGGCGGCCTTCGGCGCCTGCGCCGTGGCGGCGCGCGCGGCGTTGCGGGCCACCCAGTCCTTCATCGACACGACCGAGGCCGGCTTGCTGGCGGGCGCTGCCGTTTTCTTCGGCGCTTTGGCCACACGCGCCTTCGGCACGGCCTGGGTCGGCGTCCTGGCCCTGGCGGGCTTGCGCGCGACGGCCTGCGCAGCGGCCGGCGCCCGCTCCTGCCGGGTGGCGAGGGGCGCCGCCGCGGCGACGGCCCGTCGCGGGGGCTTCTTCGCCGCCGTCTTCTTGGCCGCCACGCGCTTCTTGGGCGCGGCTTTGGCTGCCGGTGCAGGCTTGCGCGAAGGCGGACGCTTCTTCACCGCCTTCGGTTTTGCCGGGCGTGGTGCAGGCGGCGGCGGTGCTTCAGCGACCACCGGCGCTTCCACCGGCTCAGCAGCGGCGCGCTGCACGGGCGCGCGCCGCACGGGGGCCGCCTGTGCGCGCGTGACCCTGCGCAGCGCGCGTTCGAGTTCGACGATCTTGCGATGCGCGGAATCCACTTCGGTGCGCGTGGGCATGCCGAACAGCGTGCAGACCTGTTCCACCTCGCGCTGCACGCCCAGCCGCAGGCGGGCCTGCGCATTGGCCAGGCCGCCGAAGACGTGGCGGAAATCCTCGGACAGGGCGACCTGCGCATAGGCTTCTTCGGCCGCGTCGATCCACAGGTCGAACAGCGCGCGCGCATTCTGCAGTTGCCGGCCCGGCTCGGCGTGTTCCTCCAGCTTGCGCTCGAAACGCGCGAATGCATCCTGCGCCACCTGCAGCATCAGCTGGTCGTATTCGGCCACGCGCTGCTGGTAACCCTGGTACGCCTGCGCCAGATGCTGCCAGCGTTCCTGGTGCTCGCGCGCCAGGCCGAAGGTCGGCACGTGCAGCCAGCGGTCGCCATCGCGTTGCAGGTTCTCCAGCCACGGGCGCAGTTGCTGCATCCAGCCATCCAGTCCGTGCGCGCCGCCCTGCATGCTGCGGAAGATGTCGGCGAAGGGATTGTGCGCGGGCGTGGGCTCGGCCATGCCCAGCGCCGAGCGCCAGGCGCGGCCGATGTCGGTGGCGTCGTGGTCGCGGCCGGTGAACTGCGCCGCGACCTGCTGCATCTGCCCGAACCACTGGCTGGCCTGCCGCTGGAAGCGGCCCACGGCCTCGTCCACCTGCGCCTGCCCGCCGGGCACCAGCTGCGCCCACCAGTCGACCGTCTGCTGCCAGCCCGGGGCCGCGCCCGGCATCGGCATCGCCGGCGCTGCGCCCACCTGTCGCAGGGCGTCGCCCCACAGGCTCCAGTACTGCTGGGCCACCGATTCGAAATCGCCCGGCCACGGTGGAACGTTTGTCGCCATGTGCCCTCCCTTCCCGACCGATTCTAGCCGCGGCCGGCGACGCGTGCATGACGCGCCCGCGCGGGCGGGTTCAGGGCTTGGGGATGCGCAGCGTCTTGCTGATCATCAGCGTGCCGGATACGGCATACAGCAGCACCAGCGGGTGCAGCAGCCAGGGCCCCAGCTTCAGCGAACCCAGCCACAGCTGTGGGCCGACGTGGCCCAGGTAGGCCGCCACGGCCAGCACGATGACCAGCACCAGGCTGGTGGGAATGGGCGTGCCCTCGAAGAACTTCACCTTGTCGCCGCCCTCGGCCAGCGTCTCGGCGGTGACGTTGTAGCGCGCCAGCCGGCTGACGCCGCAGGCCACGAAGTACGACAGCACCAGCCAGTCCCAGCCGCCCTGCATGCCGCAGGCATAGGCCAGTGCGGCCGGGGCGACGCCGAAGGAGATCACATCGGCCAGGGAATCCAGTTCGCGTCCCAGTACCGAGGCCTGCTTGCGCCACCGCGCCACCCGGCCATCCAGGGCGTCGAAGATGAAGGCCAGCGGGATCAGCGCCATGCCGATCATCAGGTCGCGCAGGATGCCCTCCTGCAGGAAGCGCATCGCCGCGAAAATGGCCCCGGTGCCGCAGAAGGCGTTGCCCAGCGTGAACCAGTCGGCCAGCTGGAAGTCGCGGATCATGGAGAAGTGTCGGGACATGGGGGCGCCGGTCGGCCGGGAACGGCCTACAGGGTAAGCCGAACCGGGTGAATCCGTCGCGGGGGGCCCGGCTCGCCCCCACACCACCAGATTTACCGCGGAATCGCGAACTGGCTGGCTTCCACGCTGCCCGTGCCGCGCGGATTGGCGTTGATCAGCGCATTCGCCGGCAGCTCCCTGCTGCCATCCAGCGTGGCGTCGACCTGGTCCAGCGCGGCATACACGTAGGGCAGCAGGGGCACATAGCGCGCCCCGTAGGCCGGCAGCGCAAGGAAGCCGTCGAAGTGCTGCGCATGCCGCACCTGCCAGTAGCGCACGTCCGGATTGGCGGCGCGCGCGGCCTCCACGTACGGCGCACTGGAGAACGCCGGCGGCACCAGCCCGTCGTCCAGGCCGTGGATCACCACCACCGGACGGCGCGTACGCGGAAAGCGCGCCGAGGTCTGCGCGATACCGGCCTGCACGCGGCGCGCATCGTCGCTCTCGCCGGCCTGCAGCGCACGCAGGCATTGCAGGCCCGGCAGGGTGAAGTCCGGCGGTGCCAGCCGCGTGTCGACGATGCCCACGCCCGCGCCCGGGGGAATGCCGCTGCCGTCGGACCACCACGCTGCGCGTTCCGCGGCGCTCGCCGCGCGTGCGCTGAAGTCCGGATTCTGCGCGGAGAACGCGTACCCGCACGGATGCTCGCCCGCGCCGTAGCGGCCATAGGCCGAGGCGTAGGTGACGGCCACCGCGCGCCACAGGTCGAAGCCCACGCTCAGCGCGCCGGCCACCAGCGCCTGGTCGGTCCAGCCGTTCGCCTTCAGCTGCGCACGGGCCGAGGCCGCCTGCGCCTTCGCGTCGCCACCGGTGACCAGACCGGCGGCCTTGAGCGTGGCGCAGCGCGCGACCCACAGCGGTTCCACCTGCGCGCGCAGCGGCGGCTGCGGCAGCGATTCCGCCGGCAGGTCCAGCAATGCGCAGGGCATCAGCAGCGCGGCTTCGGTGGTGTAGTCGTACAGCGAACGCGCGCCGGGCGCATCGGCGGCGTAGATGTTGGGCTCACCGGCGACGACGGCGTCCAGCCAGCCGCCCTCCTCCTCGCTGGCGCGCAGGACCGCGCCACCGCCATTGGAAATGCCGACCGCGATGACGCGCGTATTGTCGAAGCGGAACGGCGCCGCCTGCGGGAATGCCTGGTCCAGCGCCGCCAGCGCGAACTCGGCGGCCTGCTTCACGTGCCGGCCCCAGTCCGCTTCCGGATTGTCCTTGGAATGCGCGTGCTTGACCGCCACGCCGCTGGCGCCGACCGGCGCGTCGGGCGCGAACGCGAGCGTGTCGGTGCCCAGTGCCCCGGGCGTGCCGTCCTCGCGCGCACCCCGCTGTTCGTCGAGGTCGAAGTAATCCGTGCCCGCGCCCTTGTCGGTGTAGGCGACGGCGCAGCCCTTCGGCAGGCCCCACGGCGCGGCCACCGCGATGGCGCCATAGATGCCGCGCGAACCCGACGAGGCGGTGACGACGATGCAGCGCTTGCCCGTGTCGAAGTTGTCGGGTACCTGCACCAGCACGCGGTGCGGTTGCGCCGCCCCCGGCACTTTCGCCAGTGCCGAGTATTCGCGCCCCGGCACCCGGGCCACGCTGCCGTAGGCCTGGCCATAGCCGCCGCTCGGCGACAGGTCGGCGATGCCGCGCCAGTTCCCCCAGATCGCCCGGCGGCGCAGCTCGGCGGCCGTGGGATGGGCGGGATCGGCGAACGCGGGGGCCGCCATCGCGCGCAGGCCGTCCAGGCCCAGCCCCGCGGTCAGCAGGTCGTCATCGCCGCGGTGCTCGGTGACGCGCTGGGGCTGGATCATGTGGGTCACGGCCTCGGGCCTGGAGGGGGCGCTGGTGCAGCCGGCGAGCATCGCCGCCAGCCATACGCCACAGGAAAGTCGCATCGTCGCGTTCATGCCTGGAGTGCATCCATGGTTCCGGTCAATGCCACGAAACTACCGCGCCACGGAAGTCCCGTCATCGTACTTTGGTACCACGAACGGCGGACGCCTGCCTGCTACCCTAGCCGCAGCACGCAGGAGCCCCCATGCAGAAGACCCACACCCTCCTCATCACCGGCGCGGCCAGCGGCATCGGTGCCGGCATCGCCTCCCAGCTGGCCGAGGCCGGCCGCCACGTCATCGTCAGCGACCTCAACCTGGAGGCCGCCGAAGCCGTCGCCGCGCAGATCCGCACCGCGGGCGGTTCCGCCGAGGCGGTGGCACTGGACGTCACCTCGCAGGACAGCATCGATGCCGCGCTGGCCACGATCTCGCGCCCCATCGACGTGCTGGTCAACAATGCCGGCCTGCAGCATGTGTCGCCGCTGGAGGAGTTCCCCATCGAGAAGTGGGATTTCCTGGTGCAGGTGATGCTGGTGGGCGTGGCGCGGCTGACCCGCGCCGTGCTGCCCGGCATGCGCGAACGCGGGTTCGGCCGCATCGTCAACATCGGCAGCATCCACGCGCTGGTGGCCAGCCCCTACAAGAGCGCCTACGTGGCGGCCAAGCACGGGCTGGTCGGCTTCTCCAAGGTGCTGGCGCTGGAAACCGCCGACACCGACATCACCATCAACACCGTCTGCCCCAGCTACGTGAAGACGCCGCTGGTGGACAAGCAGATCGCCGACCAGGCGCGTACCCGCGGCATTTCCGAGGCCGACGTGGTCAGCCAGGTGATGCTGAAGCCCATGCCGAAGGGCGTTTTCATCGGCCTGGACGAACTGGCCGGCATCACCGCCTTCCTCACCTCGCCTGCCGCGCGCAACATCACCGGGCAGACGATCGTGGTGGATGGCGGGTGGACGGTACAGTGAAGCAGGAAGCCAGAAACGGGGGTTGAGGAACGAGAAACGAGTGGGAGCCTGCTGGCGCAACTCGGTACATCGTCCCGGCACGTCGCGCGTTCCGTCGCTCGTTCCTCGTTCCTCCCAACTCGTTCCTCGCCCATGCCCAGCCTCCTGATCGCCGACGACCATCCGCTGTTCCGGGCCGCCCTGCGCGGCGCGGCCGCCGATGCCGTGGCCCAGTTGACGGTGCGCGAGGCCGAATCGCTGGACGGGGTGATTGCCACGCTGGAAGCGCACGACGACATCGACCTGGTGTTGCTGGACCTGCACATGCCCGGCAATCACGGCCTGGCCGGGCTGGCGGCGATCCGCGCGCAGTTCCCTGCGGTCGCGGTGGTGGTGGTGTCGGCCAACGACGATCCGCGCGTGGTGCGGCGTGCGCTGGACCATGGCGCCGCGGGCTATCTGCCCAAGAGTTCCGGCCTGGACGAACTGCGCGACGCCATCCGCAGCGTGCTGGCCTGCGAGCAGTGGCTGCCGGCCTCGCTGCGTGGCGCGGTGGCGCGCGCGCAGTCGTCCGAACACGACACCGAACTGGCGGGCCGCCTGGCCAGCCTGTCCCCGCAACAGTTCCGCGTGCTGACGCTGGTGGCGCAGGGCCTGCTGAACAAGCAGATCGCCGACCGCCTGGACGTGCAGGAGCGCACCGTCAAGGCGCACCTGTCCGCCATCTTCGACCGCCTGGGCGTGCGCAACCGCACGCAGGCCGGCGTGGTGCTGAGGGAACTCGAGCTGGCCGACCCGGCGCGGCATATCGAGGGCTGAGGTTCCACGGCTGCATTGTTCGCGCGTTGCGACGCGTGCGGAGTCGCCGGCGACCGCAGGCCAAGGGGGCGCGGTCAAAAATTCGCCACACACCTTGACAGCCTTGTGCCGCAAAGCGCGCCGAGGCTTATCCACATGTTGGTCGACGAACCATCCACACCGGGTGTGGACAACCCGGACACGGGACCGTCACGGCCTGGTCAAAAATTCGCCATCCATCTTGACAGGCTTGCGCCGCAAGGCGCGGACGCGGTTATCCACACGGTTTCCCCAATGTCATTCCACAGCAGGTGTGGAAAAGTCGTACCGTGGAACACTCCCCGCTTCCATCTCCTGCGGGAGCGACGCCAGTCGCGATGAGCCATCCGAGATCGCGACTCGCGTCGCGCCCACGCCCCGCCGGTCGCTTCAGATGCGCGAGTAGCCCCACGACACCATGCGGCCGTCGCGGTACGGCATGACCCCGTGGAAGCCGCGCGGGTCCTCGTCGAACACCAGCGGCAGAAAGTGGCGATCCCCGTCCCACAGGGGCAACTCCATGATCTTCTCCACCGGCACCCATTCCAGCGTGCCTTCCGGATTGCGCTCGAACGGTGTGCCGCTGTACGTGGTGATGAGGAAGACGAAGCCCAGCCAGTCCTCGCCGTGCTTGCCGAAGCCCGGCCAGCTGATGGTGCCGCGCAGCGTCATCGCCTCGCAGTCGATGCCGGCCTCCTCGTGGATCTCGCGGCGCATGCCGGCCACCACGTCCTCGTCGCGCTCGATCTTGCCGCCCAGGCCGTTGTACTTGCCCAGGTGCAGGTCGTCCGGGCGCGCATTGCGATGGATCAGCAGCACCTGCGAACGATCGGGCGACAGCACATAGCCGAGGGTGGCGACGATGGGGGTGTAGGGCATGGGGGATCGGTGAGCAGCGGAGGAGTGATTCTACCTGTGAACCCTCGACCGTCGTCCCGGCGAACCTGGAATCCATTTGATGTTGATCTCCGCGGGCTCCCCGCCCTGTGCTCGGAACCGCAAGCGCAAGATGGGTCCCAGCGTTCGCTGGGACGACGGAGAAGGAGTCCGGGTGTGTGATCTGCTCCGGCCCGTCATTCCAGCGCAAGCTGGAATCCATTTCCCATGAGGGCCCGGATGCCGTCAGTAGGAGCAGATGGGTCCCAGCGTTCGCTGGGACGACGGAGGGAGCCCTGGCGTGTGATCCGCTCCGTCCCGTCATTCCAGCGCACGCTGGAATCCATTTCCCATGAGGGCCCGGATGCCGTCAGTAGGAGCAGATGGGACCCAGCATTCGCTGGGACGACGACGCGTCATCACATCGCCCGCGCCACCAGCAAGCGGTCCAGCACCGACTTCAGCGCCAGCGGCCGTACCGGCTTGGCCAGCAGCGGCAGGTCGGCGTCGCGTACCGCGCGGCGTACCGCCTCGGTCTGGTCGGCGCTCAGGATCAGGCACGGACGTTGCCCATGCGCGGCACGCAGGCGTTCGGCCAGCGCGACGCCGGTGTCGCCGGCATCCAGGTGATAGTCGAACAGCCACAGGTCCGCGGCCCGTGCGCGCAACGCAGCGTCGGCAGCTGCGCCATCGCTGGCGGTCGCCACGCTGCATCCCCACCCCATGAGCACCTGGCGCAATGCCTCGAGCGCGTCGGGATCGTTGTCCACCGCCAGCACATGGCGGCCGGCCAGGCCGGGCTTGCCGGCCAGTGAAGGCGTCGCCACGGGAGGCGCCACCCGCACCAGGTCGACCGCGAAGACGGCGCCGTGCCCGACCCGGCTGCGCAGCGACAGGGGCGCGTCCAGCAGCATGGCGATGCGGTCGGCGATCGACAGGCCCAGTCCCAGGCCCTGCCCCGGCACGTCGTCGCCGCGGCGGAATTCCTCGAAGATCCGCCGCTGCTCGGCCTCGGCGATGCCCGGCCCGGTATCCCACACCTCCACGCGCAGGCGAGCGCCACGACGACGTACGCCCAGCCGCACGCCGCCGCGTGCGGTGTAGCGCACGGCATTGGCCAGGAAGTTCTGCAGGATGCGGCGCAGCAGCTGCGGATCGGTGTGCACCCAGGCACGGGTGGGCACCATCGCGAACGACAGGCCGCGCTCGCGTGCCAGTACGCGGAATTCCGACGCCAGCGGCTCCAGCACGTCCATCAGCGGCAGGTCGCGCGGCTCGGGGACCAGCCCGCCGGCCTCCAGCCGCGACATGTCCAGCAGGCCGGTCAGCAGGTCGGTGGTGGAATCCAGCGCGCCGCGCACCTGCAGAGCGGTGTCGCGCTGGCGCTGTTCCGGCAGCTGCTGCGACAGCGCGTCGGTGAACAGCTGCGCAGCGTGCAAGGGCTGCAGCAGGTCGTGGCCGATCGCGGTCAGGAAGCGGCTCTTGGCATCGTTCGCATGCTCGGCCTCGCGCTTGGCCGTTTCCAGCAGTGCGGTGCGCTCGGCCACGCGCTGCTCCAGGGTCTCGTTGGCCTGCTTGAGTTCGCGCTCGGCCTGGCGCGAGGCGGTCACGTCGGTGTACGTGGCCACGAAGCCGCCGCCCGGCATGGGATTGCCGCGGATCTCCACGATGCTGCCGTCGGGAAACACGCGCTCGGTCAGGTGCGGCGTGCCGGCGCGCATGAAGGCCAGCCGCCGGTCCAGCGCCCGTTCGTCCTGCCCGCGCTGCGGCATGCGTTGCAGGGCCCATCGCGTGAGGTCGGCGATGGGACGCCCGACCTGCAGCAGTTCGGACGGGAAACCGAACATCTGCGCATAGCGGCGGTTCCATGCCACCAGCCGCTGCTCGCGGTCGATCACGCTGATGCCCTGGCTCATGTTCTGCAGCGCGGCTTCCAGCACCTGCTGGTTGAAGCGCAGGTCCTGGGAGACTTCGCCGACGATGGCGGCCACCGTGTCCAGGTCACCGCTCTCGCGTCGCGCGGCATCCAGCAGCAGGCGTGCCGAAGCCGAGCCCAGCACGGCCGACAGTTCGCGCTCCAGGCGCGCCTCGATCGCGCCGGGCACCGGGCCGCTGCGCGGCGCATCGGCCAGCAGTTCCTCCACGCGTTCGCGCGGCAGGAAGCGGCGGCCGGCATCGCGCAGGGTCTTGGCATCGAAACCGCGGCTGTCGAGCCTGCGCGGGGCCGTGCCGCGCCAGCCCATCACCAGCAACGTCACCGCCGTGCCCAGGAACAGGCTGACGCCCACCGCGCGGCCCAGCCGGCTCCATCCGGTCAATCCGAAGAAACCATCGGGCGAGAGCCCGGCAATGCCGAACGGGCCAGCCTGCAGCCAGGCCGGCGCCACGCCGCGCGCGTCCATCGTCACCGGCAGCAGCAGCAGCCACACCCACACGGCGAATGCCGCCACGATGCCGGCGATCACCGCGCGCGGCGGCGTCTGCGGCCGCCAGATGGCGAAGCCCAGTGCCGGTGCCAGCGTCGCCAGCGCCGAGAACGACACCGCTCCCACATCGGCCAGCGCATCGTTGCCCGCGATCAGCCGGCTGTACGCCCACGCCAGCAACATCACCGCGACGATGCCGATGCGCCGCTGCGCCAGCACCGCGCCGCGCAGGTCGCCACCGGTGCCGCGCAGCCAGCCGCCGCGCAACAGGCCCGGCGCCAGCCAGTGGTTGCCGATCATCAGGCTGAGCGTCAGCGTGCTGACCACCACCATGCCGGTCGCGGCGCTGAGGCCGCCGAGGAACGCGAGCAGTGCCAGGCCCTGCTGCCCCTGCGACAGCGGCAGCGCCAGCACGTAGAGGTCGGACGGCACCGCATCGCCGAACATCGCGCCGCCCGCGCGCGCCAGCGGCAGCAGGGGCGCGGCCATCAGCACCATGTACAGCGGGAACAGCCAGCGCGCCGTGCGCACATGGCGCTCGTCGCGGCATTCCACCACGCCCACGTGCACCTGGTGCGGCAGGGTGAACATCGCCAGCACGCCCAATGCCACCAGCGGCAGAAAGCCGTAGGTGGTGGACGGCGGTGCCTGCACGGCGGGCACCTCGGGCAGTTCGGGCAGGCCCCACCAGACGAACACGCCCAGCGCCAGCATCGCCGCCAGCTTGAACAGCGACTCGAACGCCATCGCCAGGACCAGGCCGCGGTTGTGTTCGGCCGCACTCGCGCGGCGCGTGCCGAACAGCATCGCGAACACCGCCATCGCCAGCGCCACGTACAGCGCGCTGTCCTGCCAGGCGGGCAGCGCGTCGTTGCCCGGCGAGCGCGTCAGCAGCGCGAAGCTCATCGCCACCGCCTTCAACTGCAGCGCGATGTAGGGGATCAGTCCCAGCGCGGCGACCAGGGTGACGGTGGCCGCCAGCCACCCGTCCTTGCCCAGCCGCGTGGCGATCAGGTCGGCCAGCGAGGTGGCATTGGACTCGCGCGCCATCCGTACCAACCGCACCAGCAGGAACGCGCCGAACACGTACAGCAGGATGGTGCCGACGAAGGTGGGAGGCAGCGGCCACCCGTAGCGCGCGGCCTGGGTCACCGTGCCGAAGAACGTCCACGACGTGCAGTAGACGGCGAGCGACAGCGCGTAGATGTACGGCCACTGCACCGCCAGCACGCGCGGGTGGCGCTCGGCATACAGCGCCGAGCCGAACAGCACGCCCAGCCAGAGCAGCCCCGCCAGCACCACGATACCGATGCTCAGCATGCTTCCTCGAATCGTCCTGTCGGCCCAGCCACGATCTTACCGCGCCGACGATCGGCGCCGTCCCCCGCCCATTGCCGTGGCCGACGTCTCCGCAGGGCCTCGTTCTTCCTCATGACGAAACCGATGCGTGACGCCCCCCGACGGGGTGGACGCCCTGCGGTTCCGTCATCGCCGGGCCCAAGGGGGTGCCCACACGGAGTCGAACAAGGAGATCGTCATGCACAACCACATGTTCCTGCGCGCTGTCGCGCTGTCCCTCGTACTGATTGCCGCATCCGCGCCCGCCTGGGCAACGCGCACCAGCACCGCGCTCGGCATCTGCATATCGCGTGGCCCGGACTGCAGCATCGCCAACAAGGGCGACAACTACGAGATCTGCGTCAACAACACCGACGGCAGGCAATGCGTCAGCTGCCCCAACCTGGCCCAGGACAAGCAGGAGTGCGCCGTCGCCAGGACCGACAAGGGCACCCCCGCCCCGACCACCGGCGTGGCCGGCCTGCTGGCGGAGGAGTACCTGGCCTCGCCGCGCAAGCCCGAACGTCCCGCCCGCAAGCCCTGAGGGCGCGCCGGCCTTCCACCCGCCCGTGCACGAACGACGACGCGGCACTGCATGCGCAGCGCCGCGTCGCCTCGGGTTGCGCGTCAGAAGTCGTAGCGCGCGGTCAGGCTGTACTGGCGCGGCGGACCGTAGAAGCCGGACAGGACGCCCAGCGCCGCCTGCAGGTTGTAACCGGTGGTGCGGTATTCCTCGTCGGTCAGATTGGTCCCCTGCAGCGAGAACGACCATGCGTCGTTCGCGCGCCAGACCACGCCTGCACCGAGCAGGCCGTAGCCGGGCTGCTTGATCGCCTCGCTGAGGTCGGTGGTGGGATAGACCTCGGACTGGTAGGAGTAGGTCACCCGCGCGGAGAGGTTGCCCCCGTTCGCGAGATCGGTGCGGTACTCCACGTTGAGTGCGCCGGAGAATTCCGGGGCGTTGGTGAAGTACTGGCTGTCGGCGACATTGACGCCGCCGGTGATGAACTCGTCGTACTTGGCATCCAGCCAGGCCAGGTTGCCGCTGATCAGCCAGTGCTGGGTGGGCAGGAACTGGTACTCCACCTCCACGCCGTTCACCGTGCCCTTGCCGGCGTTGGTGAAGTCGCCGAAGAACTGCGGGTTTCCGTTGCCGTCGATGTACTGGGTGAACACCGACAGCTGGATGTCCTCGTACTTGTTGTGGAATGCCGACAGGTTCAGGAACAGGCGCTGGTCGAGGAAGGACATCTTGCTGCCGACCTCGAAGCTGTCGACCTGCTCGTCGTCGAACGGCTCGCCCGAGCGCGGCACCGCCGTGGTATTGGCGCGGATGTTGTAGCCGCCGGACTTGAAGCCGCGCGAGGCCAGGCCGTAGACCATGATGTCGGGCGTGATCTGGTAGTCCAGCGAGACCTTCGGCGAGACGTTCTTGAAGTTGATGGTCTTGTCGAAGTTCGCGGCCACCACGCCGTTGGGAACCGTGAAGGTGGCATCGGTATAGCCGATGTTGTAGGCCACCGCATGCTTGTCCTCGTCGGTGTAGCGGGCGCCGACGTCCAGCTTCAGGCGATCGGTCAGGTCGAACGTCCAGTCGGTATAGACGGACAGGCTGCTGGTATTCACCACGCCCTGGGTGTCGCCGAAGCTCAGGCCGAAGAAGTTGTTCAGCACCTGGCCACCAGCATCGCCATCGAAATGGTAGATACCGACCACGCCGCGCGCACGACCGCCGGCATCGTAGTTGGCCTGCACTTCGTTGGTCACCTGGCTGTCGCTGTAGAACGCCTTCACGTCCGCGACCGGGAACGGCGTCATGTCGAAATCGATGTTGGTCTCGGTATCCGACTCGCGCTTGGCGACGATGTACTTGAACGCCCAGTCGTCGTTGGGACGCCAGTTCACGGTCGCCGACAGCCCCTTCATCTCGGTGTCGTTGACATTGGGCATCGCGCTGTAGATGTCGTAGCGGCTGTCCATCGGGGTATAGGCCGACAACCCCGGGAACAGGAAGTTCGCCGTCGCACTGGTGTTGGCCGACAACAGCTTGCCGCCGCGCACGCCGGACTGGTCGTCAAGATAGTCGAACGCGAACTGCACGTCGAAATCGTCCTGCGAGTACGCCCCCAGCTGCAGGCGGACCGCATTGATCTCCTTGTCGCTGACCTGCTGGCCGTTGAGCTTGTTCTCGCCGAAGCCGTCGCGGTTCATGCTGGCCACCGACACGCGGCCGCGCAGGCCGCTGTCCTTGCCGCCGATCTCGCCGCCCAGCGCCGCCTTCACGTCCAGCTGGTTGTAGTTGCCCACGGTGACCGAGGCGAAGCCCGTGGTCTCCTGCGGCAGGCCGCGCGAGATGTACTTGATGGCGCCGCCGATGGTGTTCTTGCCGTACAGGGTGCCCTGCGGACCGCGCAGCACCTCGATGCGCTCCACGTCGAACACGTCCAGCAACGCGCCCTGGGGACGGGCGATGTAGACGTCGTCCAGATAGATGCCCACGCCCGGGTCCACGCCCCACAGCGGATCGGCCTGGCCCACGCCGCGGATGTAGGCGGTGACGGTGCTGGTGGAGCCACGCGCCGCGTACACGGTCAGGTTGGGCACCTGCGCGTCCAGGTCGCCCAGGTCCTTGATGTTCAGCTTGTCCAGGGTTTCCGGCGTGAACGCGGTGACGGCCACCGGCACGTCCTGCAGGGTCTCTTCGCGCTTGCGTGCGGTGACCTTGACCGAATCCAGCGTGGTGGCGTTGGCGGCTGGCGTGTCGCCGGCCGGCGCGGCCTCCTGCGCCCATGCCACCGGCACGGACGACAACAGGACGCAGCCGATGGCCAGGCTCAGATGCTTGCGCTTCATGGGTCTCCCCTCCTCCCGGGTATGACGTTGGCGGCGGGCGGATGCCGCCGATTGGAGCGAACACTAGAGGGCGGGCCGCGCGGGCGGCATCGTACCTTCGTACAGTGGGACGGCCGCCACGGCCCTGCCGATACTCGCCGCACCTGCAACCGGCGCTGGCCGAGGAGTCGTGGATGTCGTTCCTGATCGTGCTGGCCGCGCTGTGCTTCCTGATGTTCGTGGCCTACCGCGGCTACAGCGTCATCCTGTTCGCGCCCATCGCGGCGCTGGGCGCGGTGCTGCTGACCGATCCCTCGCTGGTGGCGCCCATGTTCACCGGCCTGTTCATGGACAAGATGGTCGGCTTCCTGAAGCTGTACTTCCCGGTGTTCCTGCTGGGCGCGGTGTTCGGCAAGCTGATCGAGATCTCGGGCTTCTCCAAGGCGATAGTGAAAGCCACCATCAAGGTGGTCGGCGCGCAGCGCGCCATGCTGTCCATCGTGCTGGTGTGCGCGCTGCTGACCTACGGCGGCGTGTCGCTGTTCGTGGTGGTGTTCGCGGTGTACCCGTTCGCGGCGGAACTGTTCCGCCAGAGCGATATCCCCAAGCGGCTGGTGCCGGGCACCATCGCACTGGGCGCCTTCACCTTCACCATGGATGCACTGCCGGGCACGCCGCAGATCCAGAACATCATCCCGACGTCGTTCTTCGGCACCACCGGCTGGGCCGCGCCGGTGCTGGGCACGATCGGCGGCGTGTTCATCCTGATCGTCGGCATGAGCTACCTGGAATGGCGCCGCCGGGTGGCCGCGCGCAATGGCGAGGGCTATGCCGGCGGCGCGGAACTGCGCAACGAGCCGGAGCCCTTCAACGGCGACCGCCTGGCGCATCCGCTGATCGCGATCCTGCCGCTGCTGCTGGTGGGCGTGGCCAACTTCCTGTTCACCCGCTGGATTCCCGGCTTCTACGGCGACAGCCAATCCTTCGTGCCTGCCGTCATCGGCAACCCCGCGCCCGTGGTGCAGGAAATCTCGAAGGTCGCCGCCATCTGGGCCGTGCAGGGCGCGCTGCTGGTGGGCATCGTCTCGGTGATCGCGTTCGCGTGGAAGCCGGTGTTCGCCAGTTTCGCAGAAGGCACGAAGAGCGCCATCGGCGGCGCATTGCTGGCCTCGATGAACACGGCATCGGAATACGGGTTCGGTGCCGTCATCGCCGCCCTGCCGGGCTTCCTGGTGGTGGCCAATGCGTTACAGGCCATCCCTAACCCACTGGTCAACGAGGCGATCTCGGTCACCGCGCTGGCCGGCATCACCGGTTCGGCCTCGGGCGGCATGAGCATTGCGCTGGCGGCGATGGCCGACAGCTTCATCGCCAACGCGAACGCGGCCGGCATCCCGATGGAGGTGCTGCACCGCGTGGCCTCGATGGCCTCCGGCGGCATGGACACCCTGCCCCACAATGGTGCGGTGATCACCTTGCTGGCCGTCACCGGCCTGAGCCACCGGCAGTCGTACAAGGACATCTTCGCCATCACCCTGATCAAGACCGCGGCCGTGTTCGTGGTGATCGGCACGTTCTACGCCACCGGCCTGGTCTGACCCGGGGTCCGGCATGACCGGGCTGTGCGCGCTGTCGCAAACGGCGTGCGGGGTCCTGGCCAATACTGCCGCCTTCCTGGGGAATGTGGGAAACACCGCATGGCGCGCTATACCCTTCCGTGGCGCCGGTTCGCTGCGCGCGGGCCCGTCCGCCGCGCCGCGGGCGGCCCGGCCCTCCGCGCCGGCGCGGAGACCGACGCACCGGTGCCGCGGCGCAAGGCCGACCTCACCGCCCAGGTCCGCCAGCGACTGAACCGCCTGTACGGCTGGAAGGGCGGCGAACGGCCCAGTCCCAAGGACACGACGCCCGCGCCTGAGGCCGTCGCCGCCGGCAGCGGCGGCCGCGTGATGATGGGCCAGTCCCATCCGCGCCTGCTGACGATGGCGCGTCCGCCTTTTGCCGTGCAGGCCCTGAACAACCTCAGCTATGGTGCCACCGCCGCCAGCATCGCCGAATTCAACGCACTGGGCAGTACCGACCGCCAGCGTCTGGCCAACTGGGTGGACTGGCAGCTGGACTGGGACGCCATCGACGACAGTGCGGTCAGCAACCGCCTCAACGCGGCCGGCTACACCACCCTCGGCAAGTCGCTGACCCAGCTGTGGGCCGACCATGTGTTGCCGGACCCCGAGCACAGCATCCGCATGCGTCCGGCCAACGAGGTGCAGCGCGCGGCCTTCGTGCGCGCGGTGTACTCGCGCCGGCAGCTGCGCGAAGTGCTGGTGAACTTCTGGCACGACCACTTCAACGTGCTGGGCACCGACTTCAGCGTCGGCCCGGTGTTCGTGCACTACGACCGCGACGTGATCCGCGCCAACGCCAAGGGCAATTTCCGCACGATGCTGGAAGGCGTGGCGCAGAGCACGGCGATGCTCTATTACCTGGACAACATCAGCAATTCTCGTTCGGGCCCGAACGAGAACTTCGCCCGCGAACTGCTGGAACTGCACACTCTGGGCGCGGAGAACTACCTGGGCTTCATGGACCCGTTCCAGGTGCCGCCCTGCCCCGAGGACCCGGCCTACCCGATCGGCTACACCGACATCGATGTGTACGAGACATCGGCGGCCTTCACCGGCTGGTCGGCCAAGAACGGGCACTGGCAGTTCCCCAGCGAGAACGACGGTACCTTCGTCTACCGGCAGTCCTGGCACGATGCCGGCCCCAAGTTCCTGCTCGGCATGCTGATCTATCCCGAACAGCCGGCGATGAAGGACGGCCGCGACGTGCTGGACCGGCTGGCCAGCCATCCGCGCGTGGCCAAGTTCATCTGCAAGAAGCTGATCCGACGCTTCATCAGCGACACACCGAAGCAGGCGCTGATCGACAGCGCCGCGGCGATCTTCCGCGCGAACTGGCAGGCGCCGGACCAGATCGAACGGGTGATGCGCCACATCCTGAACTCCGATGATTTCATCAACAGCTTCGGCCAGAAGAACCGCCGCCCCTTCGATGCCGCGGTGGCGGCGATGCGCGCGCTGGGCGGCGACTGGACGCTGCGCCCGGACCACGGCCGCAGCAACGACTTCATGTGGTTGTACGGCTTCACCGGCCATGCGCCGTACAACTGGCCGGCACCGAACGGGTATCCGGACACCGGCCTGGCATGGTCGGGCTCCAACTCCTTCGCCATGACCTGGCGCGTGCTGGGCTGGCTGACCGAGACCCGGGACGGCGAGGTACCGCTGCATCCGATCGTCGACACCACGCGCGCCAACGTGCCGGTCGCCAACTGGACCGCGAACAACCTGGTCACCTGGTGGTGCACCCGCCTGCTGGGCTACCAGCCCCAAGCGGCGCGCAAGCAGGCGCTGGTGGCATTCATGGCGCAGAACGGCGACCCCAACACCTATGTCATCGCCGACACCAACACCTGGCAGGGCAGCGACCTGAAACGGCACTACAACCACGAGCGCCTGCGCAGCCTGGTGGCGCTGATCCTGCTGACTCCCGAATTCATGAGCCGCTGAGGGCCTGCCATGCGCGATCTACGACTGACCCGGCGCGAGTTCGTCAAAGGCTGCGGCAGCGCCGCCATCGTCGGCGCCACCGGCGGCACGCTGATGTTCGCCGATCCGGTGGATGCCGCCGTGAACAGCTACGACACCGTCGTGCACCTGTTCCTGCGTGGCGGGCTGGATGGCCTGAATCTGGTCGTTCCCACCACAGGCGCGGACCGCGGCTTCTACGAAGAGGCGCGGCCCAGCCTGCAGATCGCCACCAGCGGTGCCTACGGGGCATTGCCGCTGCTGCTGGCGAACGGCACGGACACGGGCTTCGGACTGCATCCCTCGGCCACCGGCCTGCGCGACCTGTGGAACGACGGCAGGCTGGCCATCGTGCACGCCTGCGGCATGGCCACCACGGTGACGCGCAGCCATTTCGACGCGCAGCTGTACATCGACCTGGGCACGCCCGGGAAGTACGGCTCGCCCACCGGCTGGATGACGCGCGCATGGGAAACCCGCCCGGGCGGCACCGGGACCCTGCCCGCACTGGGTGTCAGCGGCACCCAGCCGGCCGGCCTGATGGGCGCGGTGGATGCGCTGACGATGAGCAGCCCGTCGGACTTTTCGCTCAACACCACCGCATGGAGCTGGCAGCGCACGCGCGCCGATTCCCCTGCCGGGCTGCGCGGCGTGGCCGAGACCGTCGCCTCGCTGTGGAACGGCCAGACCGGCATGGAAATCACCGGCCGCCGCGCCGACGGTGCGCTGCGCCTGATCGGCCAGCAGGGGTATGCCAGCCTGCCAGCGAGTTGGCCGACGGGTGGTTTCGCCCAGCAGCTGTGGACCATCGCGCAGACCATCCGCTTCGACCTGGGCCTGCGCTATGCCACCCTGGACCTGGGCGGCTGGGACACGCATGAAGGCCAGGGCACGGCAGGCAGCGGTTACCACTACTACCAGAACAAGATCAACGAGCTTTCCGCCGCGCTGGCCGCGTTCTATGCCGAACTCAACGGCGGCGGCGAGATGGCGCGGGTGACGGTGGTGGTGCAGTCCGAATTCGGCCGCCGCGTGCGCGCCAATGCCAATGGCGGCACCGACCACGGCTACGGCAACCCGCTGCTGGTGCTCGGCGGCGCGGTCAACGGCCGCCGCTTCTACGGCAACTGGCCGGGCCTGAATCCGGAAACGCTTTCGCCCACCTTCGGCGACGTGCCGGTGACCACCGACTACCGCCGCGTGATGTCGGAAATCCTCATCCGCCGCATGGGCAACGCCAACCTCAGCCAGGTGTTCCCCGGCTACACCGGCTACGCCCCGCTGGGCATCGTGCAGGGCACCGACCTGGCGCCGAAGCGGGAAGAGGCCGCCACCGCGGCGTCGATCCCATCGTTGGCGGCCGCCGGTACAGGCACCACGACCGTGGCCGACAACGCGCCCACCGGACGCGTCGTGCCCGACTGGCAGCGCCGCGGCCCGGTGGACCGCACACTGGTGCGCCGGGAGCGCTGAACCACCGTCTGCAGGAGGGAGCCCAGGCTCACCCCTTGCGCGCGTGCCACGCCTTCAGCAGCTCGGCTTCCTTCTCGCGGGTGATGCCGGCGCCCAGCTTGGCCTGGCGTTCCGCGGGCAGGCTGCCGAACCATGCCAGCAGATCCTGCACGGTGGTCGCCAGCGGGCGGAAGGTCAGGCCGGCGGCGATCGCGCGTTCGTTGCTGACCGCGCCGTAGCCGGCATACGGGTTGTCCTTCGACGGCACCCAGATGGGCAGGCCGACCTGCTGCTCGTCCAGGAACGCCGGCGACACGTGGGTCAGCGTCATGCCGCCGCCGGTGACCGCCTGGCAGCCGTAGAGCATCGCATCCATCGACAGCGGGTAGTCCGGGCCGCAGGCGTTGAAGGTGCCGGTGGTGCCGGCCTCGGCCAGGCGGATCATCCACTCGCCCAGGTCGCGGCCGTCGATGATCTGGATGGGATCTTGGCCATCCCCCGGTACCAGGATCTCGCCGCCCTGCGCCACCCGGTGCGGCCAGTAGGTGAAGCGGTCGGTCTCGTCGCGCGGGCCGACGATATAGCCGGGGCGCACGATGGTGACGTTCTTGCCGAACTGCTTGTGCGCTTCGGCTTCGCTCAGCGCCTTCAACGGGCCGTAGAGGTTCTCGATGTCCGCACGCAGGGTCTGCTGCGTTTCGGCCATCGCATCCTTGCCCTTGTACTGCGCCAGCGGCGAGTTCTCGTCGATGCCCGGCTTGCTGCTGTCGGCATACACCGAGATGGTGGAGATGAAGAGGTAATGGCCCACGTTGCCCTTCAGCACTTGGCCGGCATCGCGCACCCAGAACGGCAGGCTGGTGGGGTTGTCGATGCAGACGTCCCACTTGCGCCCCTTCAGTGCGGCGAGATCGCCGGTGTTGCGGTCGCCGTGCAACTGCTCGACCGCGGCCGGCCACTCCGGCGACGGGCGCTTGCCACGGTTGAACAGGGTGACCTTGTGCCCGCGCTTGAGCGCGTACTCGACCTGGAACGGACCGGTAAAGCCGGTGCCGCCGAGGATCAGGATGTCCAATGGCCTGGCGGCCTTGCCCACGGGCTTGGCCTGGCCGGCGGCGGAGGCGAACGACGGCAGCGCGGCCGCGGCGGCGGCCAGCGCGCCCAGCTTGAACAGGTCACGACGGGTGGTCATGCGGTGCTCCCCAGCGGTGTCGGAAACCGACTAGATAGCACCGCCCCGGCCGGCAAGCCCCTGCCGGAAGTCGTTATGACTTCTTGTGGACCGCCGAAATGAGGTCGCGGGACCGTGCTAGTTCTGCAGACCGTAGTACACGATTGCACGACCGGCGATTGTCAGCAGGGCGGAGCCGACTATCGTCAGCAGGAACAGGATCGTTGCGATGAGGCCGCGTTTCGCACCGCGGGAGCGGAAGAAATAGTAGGGGAGCCCCAAGAGGGCGATCGCGACGATCGCAACGTTCAGCCCGGCGCTGCGACGGTATCCCGACAGCGCGGAATCGAAACGGTACCAAGCGAAGATCAGCAGCGCGCCGACGATGGTCAATACAACGTCCACCGGGCTGCTTTCTGCGAACGGATAGAAATACTGCGCAGCAGCCCCAGCCGCCAGCGACAACAGCGCCCCCGCCACCAAGATGGCCGATTTTGGTTTCAAGACGTCTCCCCCAACATGGATCTTCCCTGTGCGTCTGGTGATCGTGCCGGCGAAGTATTCGGGCTCGCCCGAGTGATCGTCAAACCGGGTGGCGGCAAATCGCTCCTTCGTTCGGCGGCCGCCCTCGCCCCCTGCATTGGCTCCCTTAGTGAACCATGCGCTCGACAACATCGCCGCTTACAGAAAGTCGAAGTTCGCAGAATGGGCGGAGCGCAGCGATACCCATCAAGGAGCAGTTTGAAGCCACGATGATGGGTATCGCCTGGGGCTCAACCCATCTTGCTCACGCGTGCCAAGTGTCTTCCAGATACCGCGGCCGGCAGGCCAGATAGCCGCCGATCAGCAACGCGCCGACGCAGGTCGCAAGGAACGCCATCGGCAGGGTCCAGCCGTGCGTGCGTTCGTGCAGCAGACCGAAGGCCAGCGGTCCCGCGCAGGACAGCGTGTAGCCCACGCCCTGCATGAAGCCGGACAGCGCGGCGGAGCCTTCCGGTGTGCGCGTGCGCAGGTTGATCAGGGTCAGCGACAGCGGGAACGTGCTGGGCCCCATGCCCAACAAGGCCACCCACAGCGCGGGCGCCGCCATCGGCGCCAGCAGCAGACCCGCGAAAGCGACGGCATAGAAGCCGACGCAGACCACCACCACGATGAAGGGATTGCGCATGCGCACCGCGATCTGCGGCATGGTCAGCGAGGCCACCAGCCCCAGCGCGGAGAACAGCGCCACCATCGTGCCGCCCAGCGCGGGCGTAGCGCCGGCTTCGACCAGCAGCTTGGGCAGCCAGGTGAACATCGAGTACGTCACCAGCGAGGTCATGCCGAACATCAGCGCCATGCCCCAGGCCACCGGCGAGCGCCAGGCGCGACCGGCGGGGCGTGGCGCCGCCAGTTCGGGCGCCTCGTCGTCGACGGTGACGGCGGCGTCGTGCACGCGCGCCAGGGGCGTGTTGCGCTGCCGCTCCTGCCACAGCACCAGGCACCACGGCACCGCCGACGCCGCCGCGAACACCGCCCACAGCCCCAGCGAGATGCGCCAGCCGGCGGCTTCCATCACCGGCACCGCGACCAGCGCCGGCAGGATGGTGCCCGCCTGCAGCACGGAGATGTACAGCGTGCTGACCGTGCCCACCCGGTCGGCGAAGTAGCGCTTCACCAGCGGCGGCAGCACGATGTTACCGATGCCCATGCCCGCCAGCGCGGTCAGCGAGGCCGCCACCAGCGCCGTCGTGTCGCCCGCCGCGCTGCGCAGCAGCAGGCCCAGCATGGCCAGCAGCATCGCCAGCAGTGCGGTCCGTTCCAGGCCGATGCGGTGCGCCAGCGCCGGCGTGACCACCCCGAACAGCGCGAACGCCGCCGTCGGCAGCATGCCGAACACGCCGGTCATGGTCGCGCCGAAGCCGAACGCGTCGCCCAGCGTGTCGAGCAGCGGCGTGAGCGAGGTCACCGCCGTGCGCAGATTGAAGGCGGACAGCACGATGCCGAGCAGCACCAGGCCGCGGCCGGACCAGAGGGATGCTGGCGCGGGGGTGCGTGTATTCGACGAATTCATGGACGCCATTATCGTCGACGGCACGTCGGCATTCTTCGCATGCGCGAAGACGCTGTGTCCTGCGCAATCGTGCATGGCGTGAATCCTTCTCCCCGCCTGCGGGGAGAAGGTGGCCGAAGGCCGGATGAGGGGCGACGAAGCCAAGGCACTCAATGGCACAGCAGACGAACCGACCGAGGGGAGAGCAGCACTCGATGCATCACGCACGATGAAACATCGCGACTCCGGCATCGCCCCTCACCCTCCCCCGTATCAGCTACGGGGCAGGCTTTCGGCCCCCCCTCTCCCCGCAGACGGGGAGAGGGGAAAGAGCCAGCAACATCGCTCATTGGAGAGGGTCGGCCCCATCCAAAGAAAAAGCGGGCCGAAGCCCGCTTTTCCGTCACGCCTTGCGATGTCGTGCGGCTTACTCGGCCGACACGCCCTCGCCTTCTTCCACGGCCTTGATCGACAGGCGGATGCGGCCCTGCTTGTCGACTTCCAGCACCTTGACCTTGACCACGTCGCCTTCCTTCAGCGCGTCGCTGACCTTCTCGACGCGGTCGTTGGAGATCTGCGACACGTGCACCAGGCCGTCCTTGCCCGGCAGGATGGTGACGAACGCACCGAAGTCCATGATCTTGGCGACCTTGCCTTCGTAGATGCGGCCCGGCTCGACGTCGGAGGTGATCTGCTCGATGCGGGCCTTGGCGGCCTGGCCGGCGGCGCCGTTGACCGAGGCGATGGTGATGGTGCCGTCGTCCTGGATGTCGATCTGCGTGCCGGTTTCCTTGGTGATGGCCTGGATCACCGAACCGCCCTTGCCGATCACTTCGCGGATCTTGTCGGGGTGGATCTTGATGGTGATCAGGCGCGGCGCGAACTCGGACAGCTCGGCGCGCGGGGTGGTCAGCGCCTTCGACATCTCGCCCAGGATATGCAGGCGACCCTGCTTGGCCTGCGCCAGCGCGGCACGCATGATCTCCTCGGTGATGCCGTCGATCTTGATGTCCATCTGCAGGGCGGAGATGCCCTCGGCGGAACCGGCCACCTTGAAATCCATGTCGCCCAGGTGGTCTTCGTCACCCAGGATGTCGCTCAGCACGACGTAGCGGTCGCCTTCCTTCACCAGGCCCATCGCGATGCCCGCGACCGGCGCCTTCACCGGCACGCCGGCATCCATCAGCGCCAGCGAGCTGCCGCAGACCGAGGCCATCGAGGAGGAACCGTTGGACTCGGTGATTTCCGAGACCACGCGGATGGTGTACGGGAATTCTTCCATCGACGGCATCACCGCCAGCACGCCGCGCTTGGCCAGGCGGCCGTGGCCGATCTCGCGGCGCTTGGGCGCACCGAAACGGCCGCACTCGCCCACCGAGAACGG
The DNA here is from genome assembly GCF_022965755.1 of Pseudoxanthomonas sp. F37. Classification (NCBI taxonomy): domain Bacteria; kingdom Pseudomonadati; phylum Pseudomonadota; class Gammaproteobacteria; order Lysobacterales; family Lysobacteraceae; genus Pseudoxanthomonas; species Pseudoxanthomonas sp. F37. The sequence goes on along the minus strand of NZ_CP095187.1, from coordinate 1,544,190 downwards.
GGGGAAGTTGTAGTGGAACAGGAAGTGTTCCTTGTACTCGCCGCTGACCGCGTCGATGATCTGGCCGTCGCGTGCGGTGCCCAGCGTGGTGACCACGATGGCCTGCGTCTCGCCACGGGTGAACAGGGCCGAACCGTGGGTGCGCGGCAGCACGCCGGCCTTCACGGCGATCGGGCGCACGGTATCCAGCGCGCGGCCGTCGATGCGGACCTTGGTGTCCAGCACGGAGTCGCGCATCGTGCGGTACTCCAGTTCGCCGAACTCCTTGGACAGCTCGGCCTTGTCCCAGCCTTCGGACTCCATGCGACCGGCCAGCTGTTCGCTGACGTCCTTCTTGATGGCTGCGATGGCGTCGCGACGCTGCAGCTTGTCGTGGATCTTGAAGGCTTCCACCAGCTGGCCGCCGACGACTTCCTTCAGCGCGGCGATCAGGGCGGTGTTCTTGGCCGGGGCGACCCAGTCGGACGGCTTGGTGCCGGCTTCGACGGTCAGCTCGTTGATGGCGTTGATGACCTTCTGCATCTCGCGGTGACCGAAGGTCACGGCGCCCAGCATCACGTCTTCCGACAGCAGCGCGGCTTCGGATTCGACCATCAGCACGGCGCCGCTGGTGCCGGCGACCACCAGCTCGAGCTGCGATTCCTTCAGCTCGCTGGCGGTCGGGTTGAGGATGTACTGGCCGTCCTTGTAGCCGACCTTGGCGGCGCCGATCGGGCCCTGGAACGGGGTGCCGGCCAGCGACAGCGCGGCGGAGGCGCCGATCAGGGCGGGGATGTCGCCATCCACTTCCGGGTTCAGCGAGATCACCTGGGCGATGATCTGCACTTCGTTCTTGTAATCCTCGGGGAACAGCGGGCGGATCGGCCGGTCGATCAGGCGCGAGATCAGCGTTTCCTTCTCGGTCGGACGGCCTTCGCGCTTGAAGAAGCCGCCGGGGATGCGGCCGCCGGCATAGAACTTCTCGACGTAATCGACGGTCAGCGGGAAGAAGTCCTGCCCTTCGCGCGCGCTCTTGGCGGCGACGGCGGTGACCAGCAGTACGGTGTCGTCGACGTTGACGATGACGGCGCCGCTGGCCTGGCGTGCGACTTCGCCGGTCTCCAGGGTGACGGTGTGCTTGCCGTACTGGAAGGTTTTGGTGATCTTTGCCACGTGGTTTCCTTGGGGATGCCTTGTTCGGGTTGGACCGGGCGCGACCCTTGCCGCGCGCGGGTGGCCGGGGGTGCCGGCCGGTGCTTCAGCGTGTGCGGGCCCGGTGCGGTCCGCGGGTACAGCGCATTCCGTTCCCTGAAATGCAAACCGCGGCGCATCTCTGCGCCGCGGCGGGGTGTTGCATCAGCGGCGCAGACCGAGCTTTTCGATCAGGGCCTTGTAGCGCTCGTTGTCTTTGCGCTTCAGGTAATCCAGCAGGCTGCGGCGGCGGTTGACCAGCTGCAGCAGGCCACGACGGCTGTGGTGGTCCTTCTTGTGGGTCTTGAAGTGGCCGCTCAGGTGCTCGATGCGGGCGGTCAGCAGAGCGACCTGGACTTCCGGGGAGCCGGTGTCGTTGGCGCCGCGGGCGTTGTCGGCAATCACTTTCTGGGTATCGACGGACATGGTGTTCTCTCGTTGGATGCGTGACCTGCAGGAACGCGGGCTGTCCTCCGCGCGCACCGCCTGGTTCGCCGTTGATGAAACTGGGGAATGTTGCAGAGGCCGGCATGAAACCGGCGGCGTAGTGTAGCCGCCAGGTCCTTTTGAAACAAGGTTTTATTGGCTGCCGCCCGCCGGGAGGGCCGCTTGGGCGGTCCAGGTGAACAGGCGCTGCGGCGCCAGCACGCCCGCCGGATCGACCGTCGCAAGGCCCAGCACGCGGCCGTCCGGGCCATGCACGGCCACGGGTCCGTCGCTGGGCGGCTGCCCGCGCAGGCGCTGGCCCTGCCCCAGCCGGCGGGCGCCATCGGCATCCACGTCGACCCGGGGAAACCCCGCCAGGCCGGCCTCGATGGGCAGCAGGCAGGCATCGAGCGCGGCTTCCCCACCCTCCGCGGCCAGCGCCTGCAAGGACTCCAGGGTGAACATCCGCGGGTTCCTGAACGGGTCCACCCACAGCCGGCGCAGTGACCCGACATGCGCACCGCAGCCCAGCGCCTCGCCCAGGTCGCGGACCAGGCTGCGCACGTAGGTGCCGGAGCCGCACTCCACACGCAGCGTGATGCGGCCGGGAGCGAGGTCGAGCAGGTCGATCGCGTGGACCTGCACCTCGCGCTCGGGGGCCTCGATGGCTTCGCCGCGGCGCGCCTTGGCGTACAGCGGCTCGCCCCCCTGCTTGAGGGCCGAATAGATGGGGGCACGCTGGCGGATGCGGCCCAGCAGCGGCGCCAGCGCCCCCTGCACGACTGCCGCGTCCAGCGGCGGCACCGGCCGCTCGCGCAGCGGCGCGCCGTCGGCATCGTCCGTATCGGTGGTGGTCCCGAGCACGGCCACCGTGTCGTAGGCCTTGCGCGACCCCAGCAGCAGGCCGGCGATCTTGGTCGCCTCGCCGAAACACAGCGGCAGCAGGCCGGTGGCCAGCGGGTCCAGGCTGCCGGTATGGCCGCCCTTCTCCGCCCTGAACAGGCGGCGCGCGACCTGCAGGGCACCGTTTGAACTCATGCCCTGCGGCTTGTCCAGCAGCAGGATGCCGTCAAGGGAGCGGAACTTGGGCTTGGGCGACGCCATCGGGAGGAACGCATTCCTTACTGTAGGAGCGGGCCATGCCCGGGATGCTCTTCGCACATATGGGCGGCGCAGGAGCATCGCGCGCATGGCGCGCTCCTACAACCGCCGCTCGCGGGCCGGGCACGACGCCGGCGCGTGGACCGTCCGGCGCAACGGAACGGCGGCGGGCCCGACCGTGCGCAGGCCAGGCGCCGCCCCGCTTACGGATCCCGCGGTTCGTCGTCGGATCCGGCAGCCGGCGGATTGTCGCGCAGCAGCGTCTCGATGCGTTCGCCGCGGTCGACGGAATCGTCGTAGTGGAAGTGCAGCTCCGGCACGTGCCGCATCTTCACGCGGCGCGCCAGCTCCATGCGCAGGCCCCAGGCCAGTTCCTTCAGGCCCTTCACCGCCTCGGCCGAGCGCTCGGGCATGAGCGCGGTGACGAATACCTTGGCATGCGCCATGTCGCGGGTGACTTCCACGTCGGACACGCTGACCGACGGCAGGCCGTGCTCGCGCACGGCCTCGTGCACCAGCGTGCCCAACTCACGGCGGAGCTGGGCGGAGACGCGGTCGGTGCGGTGGAACGACTTGGTAGGCATGGGGTGAGAAGTGAGCGAAGAGGAGTGAGAAGTGAGGGAAGGCAACAGTGTTGGCAGTGAGTGAAGCATCGTCGGATAGCTTTCGCTCGTTCCTCACTCCTCTCCACTCACTCCTCGCCTTACAGGGTGCGCTGCACTTCGATGCGCTCGAAGCACTCGATCTGGTCGCCCGGCTGGACGTCGTTGTAGGCCTTCACGCCGATGCCGCACTCGGTGCCGTTGCGCACCTCGTCGACGTTCTCCTTGAAGCGGCGCAGCGATTCCAGTTCGCCCTCGAAGACCACGGTGCTGGCGCGCAGCACGCGGATCGGCTTGTTCCGCTTGACCACGCCCTCCACCACCATGCAGCCGGCGACCGCGCCGAACTTGGAGCTGCGGAACACGTCGCGCACCTCGGCGATGCCGATGATCTCCTCGCGGATCTCCACGCCCAGCAGGCCGGACGCCACCTGCTTCACCTGGTCGATCACGTCGTAGATGATGGAGAAGTAGCGCAGGTCCACGCCGTTGGCTTCGATGATGCGACGCGCGGAGGCGTCGGCACGCACGTTGAAGCCGATGACGGTGGCCTTGGAGGTGACCGCCGAGTTGGCGTCGGACTCGGTGATGCCGCCCACGCCCGAGCTGATGATGTTGATGCGGATCGATTCGTTGGACAGCGCGGTCAGCGAATGACGCAGCGCCTCCACCGAGCCCTGCACGTCGGCCTTGATGATCAGGTTGAGGCTGAGCTGGCCTTCGCCCTTGCCCAGCTGCGCCATGATGTCTTCCATGCGGCTGCCGGCGGACTGGACCAGGCGCGACTCGCGGCGCTTGGCGTCGCGCTGCTGCGCCACGTCCTTGGCCAGGCGCTCGTCCTCGACCACCACGAAGTCGTCGCCGGCCTCCGGCACGCCGGACAGGCCGAGCACCTGCACGGGGATGGAGGGACCGGCCGACGGCGGCTGTCCGCCGGTCTCGTCGAACAGCGCGCGCACGCGGCCGTACTGGATGCCGCACACCAGGTAATCGCCCTTCTTCAGGGTGCCCTGCTGCACCAGCACCGTCGCCACCGGGCCACGGCCCTTGTCCAGCGAGGACTCGATGACCACGCCGCTGGCGCGGCCCTCTTCCACGGCCCTCAGTTCCAGCAGTTCGGCCTGGATGGAGATGGCATCGAGCAGGTTGTCCACGCCCTGGCCGGTCTTGGCCGAAATCTCGACCATCTGGGTGTCGCCGCCGAACTCTTCGGCGACCACTTCCTCGGCCAGCAGTTCGTTCTTCACGCGCAGCGGGTCGGCGTCGGACTTGTCGATCTTGTTGACCGCCACGATCAGCGGCACCTTGGCCGCCTTCGCGTGCTGGATGGCTTCGCGGGTCTGCGGCATGACGCCGTCGTCGGCGGCCACCACCAGCACCACGATGTCGGTCAGCTTGGCGCCGCGGGCGCGCATCGCGGTGAACGCGGCGTGGCCCGGGGTATCCAGGAAGCTGATGACGCCCTTCGGGGTTTCCACGTGGTAGGCGCCGATGTGCTGGGTGATGCCGCCGGCTTCGCCGCTGGCGATCTTGGTGCGGCGGATGTAGTCCAGCAGCGAGGTCTTGCCGTGGTCGACGTGGCCCATGATGGTGACCACCGGCGGACGCGCGACCTTCTCGCCCTGCTGCTCCTCGGCATGCGCCAGCAGTTCGCTTTCCACGTCGTTGGCATCGGCGCGGGTCGCCTTGTGGCCGAGTTCCTCGGTCACCAGGACGGCGGTGTCGTGGTCGATGGTCTGGGTGATGGTGGCCATCACGCCCATCTTGAACAGCGCCTTCACCACGTCGCCGCCCTTCAGCGCGAGCTTCTGCGCCAGGTCGGCCACGGTGATGGTCTCGCCGATGGCGACTTCGCGCACGACCGGCGCGGTCGGGCGTTCGAACCCGTGCGCACCGCCACCGCCACGGCTCTGCTCGTGACGGCGGGGGGCCTTGGGCTTGCCGCGCGAGGCGCCGCGGCGTGCGCGGTCGGCGGCCGAGAGGTGCAGCTGGCCGGCGAAACGGCTGGTGCTGTCGTCGTCCTCGACGCCGGCCACCATCACGTGCGAGCCGCGGGTCTTGTGCTTGGCGGCGGCCGCGTTGCGGTCGTCGGCACGCGGCGGCTCCTTGCGCACCACCTGCTTGGGCACATGGTGCCCCGGGGTGGCGGCTCGGGCCGGCCGGGGCGTCTGGTCCCCATCCACGGCGGTGGCGCCGGCAGCCAGGGCGGCGGCCTCGGCCTCGGCCTGGGCACGCGCGGCTTCGGCCTCGGCCCGGGCCTTGGCCTCTTCCTGTCGGCGGCGCTCCAGTTCCTCGGCGCGCTTGGCGTCTTCCTGGGCCAGGCGCTGCTGTTCCTCGAGATTGCGCTGGCGGGACTCCTCGAGCTTGCGCAGGATCTCCGCGCGCTCGGGGTCGGCTTCGCTCTGCCAGTGGGTGGCCACGGACTCGGCATCGGTCGGCTTCACATAGGTGCGCTTCTGGCGCACCTCCACGTTCACCGTGGTCTTGGTGCGGCCGGCGGCGACCGTCACTTCCTGCACCTTGCGGCGGTTCAGGGTGATCTTCTTGGGCGCAGCCTCATCCGTCGCGGCATCGCTCTTGCCGTGCGAGCGCTTGAGGAAGCCGAGCAGCTTCACTTTTTCCATGCTGGTCACGACCTGGTCGGGACCGCTGAAGCTCATGCCGGCCTCGGCCAGCTGCTCCAGGAGTTTCTCGACCGGCGTGTTGACCAGTTCAGCGAGCTTGCGGATGGTGGTTTGCTGCGACATTCGGATCCTAGGTTTCTTGTTGCGCCCCCCTGGCGGTGGAGGGGCAACCCTTTTCGAGAGGGGGGATTCTAAGCCCTGCGGGTGCCAGGGCGGTGTTCATGGGTGGCTCATGCGCCGCGTCCCGGGCGGGCCCGGGCGGCGCTCATGCGCCGCGCTCCAGACGGGCGATCTCCTCGGCGCGAGCGGCCAGGATCAGCGCGGCGGCGCGCGCCTCGTCCAGGCCCTCGATACCGAACTCGACCACTTCGTCGGCCGCCAGGTCGGACAGGTCCTCGCTGGTGCGCACGCCCTGCGCGGCCAGCGCGAACGCGGTCTCCTCGTCCATGCCTTCCAGCGCCAGCAGGTCCTCGGCCGGATGGTTCTCCTCCAGGCCTTCTTCCTCGGCCAGCGCCTCGTTGAGCAGGGCATCGCGGGCGCGCGAACGGAGTTCCTCCACGATGTCCTCGTCGAAGCCCTCCACGGCCAGCAGTTCGCCGACCGGCACGTAGGCGATTTCCTCGACCGTGCTGAAACCCTCGGCGACCAGGATGGCGGCGATCTCCTCGTCCACTTCCAGCTTGTCCATGAACAGCTGGCGGGCGACGGCCTGTTCGGCCTCGCTCTTGGCCTGCACCTGGTCGGCGGTCATGACGTTGAGCTGCCAG